>JAJXZK010000028.1 GCA_021780095.1 Acidobacteriota bacterium | reverse complement strand
TTCCGGGGAAATTCGGAAGTGCTCCGGCGATAGGATTCTTGTGAAAGAGTTGCCGATTGTGACACACGCAGCCTGAGGAATTCCATTGGGCCTCCCATGACGCAGAAATCTAACGTCAGAAAACCTTAGCTTGGCTGTGGGCGACTGTCAATAGGAAAATTTTGTGCGAATTTTGTCTCTGCTTGTCAGAATCTCATGCCATCAGGTAATTAAAAGAAAATAAAAGCGATAACATGCACGGGGATGATCCGGATGGGCCGCAAGTATTCGCATTTCTTGCTCCCACGAAAGGCTGATTGCAGCCGCTTCACAAGCAGAGACTCGGCTCGCAGCACAACCGTTTTCTACAGAATTTTGGGACGTAATCCCCATTCGGCGAGCCGAGACAAAGAACTTTGCGCCACTCAAATGGATGTCAAGTGTAACAATCTGTAAAGGATTGCGCAGGAGGTGCAATGAATCGCAGGGAACTCTTGCGCATCGGCTCACTCTCTCTCCTTGCTCGCCAGGCGTTCCCTGCTCTGGCCGCCTGCTGTCGACTGCTTCCAGCCAGCGTCAGAAATAGTGACAATCCTGGTCGTCCTGCTTTCATTGAGAATGACCATGTGCGCATCGGCGTCGATCTTGCTTCAGGCGGGGCAATTTTCTGCTTTTCGCAGAGACATCCAGAGCGGAACCTGGTAAACCATCACGATACTGGCCGTTTCATTCAGCAATCCTATTATGGAGACCGCGACGGTTCCCATTGGAGTGGCCATCCCTGGCGATGGAATCCGGTGCAGGGTGGTGGATGCCACGGAAAACGTGCAAAGGTTCTCGATTCGCGGATCACTCCCGCCGAAATCTATGTCAAGACCGAACCCAAGCTTTGGGCAACGGATGCGGACGTACCCGGTGCAATCATGGAAGAATGGATCCAGTTGCACGGTAAGTGCGCCCGTCTCCATTTCAAGTTCACATATCACGGTTCCCGAAGAAACACTGCCGCGCAGCAGGAAGTTCCTGCTGTGTTTGTGGATGGAGAACTTTCAAGGCTTGTTACGTACACAGGAAAAGAACCCTGGACCGAAGCGCCATTGAGCTACCGGGAGATCGGCTGGCCCAACGAGCAGATAAGTGCCGATGAAAATTGGGCTGCCTATGTCGATGAAAATGATTGGGGGCTCGGCGTTTATTTTCCCGGAACCAGCACAATTACAGCTTATCGGTATCGGCCTGCGAAGAATCCAACAACAGGACCGGATGGCGATGCCTGCTCCTATCTGGCTCCCACGCAAAGACTCACCATCCTGCCAGGGTTTATACACGCATATGACGTTGGATTGACGATCGGAACGAGCCCGGAAATCCGGAAAGCGTTCTACGAACTTCACAAGAAACAAGACTGCTGCTGAAATGTCCCGCGTGCCGTCTCTAAACTCCTCTCATAACACCGCGCGACAGAGTTGATTCGGTCGACGATTTTGCGCCAGATGAAGGGCTTTGTGTTGGTGACCTGCGCCACAACCCTCTCGACAGCGACGGGTAGGGCTCCACGTCGCCTTGATCGCCGAGATCAATATCAATCTTGCCGTGGCCTTCGAGCCGCGTGATGGATTGAATCGTCAGGATCTGCCTCCCTCGTTCACTACGATCGGGGCTGAACGCGCTTGCGGCCGGTGGGTCAGTTCAGCTGTCTTTCTTCTGCTTGCTTCTGCAAGCGGACCCGTCTCCGGCGCCGCTGCGGACGGACGCTCTGAACCGCTGCGATTCCCGGAGTTATACCTGAGCCGCCGCCGAAGACATACCGTCGATGAGCTGTTTATTTACGGTAGCTTACCTGCTGGACATGGCAGTTAGCCGCTCATCCCAACGCCGTCGATCGACGCGCCGCAATCGGGACAGCAGCCGTTGCGGATGCGGTTACTTTGCACATGGAATCCATACCGATCGATCAGCAAGGCGCCGCAGTGGCAGCAAAAGGTATCTTCGCCCTTCACGCCGGGCACATTGCCCTCGTAGACATAGCGCAAGCCTGCCGCCCGCCCGATGCGACCGGCCCTCTGCAGGGTTTCCAGTGGAGTGATGGGTCTGTCAAGCATCTTATAGGTGGGATGGAACTGTGAGACATGCCAGGGGATCTCGGCGCCCACTGAACATACAAATTCGGCGATCGCTTTCAGCTCTTCATCCGAGTCATTGACGCCGGGAATCACCAGCGTCGTCACCTCCACCCATAAGCCCAGGCCGCGATAAAGCCTGATCGCATCGAGTATCGGCTGCATGTGCACGCCGCTGATGCGCTGGTAGCTCTGTTCCTTGAAATATTTGAGGTCGATATTGGCGGCATCCAGCACCGTGGCCAGCTCGCGCAATGGTGCCGCATCGATCTGGCCGCTGGTGACAAAGATATTCTTGAGCCCCTGTTTTCGCGCTAGCAGCGCGGTGTCATAGGCGAGCTCGTAAAAGATGGTTGGTTCCGTATACGTATAGGCAATCGAAGTCGAGCCGGACGCAAGAGCCGCGCCGACGATCGCCTGCGGCGTTACGGACTCCCCGGGGATCGCCTCTTCCAGCTTTTCCAGCCATTGAGAAGCGGGCTCGCGGTCTTCAATCTCTTCGTGCGGAGAAATCCGCCCCGGCAGTTGCGTCTTCGCCCACTGGGAAATCTCCCAATTCTGACAGAACGCACAATGCAGACTGCATCCCACGGCAGCAATGGAATAGGCCCGCGATCCGGGATAAAAGTGGAACAGAGGCTTCTTTTCGATGGGATCGATATTTTGCGAAACGACCTTGTCGTAAACCAGCGTGTAAAGCTTGCCGCCCAGGCAATAGCGCACACCGCACACACCGCGCCCGCCCTCGGCTATCCGGCAGCGATGCGGGCACAGAGCGCACCGCACAAACCCATCCTTCAATACTTCGTAGAATCGGGCTTCGTGTCGTTCGTTCATGTCTGGGCCTCGGCGATCACCTTGGAACCAGCCACTCCGCACGCGCGGGATGGTCAAGCTTACCTTGACTCGACTTCGGTACGCAATGGCACTCACTCCACCAGCGGCCCGCGCTTCTTCACGGCGCGCGAGAAATTCAGGTCATCCGAGCCACTTGCAAAATTCGAGAATGTTCAGATGCGGTCTTTCCTCAGGGGCTAAAGCCCCCCTCATCTTATTGGCTTTATTGGC
>JAJXZK010000340.1 GCA_021780095.1 Acidobacteriota bacterium | reverse complement strand
CCTCGCCCTGATCGTAGGCCAACAGAAACTTACGGCGCAGATCATCCCCATACGCTTTCGCCATCGATTCCATCGCCGCAGAGTCTCGCCAGAGACAGTCTACATCATTACAGAAAATGCTCTAAGGTTTTGTCGAATATTACTAGCGGGCTGTTACATCCAACTGCACGGGAAGCGTCTGCGGCGGATTGCAGGCTTTGTTGTCGCAGGCCTGGTAGTGCAGTTGGCCATGCATGGCATAATGACCGGCACGCGCATGGAGCCGGACAGCTACGGCAAACTCGCCCGTATACACGCTGAGCGCATCTTTCGGAGAGAATTCGAAGTGATAATCCACCCCAGGGGGATAATCAACTTGAGCAATTTCAACGCCGGGCGTCTTCTCGAGGGTCAGCGTCGTCGGAATCAGGAACTCCGAATGCGGCGAATGAGAATTGATATGCAATCCCTGCTGGACAGTGAATCGCAGCTCAACCGCTTTTGGAGCAGCGACGGGTGGGGTGGCCTTGACGGCAACTTGCGGCGAAGAAATCATCTGCACCCATTGTTTCGATCTGGGTGCGCCAAAGCCGATGCCACGCGGACCGGGCTGCCATCCCGCCTGCCCCAGGGAGGCGCCTGCGCACACGATTCCTGCAGCCAATATGAAAACAACCGCTGACTTTCCTCCTGACACGCTCAAGCCCCCGTGGCGAGAATTTTTTGAATATTGGCTTCCATTTCGCTTTCGGAAATCAGCCCACCAGATTCGATGATCACCTTGCCATCGCGCCCGATGTAATAGGACGTCGGCAGATAGTCGATGCCGCCGTAGGCCTTATTCAGCTGATCGTTGTACATCAGCACGGGATAATCGACGCCCATTTTCGCCATAAAATCGCTGACCTCTTTGGTCGACCCGTCATCCTCAGAAATGCCGAGCACGGTAAAACCCTTGGAGGCATATTTGTTCTGCATTTGGATCAGCCACGGCATTTCCAGCTTGCAGGGGCCGCACCAGGTGGCCCAGAAATTCAGCAAAACGGCCTTTCCCTTGTAATCCGAGAGGGAGACGGTCTTGCCATCGACGCTCTTTAAAGTGAAGGACGGAGCGGCCTTCTCCCGAAAATCGGGCAGCCCCTGGGCTGCTGGCGAGTTTACATCCGCGCTGGAGGTCGTCGCAGGACTATTCCCCGAGTTCGTGGAAGGCTCACCGAGAAACTTGCGTAGCTCTGGCGACACGGTCTGCGACGCCGGGGTGGTATTCATCGCCTTTCTCATCCGGTACGCCATCACTCCAGACCAGACCATGGCGGTGACGCCTGCCACCAGAATCAGGACAACCATTGCGCTGCGCTTCATTCCCACTCCTTGATCCCGTGCGCCAATGGGCTGGGGATCCAACTCTCTATTGTATCGGGGTTGGCGCCACCGCATCCATCCCCAGACCCGACAAGGATGCGGATTGCCCGCGCTTGTGCCGATGGAGCCAGAATCTAGACCGTGGCTTGAACGCTACATAAAACTACGCAGTTACGTTCAGATGAACGGCCACAGTCTGGTTGGTTGCTCCCGCTCCCGCTGCCGTGATGGTGACGTTGTACTGGCCACCGGTGGGTGTGACCGCCTGTCCGGCGCACCCGAACAGCATTCCCAGCAGGCCCATTGCGAAGAGCACGAGCATGCCGATCCGGATCCAGCGATGCGGCTTGGAACGAAGGTTGATCGAATCGTCTTGGACTCCGGCGATTCTCAGGTCCGACAGATCGTCGGTTTCCGGGAGCCACAAGACCGCAGCCGGAAGTATGGGCAATCCGCCCAGCGGAATCAATGGAAGCAGCCTCGCCACCTGGGTCCCGCGAGAGAGGAATTGCGCGGCGGCAATCTTCATCGTCACGGTGACCTGTACAGGATTGCCCGAGCCGTCGAACTGAACGGTGGCAGGCTGGAACGCGCAGGTGGATGCTCCTGGCATTCCAGCGCAGGCGAAGGTTAGCGAGCCGGTATATCCAAATGTTGGGGTCAGCGTCAGGGTGACATTGCCGGTGGAACCGGCCTTAACGGTAAGACTCACATTGCTGGAAGTCATCGCGAACCCGGGTATGCCGACGACAATGGCCCCCGCGAGTTGCGCTTGCGATCCACTGAAGTCGGTATCGCCGGGATAGGTGGCCGTGATGGTGTTTGAACCCGCTGGAAGTGTAGTCACGGCGAGCGTAGCTACCCCTTGGGCGTTCAACGTACCGGTTCCCAGAGTTGTGCCACCAGAGAGAAACGAGACAGTGCCGGTCGGCGTTCCGGAAAGCGAACTTGCCGTCGCCGTCAAAGTCACCGAGCTCCCCACGGGGGCCTGGGCAGTCGAAGCTGTCAACGCCAGTTGCGAGGCGGCTTGTATGACTGTAATCGAGGACGTTGCAGAGGATGCGGCATAGGTTCCGTTGGCGGCCGCGTCCACCTCCGCCACAACGGTTCCCGCACCAGTAATTGTAAGAACATTGCCGCTGATCGTTGCCGGCCCGGAGTTCACATGGAAGCCGACTGTTTGCCCCGTCGGCGTGCCTGAGGAGACTGTCGTCGCCTTTAAGGTGAGGGGCGCCACGCCATAGGTGACGCTTGCGGGCAGCGGCGGATTGAAGCTCACTGTCGACGTCACCAGCGTGATGTCAAAGGGATTGCTGGTCGCTGTCAGCGTCTGCGCGGGAGTCACGCCGGCTGGCGTTACTGTCAAGCTCGTAGACAAGGTGTCGCCCGTGCCCGGAGAGCTCACCGTCAAATCGCCGAAGCTGGCCACTCCGGAGGTCGTCTGCGTCAGCGTTCCGCCGAGTGTTCCAGAACCATTCAGGGTCAACGTGATGGGAACGTTATCCACTACATCCGTATTGTTGGGCGCTGGAAGATTGCTGTTCGTTTCCAGTACTTCAAGCGTCACGGCAGGGGTGATTGGCACGTTGAAGGAGGTATTTGTCGGCTGCTGCACAAACTGCACCGAAGTGTAGTTGGTCTGGGCCGCCCCTAAGTCTAATTTTCCGCCCGTCAGCCGCGCGAAGCCGCGTTCATCGATCGTCAAACCTACAGGCAATTGCGTCGGATCTCCCGCCTGGATAGCCGGGCTGCCCGGCAACGGCAACATTGTCTGCACCATGGCGCCGACTCCGTTATAGGCCTGCGCGCCGAGCTGCGGATTCACGCCGCCAATAAGCATCGGGCCGTTTTGGGTGCAATTGTTGCAGTCGTCCTCTGTGTTCGTATTCAGGTTCATATTTCCGGTGACGATACTGTTGGTCACCGTGAGCCGACCTCCGCTGCTGTCCATGCCGCCGCCAACTGCACCATTCAGAACCTCGTTGCCCGTGAACGTGCTGTCGAACACCATGGCATTGCCGCTATTTTCGATGCCGCCGCCATCCCCGTTATAAGCTCGATTGCCCGTAAAGGTGCTATTGGCGAGTACGAGTGTACCCTGGTTGTCGATACCGCCGCCGTAGGTAGCAAAATCGCTGGAAAAGGTAGAATTCTCCACGCCCAAGACTCCGACGTTGAACACGGCCCCGCCGTTGTCCCCCTCATCACCTGAGAAAACAGTGTTTTCTACCCCCAAGATGCCACTGTTGGAAATGGCGGCAGTCTTAGTGATTGGGTCGTTTCCGTAGATAATGCTCACGCCGCTTACATTGACTCTGGTGGCTATGTTGGGAATATCCATTACAGAAGAATTGCCGCCTCCGGAGATGCTGAGCAGTTTGGCACCCGGTCCGGCGATATTTGTGTCTGCGGTAATCGAAGGCAATATGCCGGTCAGCGGAATAGTTCCTGTCAGGCCCGACTGAAACACAATGTCGCCCGAACCGTCGCTGTTCGCCAGGTTGATTGCATCCCGAAGCGAGCAGGCCGCACCACTGGTACAAGTTCCCGCTTCGGTGGAGTCGTTCAAAGTGGTTACGGTCAAATAATTCGTCTGTACAGCCCCCAGATCGCTCGCTACGCCGGTTCCCGTTGAGCGGACAAAGCCGCGCTCATCGGAAGCTAGCGTGCTGCCCAATCCAGCGCCAATCGCGGGGCTGCCCGGCAGCGGCATCATGGTTGCTATGGCACCTCCGTTAAATTGCAGCGGACCAAGATCGGGTGTGCCGCCGATCATGTTGTTAGTGCTTTGCGTGCCGCAGCCATCGCAGTCGATGCCGGTATTGCCGGCCACGATGGTGTTGGACAACGTCACCGTAGGACCACCGCCATTGCTGAAAATGCCGGCGCCCGTATTCCCGGCGATCGTGGTGTTGCTTACGGTCATCGTACCGTTATTAAAAATGCCGCCGCCAGGGCCAACGGGTGAACTGTTTCCAGAAAACGTACTGTTTTCAATGCTCGTCGTGCCGCCATTGTTGAAGATGCCGGCGCCAACGCCACCGGATCCGGCCGTGTTGCCGGCAAACGTGCTGTTGGAAACCACCAGGACGCCGCCATTTGCGATCGCGCCACCGCCAGCGGCCGTGGTATTGCCCGAGAAAGCGCATTTGTCCACCGTCAACGTGCCGCTGGTAAAGATGTGGTCGATGCCTCCGCCGTTGTTCGTGTTGTTGCCGTTCGCGATCATCATTCCGGATAGATTTACCGTGCCCGGGGCATAGATTGTGAATACCGGCGAAGCGTGGTTTCCGGAGATGGTCAGCAGGCTCGCGCCCGTACCCTGAATCGTCACATTGGTGTTCACCGCCAGAGGGCCGTTGGTCAGCGTGATTGTCCCGATGACATTCGGTGCAAAGCTAATCTGATCTCCGCTGACGGCCGTATTCACCGCATAGCGCAGCGAACCCGTGTCTGCTGGATTGTCCGTCAAATCCGTCACGGTGTAGGTGGCTGCGTAGACGGCCCGTGAACAAGACACGAGGACGGCCAGGATTGCAAACACCGAGAGCAGCCATGTTCCTATGGAGCAGCGTCGCGAGCAATGGTCCTGCGGCGCTAGCAAGGCCGCGACCTTCCAGGAGTGTGTAGGAACAGAGTGAGACGGAAATCCCAGGGCATGCATCAGGGTCAACTCCAATGGGGTTGAAGTGCGTGGCATGATTTCCGAGGCTGGAGAAGTGAGGCGGGTTCGCCGGCCAAGGGCAGAAAAATGAGCAAATTGTTTTTCGGCGCTCGAGCACGGCTCGTTATGACTTCTCTAAAAAAGGCCGTTTGCTGACAAGAGTCAAACAAGAAATTACAAGTCTCTGGCGCAAGCTGTCTAGAGATTTCTGCGTCAATGTTGAACTATCGTGCATCCCTCCATTACGAGTGGCGGAACACTTTCGTAATATGCAAGTGTTGAGCGATATAGATGAAGGCAGTATTAGCCCTGCTCGTCGTCGTCGTGCAAGATGGCTTCCCCGGCCCCGATGCAGTATCTTCTAACTCAGTTCTCTGCTGCGGATATCGATGAAAGCACAGAAAAAATCCGAAAGTATGTCGCGCGTGTCCAGCATGCGGATTAGCGCTGGCGGCGTCGATCCGGCACAGTTGGTTCGGATTGAGGCCCAGGCATTGATGGCATTGGCCGATCGACTGGAAACAGATGCTACCTCCCCGAACAGCATGGTCAGGGAGTTTGGCCGAGCAGTGGATCTGATTATTGCCTGCGGCATCGCGGGCGGTCGCGTCGTGGTCACCGGCATGGGCAAAAGCGGAATCATCGCGCAGAAGATTGCCGCTACGCTCAGTTCCACTGGCTCCCCGGCCCTGTTTCTGCATCCCGCCGAGGCGCATCACGGCGATCTTGGCATGTTGGCCAAAGGCGATGTGGTGATTGCGCTGTCGGCAAGCGGCGAGACGGAAGAGATTCTTCGCCTGCTGGAAATGTTGAAGCGCATCGGCGATGCGCTGATCAGCTTCTGTTGCGACATGCATTCCACCCTCGCCCAGGCCAGCGATGTGGTGCTGGATTGTTCTGTGGAACAGGAGGCCTGCACGCTGGGTCTGGCGCCTACGGCCTCGACGACAACAATGCTGGCCTTGGGCGATGCACTGGCGATTGCCATCTCTGCGCGCAAGGGTTTTCGGGCGCAGGATTTCGCCAATCTTCATCCGGGCGGAAAGCTGGGAAAACGGCTGATGCGGGTCGAGCAGTTGATGCATTCTGGCGATGCCGTGCCGCGGGTTGCGCCGAAGACGGCGATGACAGACGTGATCTACGAAATGTCGAGCAAAGGGCTGGGCATGACCACGGTCGTAGCGGACGGAAAGCTGGTGGGGCTGCTGAGTGACGGCGATTTGCGTCGTCTGCTGGAGAAGGAGGGTGCGAGTGCGCTGGCCAAGACAGCGGGCGAAGCGATGCATCCCAACCCTCTGACGATTGCCGCGAACGAGTTTGCCGCTGAAGCCTTGCGTCGCATGGAAGATCGCAAAATCACTTCGCTGATCGTTGTGAATGGCGAGGGCACGGTCGAAGGTGTCATCCACCTGCACGATCTGTGGGGCACGGAGTTGTTCTAGCTATCTCGCGGGACTGCTTCTCTCACCCGGAGCGCACAGAAGTCGGCGCGCTACGGAGTGCTCTGCTCCGCCAACACGACACCAGTGGACCGACCGTTTCGGGTAGCCGCTAAGGGCCAGGAGGCGCATCCAACGTGCAACCGCTGCGCAAGCGCAGGAGACCGGCGCAGAAACAAGTAGAATGAACAGATTGAGCTATTGAACACGATAAGGACATTGACCCTACCCATGCATCGCTGGTCGCAGCTTTTTCTTCCCACTCTTCGTGAAGCCCCGGCAGACGCCGAAGTCGCCAGTCACAAGTTTCTGGTTCGCGCCGGATACATCCGCCAGCTGGGCGCCGGCATCTACTCCTACCTGTTCCTCGGGCAGCGTTCGATCAACAAGATCGTCGCCATCGTGCGCGAAGAAATGGACTCGATCGGACAGGAATTTCTGCTGCCTGCTTTGCTGCCACGCGAGTTGTGGGAGCAGAGCGGCCGCTGGACCAGCATGGGCGACAACATGTTTCGCGTGAAAGATCGCAAGGGCGCCGACCTGTGCCTGGGAATGACGCATGAAGAAGTGATGACGGAAATCGCGCGTAAAGAACTGCGCAGCTACAAACAGCTGCCGCAGATCTGGTATCAGATCCAGACCAAGTTTCGCGATGAACCGCGGCCCAAGGCGGGACTGCTCCGTGTGCGACAGTTCCTGATGAAGGATGCCTATTCCTTCGACATCGATGCGGCGGGACTCGATGCCAGCTACCAGAAACATGACACCGTCTATCGGCGAATTTTCTCTCGATGTGGCCTGAAGTTTGTCGCGGTCGAGGCGGACTCCGGCGCGATGGGGGGCAGTCAATCGCAGGAGTTCATGGTGTACACGGATGCCGGAGAAGACCTGATCGCCAGCTGTGCAGCCTGCGGGTACGCCGCGAACGTAGAGAAAGCGACCTCGCAATTGTCGTTTGCCGAAGACCTGGCGCCGACCGGCGATGGTCAGCCGGAACTGGTCCATACTCCGGGAATGGGCGCGATTGCGGACGTGACCGCATTCATGAAGGTGAGTGCCAGCCAGGACATCAAGTGCGTGGCTTACATGGCGGAAAAGCGCGATGCGGCTGACCAACCAGTTTGGCTGGCGGTGGCCGTCTTTTTGCGCGGCGATCACAATGTGAACGAGACCAAGCTGATGGGGTTACTGCGTTCCGGACAATTACGACCCATGCTGCCGGAGGAGCTGGCAATCTACTTCAAGGCGCCGGGAGGATTTTTAGGGCCGGTCGGGTTGACCCAGACAGTCGAGCCGAACTTACTGCCCGAATTGCAAAGCACAACCTTCCAACCCAACAGAACGCAGCAGTTCTGGGCGGCGGCCAACAGGTTGAAGATGGTCGTGGTGCTGGATGAAGCCCTGTCGGAGCGCAGTAACATGATTTGTGGCTCCAACAAGCTGGACTACCATTTCCGCAATGTAACGCCGAAGCGGGATTTTACCTGGACGGTCGCGGCCAGCGTTCGTGCAGTGAACGAGGGCGAAGGTTGCCCCACGTGCAACGCACCGCTGCGTGTCGCCAAAGCTGTGGAGATCGGACACATTTTCAAACTTGGGTACCGTTATACGGACAGCATGGGCGCGCGCGTGCTGGATCCGAACGGGAAAGAAGTTACCCCAATCATGGGTAGCTACGGCATCGGCATTGAGCGCATCCTGACCGCGAACGTGGAACAAAGCTTCGATGACAATGGGTTCTCCCTGCCGCCCTCGATTGCGCCGTTTGATGTCGTGGTGACGATTACCAACGTGAGCGATGCCGGTCTAAAAGCCAGCGGCGAAAAGCTGGCAGACGAGTTGAGCGCTGCCGGACTGGACGTTCTGCTGGATGATCGCGAAGAGCGCGCCGGCGTAAAGTTCAAAGATGCAGACTTGGTGGGAATTCCATTCCGGGTGAACGTAGGAAAAAAAGCCGTCGACGGAATTGTGGAGTTGGTTACGCGGTCCACTAGGAGCAGCGAAGATATCCCGCTTGAATCCGCCGCAAAACAGATTCAAGAACGGGTGCAGGCAGCCACGCCGGGCGCTTTGACATAGGCCAACGACCCGCCGGCGAATACAATGAAGCGCCCTGCACGCGCACCGGCAACGACAGTAGTCCACCGGGCAACGACAGTCGAGAGGAACAATGGCAGGAACCGAGAGACCGCCGCGAGCAACATCGCGGCCCATTCCATCCAACGGAGCCGGCAGGACACGCGTCACAACCGGCGGCGGAAATCGTCCACGCACGCGATCCAGCCGCCGCGGGGGCGGCAAGCAATGGCACTCTGATTGGAAAATCAGAGTGGTGCTTGCACTGGCGGCATGCGTTTTGTTGGTCTGCGCGGTGGGCGGCATCGTTTTCGCCTACTACTATCACGCCTACGAACACGTAGTGGAACAGCGCCTGCGCCAGCCGCTATTTGCGAATACGGCGAAGATCTATGCGGCTCCGGCAGAGATTCGGCCGAATCAGAAATATAGCGTGCAAGAAATTGCGCATCAACTGAATCAGGCGGGATATAGTCCGGTTGGCCAATCCCATCCGTCGCAATTGGGAACCTACTCGCTAACCGAGAGCAGCATCCACATTCAGCCCGGGCCGCAGTCGTACCATGCTCCGGATGGCGCGACGGTATACACGGCGAAGGGCGTGGTAAAGGCGATCAAGGCGGATGACGGCGAGCAGTTAAGTGCGTACGAACTGGAACCGCAACTAATTACCGGACTCTCCGATAAGGATCGCGGCAAGCGACGCCTGGTGACCTATGACGAGCTGCCTAAATATCTTGTCCCTGCCGTCACGTCCATCGAAGACAGGCGTTTTTTTGAGCACGGCGCCGTGGATTACACGCGGGTCTTCGGCGCATTCTTTGCCGATCTGCGGTCGCGGCGGTACAGCCAGGGCAGCTCCACGCTGACCATGCAGGTGGCGCGGCTTTTTTTCCTCTCGCCGGAAAAGCAGTGGAGACGCAAGATCATTCAGACCGCGATCGCGTTCCAGTTGGAACATCGCTATACAAAGAAGCAAATTTTCACCATTTATGCCAATGAAGTTCCGCTAGGCCAGCGAGGCAGTTTTGCAATCAACGGCTTTGGAGAAGCCGCCCAGGCCTATTTCGGCAAGAATATTCGCGACCTGACGCTGCCGGAGTGCGCGTTGCTGGCCGGCATGATTCAGGGACCCAGCCGCCTGTCGCCATATCGATATCCGCACCGCGCCATTGTCCGGCGAAACATCGTGCTGGACTCCATGGTTGAAACCCACTCGATTACGCGCCAACAAGCGAAGGAGGCCAAGACAGCGCCGCTGAGTCTGACTCCGTTCAGCGTGGACGAGCGCGAGGCGCCGTATTTTGTCGACCTGGTGCGCAAGAAACTAACGGAGCGCTACGGAGATCGCGACATTAACGGTGAGGGGCTGCACATCTACACCTCTCTTGATCCAGACCTGCAGAGCATCGCCACAGCGGCCGTTGAAGACGGAATGAAGAGCGTGGACGCAATGGTGCGGCGGCGGTACGAACATCGCACTCGCAGGGGTGTGCTGGTCCAGACCAACCAAAACATCACCTATCCTCAAGTGGCGATGATCGCTGTGAACCCACATACCGGCCAGGTGCTTGCACTGGTGGGTGGACGTGATTACGGCGCCAGCCAGTTGAATCATGCTGTCGTCCAGCGGCCAATGGGATCGTCGTTCAAGCCGTTTGTCTACGCAACCGCATTCAACAGCAGCCTCACTGGAGTGCCTTTGCCAGGCCAGCAGGGTGTGTTCACGTCCGTCACCATGTTGAACGACGCCGACACGACCTTCGATTTCGACAATGGCTCCGTACAGTATTCGCCACATAACTATAAACATGAACAGATGGGCATGATTACGGCGCGCACCGCGCTAATGTTGTCGCAGAACGTCGCCACCGTCGCGCTGGGTCAAATGGTCGGCTTCGACAATGTGGCTGCATTGGCGCACCAGGCCGGTATCGCTTCCGTGGAGGCAACGCCGTCGATGGCGATTGGCGCGTATGGCGCTACGCCGCTCCAGGTAGCCGCTGCGTACACCGTCTTTGCTAACAATGGAGTCAGGATTGAACCCAACATGATCTCTTCGGTTCGAACAGCCGGGGGAGATGTGGTGGACGATTTTGCTCCTATATCGAAACCGGTGCTTGATCCGCGCGTGGCGTATCTGACGCTGAGTCTGATGGAGGACGTCATCAATCACGGCACAGCGGAGCGGGTGCGCGGACTGGGATTTACCGCGCCCGCCGCTGGCAAAACCGGAACCGAGCACGACGCGTGGTTCGCGGGTTTTACCAGCAATCTATTGTGCGTCATCTGGATCGGCAATGACGACTACACCGATTTAAAACTTGAAGGCGCCCAGGCGGCGGTGCCCATGTGGGCAGAGTTCATGAAGAACGCAGTGAAGCTGCCGCAGTACTCCGACACCCAACTCTTTGACCCTCCTGCCGGCGTCACTGAAGTGACGCTCGATAAAGCGACGAACCTGATTGCCGACGCATCGTGCCCCAACGACTATACCGGGGCGTTTCTGGATGGAACGCAGCCGACGGGGACCTGCGACCATCCCAACGGCGACCAGCGAAACATTTTTCAAAAAATGTTTGGGCTAGGAGAAAAAGGAACCAATCCGCCTTTGATCTCTCCGCCCCCGGCGAACGTGGTTCAGCCGAACGCTCCGCAGGGAAATAACCCAGCGAGTGCGCAGAATGGACAACAGAACCGGGCTGAGCCGGCAAAGAAGAAAAAGGGATTTTTCGGCAAGATCTTTGGCGTCTTCAAGGATGACGACACGAACAAGAGCGAGCAACCGAAGCAGAATCAGCAACCGCCACAGTAGTTGCTCATCCAATGGATAGCGGATTTAAGAAGGCCCTTGAAGTCCACAAGGACATCATTCATAGTGTGAGACGATGTCCTCCGCGGACCACGCAGCCTCCTTTTCCAGAGGGAGTGACTGCAGAACGGGACATATGGCTGAGCTGACGCTATTAGGAACGGTGAAAGATCCTGTCTGCGGGATGCAGTTTTCTCCCGATAAGGCAGCCGCATCGGTGGAACATTCCGGGAAAAACTACTTTTTCTGCTGCGACTCTTGTGCCGCAAAATTTCGTTCGGATCCCGAGCGATACACGCCAACAGAAATCGATCCAGTGTGCGGGATGAGAGTGTCTCCGGCGCACGCGGCGGGGCAGGTCGAACACAATGGCAAGACATATTTCTTCTGCGGAAAATCCTGCGTGGCGAAGTTTACCGCCGACCCTGACGGATATTTGAAGCTGGCGCTGGCGATCGATCCGGTCTGCCACATGAAGGTCGATCCTGCGAGGGCCAAAGCAAACACAACCCACAACGGAACGACATATTATTTTTGCTGCCAGGGATGTCACGACAAATTCGTGCAGGACCCGGAAAAGTATTTACATCCGCCGGCACCCGCGTTGGTAACACTGACGGGGACTCCCAAGCCTGCGGCGGCGGTCATCCCGCCCGCCTCCAAAACGGCAGCAAGCCCGGCCTTCGAATATATCTGTCCGATGGACCCCGAAGTGCACGAGAGCAAGCCCGGCGCGTGCCCGATTTGTGGCATGGCGTTGGAACCCGCGCAGATCGCCCTGAACAACACACGCACCGAGTACACATGCCCCATGCATCCGGAGATTGTGCGTCCGGAGCCTGGTAGCTGCCCGATCTGCGGCATGGCTCTTGAACCTCGCACGGTGACGGTCGAGGAAACAAATCCGGAACTGGACGACATGCGGCGACGCTTCTGGATCGCGACGGCCCTGACAATTCCTTTGCTGGCAATTATGGTGGATGAATTCCTCGCGTCCCATCCGATCGCGAGCCTTCTAGGAGAGACCGCGCTCGGGTGGGTCCAGTTTGCGGTGGCCACGCCGGTGGTGTTGTGGTGCGGTTGGCCGTTTCTGGTTCGCGGATGGAATTCCCTGCGTAGCTGGAACCTGAACATGTTTACCCTGATCGGTCTGGGTGTCGGCGTCAGCTATCTCTACAGCCTAGGGGCGCTGATCGCTTCCCTGGCG
>JAJXZK010000418.1 GCA_021780095.1 Acidobacteriota bacterium | reverse complement strand
CCGCGACCATGTCCTGCTGCACTTTGTCCGTCAAGCTCACCGCAACCACCGCCTTTTAATTTTTTTCCAAAAAAGACCGCAATCCTCCAATTATAGGCGCGCGGCAAAACGCTTGTTTTTTCACTAGAATGAAAGCATGTTCCATAAGACGCGTCTCTTTACTCCCGGCCCGACTCCTTTGCTGCCAGCGGCGCAGTTTGCCATGGCTGCCGCTGACCTGCATCATCGCACTCCGGAATTTCGCGCCCTGTATCAGCGCGTGCTGGAACAGCTCAAGACATTTGTCGGCACGAAGAACGATGTCATTCTGCTGACCAGTTCTGGCACCGGGGCGATGGAGGCTTCGATCTCTAATCTGACGTCGCCGGGCGACCGTGTGTTGGTGCTGACAGCCGGTAAATTCGGCGAACGGTGGACTGGCCTGGCGAAGGCGTTTGGCTGCCAGCCGGACGTCGTCAGCGCTCCCTATGGACAGACGTTATCGTTAGAGGCCGCGAAGGCTGCACTGCGCAGCGACACACGCTTGGTGCTGATGCAGGCAACAGAGACTTCGACCGGTGTGCGCCACGACGTGCAGGCTGTGGCGGAAATGCTGCGCGCGGGCGGCAGCGATGCCTTGCTGGTGGTCGATGCGATTACCGGCCTGGGAACCACTCACCTGGAGATGGATTCCTGGGGCATCGATGTGCTGATTGGCGGATCGCAAAAGGCGGTGATGATTCCGCCGGGTCTGGCGTACCTGGCCGTCAGCGAGCGCGGTTGGAAGCGGATGGAGACGACGAAAAATCCGCGCTACTATTTTGACCTGCGCAAGGAGCGCAAGGTAGCCGCGAAGGGGGAGTCTGCCTACACGCCTGGAGTGGCGCTGATCGCCGCGCTGGGTGCAGCGTTCGATTACATTGCTACCCAGGCGGATGGCGATTTGGCCAAGGGTCGTGTGGCGTTAGTGGAAAATGCCGAAACCTGCGCTGCCATGATGCGTGCCGCTGTTCCCGCGATGGGAATGCGGCTGTTCGCGCCGGATGCGCCGGCGGCGGCTGTGACGGCTGTGATGCCTCCCGAAGGCGTGGATTCGGGCATCATTGTGAAGCAATTGAAGGCTCGCTTTGGGACGATTGTCGCCAACGGCCAGGGAGAGATGAAGGGCCAGTTGTTCCGTGTGGCGCACCTCGGATTTTTTGATCCGCTGGACACGCTGGCGGTGATCGGTGCGCTGGAACAGGTGACGGCCGACTCGCTGCCTCCGTCGAAATTTCAGTTAGGTGACGCGCTGGCCGCAGCGCAACGCGTCTTGGCCGAGCGCAGTCGTAGCCTCGACAAGGCCGCTTCTACCGCTTCTTCAAAAAACAGTGCTGTCGCCGAACCCGCCGGGGTTGGGCGATAGCGATTTTGTTGCGGGTGCTCCCGTTGCAAGCGGGATGGGGAGGCCCTCTGCCTGCGTCTTGGGAAGATCGCTTCAGAACCAACGATAGGAATCCAGCCATGAAAGTCGTTCTCGCAGAAAAGGTTTCTCCAGCTACGATTGCTGTCTTTGCCGATGCCGCCGATTGGAAAGTTGTCACCCACGATCAGATCAGGAACGGTCTGCCGGCCGAGTTAGCGGATGCCGATGCCTTGGTCGTCCGCTCCGCTGTGCAGGTGGACGCCGCGCTGCTGGAGAAAGCGCCCAAGCTACGTGTGATTGGGCGTGCCGGCGTGGGCGTAGACAACATCGACACAGAAGCTGCGACGCGCAACGGGATTGTGGTGATGAACACCCCGGGAGCGAATGCCGTCGCGGTTGCGGAACTGACCCTGGCGCTGATGATCGATCTGGCCCGCATGGTTCCGCGCGCAAATACGACCATGCATGCGGGAAGCTGGGAAAAGAAATCGCTGCAGGGAACGGAACTGCGCGGCAAGACGCTGGGCATTGTCGGCCTGGGGCGCGTAGGGTTAGAGGTCGCGCGACGGGCGCGGGTTTTCGGCATGGAACTGGTCTGTCACGACCCGTTTGTCTCGGCGAGACCGAAAGAACGCACCGCGATTGCCCGGGAATACGGGGCCCGACTCACTTCGATTGAAGAAGTTTTGCAGCAGGCCGATTACTTGACGCTGCACACTGGACTGACCCCTGAAACGGAAGGAATGCTGAACGCGGCGGCGTTTGCCACTATGAAAAAAGGTGTGCGGCTGGTGAATTGTGCCCGCGGCGAGCTAATCGTAGAGGAAGACTTGGTGGCGGCGCTGAAAAGCGGCCAGGTGGCTGGGGCTGCGCTCGATGTTTTCCGCAAAGAGCCGCTGACGGACTCTCCATTTTTCGGGCTCGACAATGTGATTTTGACGCCACACATCGCAGGCTCAACGGCAGAGGCGCAGGAGGCGGTCGGAATCCAGATCGCGGAACAAGTGCGCGCCTACCTGACCACTGGCGTGGTCCAGAACGCCGTCAATTTTCCGTCGCTCTCGTATGAGGAGTACGCAGCGATGGCGCCCTATATTGAATTGGGAGAAAGACTGGGTAAATTCGTCAACGCGATTTTTGGGGCGAAGATGGAAAGCATCCACATCGCATACTCCGGCGCGTTGGCGGAGATGCGCACGGAGATGATTCGCAATGCGGCCCTCTGCGGCATTCTCGGGAGTGCCGGACATGCGAACAGGATCAATGCATCCACCGTAGCCAGCGGGCAGGGAATCCACGTCCACGAAGAAACCGCCGAGGGAGTCACCGGCGGAGCAGGCAGTGTGCTGAAATTGACCCTTCATACCTCAGAGCGCAGCATGACAGTCAGCGGCACAGCTTTGCATGGTCGGTCTCCGCGGCTGCTATCGTGCGACGGCATCGATATCGAAGCGCCGATGGAGGGAACGCTGCTATTTCTGCGCAATCGGGACGTTCCCGGCGTCATCGGCAAAATCGGTACAACGCTGGGGGACAACGATGTGAACATCGCCAACTTCGCGCTGGGTCGCGCCGAAAAGCATGACGGCAATGGTGTGCGGCAGGCGCTGGCTGTGATCCACATGGACATCGAGACCACGCCGGCCAAAATCCAGAAGGCGATGGAAGCTTTGGGCAATCTGAAAGAGATTACAAGTGTCCGGCTGGTGAAACTGACGTAGGGTGAATCGAGAAGCAACGACTATCTTGCCGCATCGAGCGCGCCTGCAGTAGCATCTCAAAGGCAACGCCCG
>JAJXZK010000010.1 GCA_021780095.1 Acidobacteriota bacterium | reverse complement strand
GCGAGAGAGCAAGGAAGCCGATTCCATCCGGCGGCGACGCGAATGTGAGCGTTGCGAGAAGCGCTTCACCACCTATGAGCGCCTTGATGAAATACCCTACATGGTCATCAAGAAGGATGGCCGACGCGAAAAATTCGATCGGCAGAAAGTTCTCAGCGGGCTGTTACGCGCCTGCGAAAAACGCCCCGTGCCGGCGGCGCGGCTGGAATCCATTGTGAACCAGGTGGAGAGCTACGTGATGGACTCCGCCGAACGCGAGCGCAGTACCGCGGAAGTCGGTGAACTGATTATGCGCGAATTAAAGGCCCTCGATACCGTCGCGTACATTCGCTATGCCTCTGTGCATCGCGATTTTAAAGACGTCAACGAATTCAAGTCAGAGTTGGAATCGCTGTAAGCGAACCGATCGCGGCCATAGCTCGAGCCAAAATATATGGGAGAAAGAACTTCATGACTGCACAATCGACCGCAACCGAGCACAAGATTACGCTGATTCCGGGCGATGGCATTGGACCGGAGATTACTCGCGTCGTGGTTCGAATTCTGGAAGCCACCGGCCTGAAGTTTCAATGGGACGAGCATCTGGCGGGCGCGGAGGCCTACGAGCGATACCAGGAATACATTCCAAGCGAACTGTACCAATCAATCGAGCGCAACCGGGTTGCATTGAAGGGGCCTGTGACGACGCCGATTGGCGGGGGCTTTTCGTCGATTAATGTGATCCTGAGGAAGCATTTTGAGCTGTACGCGAATTTTCGGCCCATCCAGAATCTTCCCGGCCTGCCCACCCATTATCCCGGCGTCGATCTGATCATCATTCGCGAAAACACGGAAGGTGAATACGTCGGCATTGAGCATGAAGTGGTGCCGGGCGTGGTCGAGTCGATCAAGATCATCACCGAGAAGGCCTCTACGCGCATCGCGGAGTTTGCCTTTGCATACGCTCGCAAGCATAATCGCAAAAAAATTCACGCTGTGCATAAGGCCAACATCATGAAGATGTCCGACGGCCTGTTTCTTCGCTGCGCGCGCAATGTCGCGAAGGGCTATCCCGACGTGATCTACGGGGAACACCTGGTCGACAACACCTGCATGCAACTGGTTACCAATCCCTACCAGTACGACATGCTGCTGTTGGAGAATCTGTATGGAGACATCATCAGCGATTTGTGCGCTGCGTTTGTAGGCGGACTGGGCTTGGTTCCCGGAGCGAACCTGGGCGCGGAATGCGCTATTTTTGAAGCCGTCCACGGTTCCGCGCCGGACATCGCTGGAACAAACGTGGCGAATCCAACCGCGCTGCTTCAGTCGGCAGTGTTGATGCTGCGTCACATCGACGAAGCGGACGCTGCGGACCGTGTCCATCGTGCGATCGAGAAGGTCTATGAATCCAAACAATCCCTGACGCGCGATGTGGGTGGCACAGCAGGAACGAATGAATTTGGCGATGCAGTCATTGCGGCATTGGCCAGCTAAATTTCGGAGCCATTTTCGTACGGCAGGTAAAGTTAAGGACATTCAACATGCTGAAAAAGCACCATGCTGGCGTGGGGCTTTGGGCCGTTTCACTGGTCGTACTGGCGCTTGCGGGTTGCAGTAAACACTCGGGACCGAATCTGTCCGCGGCTGGAAATACCAGCTCCTCCGCAGCGCCATCAGCCAATGCGCAAATCGATCCGGCGACGGCAGGCTCGGTGTCGGGCACAATCCACTTCAACGGCAAAGCGCCCACTCCAATCGTGATCGACATGGCGCAGGATCCGGCCTGCAGCGAAGGCTCGACGACTCCGAACATGACTGAACAATACGTCGTCCAAGACGGCCGACTCGCGAATGTTTTTGTGTATGTCCAAGGCGGCCTGGGCAATCGGATCTATATGCCCACCAAAACGCGTGTGGTGTTGGACCAGAAGGGCTGCCGGTACATTCCGCATGTGATTGGCGCGATGGGTGGTCAGCCGGTCGAGTTTCGCAACAGCGATCGCACTATGCACAACATCCACATAGTTTCGCCGGGAAGCGACGACAGATCTGGATTCGACATTTCCCAGGCGCCCATGGCGGGTACCGAGCAGCATGTCTTTCGCGCGACCGGGCTCATGATTCCCGTCCGCTGCAACAATCATCCCTGGATGGAAGCGTTTCTGAACGTCGTTCAGAACCCATTTTTCGCGGTTTCCAATGTGGACGGAACCTATCAGATTCAAGGCCTGCCGCCCGGAACCTACACACTGGTCGCTGTGCATGAGAAGCTGGGAACCCAGTCGCAACAGATCACAATACAAAGCCATCGAGCGTCGAAGGCAAATTTTGCCTTCGGCAAGTGATGCATCAAAGCGCACATGGCTGCTATAAATGAAATAATTATTTTCAATGCAGACTCCATACAAAATAGGCATTCTCGGCGCGACCGGGATGGTCGGCCAACGTTTCATCCAGCTTCTGGAGAATCATCCGTGGTTCCAGGTGACATGGCTGGCGGCCAGCGATCGCTCGACCGGCAAACGGTACGAGGACGCCGTGCGCTGGAAGCTGGACACTCCCATCCCCGACTCCGTGGCCAATCTGCCAGTTTCGCCGGCCACGCCGGAACAGAATCCGAACGGCGTTCCTGAGATTATTTTTGCTGCACTCGACACCGACATTGCGCGCGAGTTGGAACCTAAATTCGCGGCCGCCGGTTGTGCCGTGATTTCGAACTCCAGCGCATTTCGTATGCAGGCGGATGTGCCGCTGGTGATTCCAGAAGTCAATGCCGATCATTTGGCGCTGATTCCGCAACAGAACTGGAATGGCTCGAAAATGGACGGCCAGAAGCGCGGCTACATCGTGACCAACCCTAATTGTTCCGCGATTGGCCTGGTGATGGCGTTGAAGCCGCTGGCGGAGAAGTTCGGTCTGCGTTCTGTATTTGTCAGCACCATGCAGGCTATCAGCGGCGCCGGTTACCCGGGCGTTCCTTCGCTCGACATTCTGGGCAATGTAGTCCCTTTTATTAAGAATGAAGAAGAGAAACTGGAAGCTGAAACGCGGCGGCTTCTCGGCAAGCTGGAAAATTCTCAAGTCACATTGCTGAACGCGAAAGTGAGCGCGCACTGCAATCGCGTCGCGGTAGAAGATGGCCACACGGAAAGCGTCAGCATCGAGCTGGTCAGCAAGCCAAGCCGGGAGGAGATCCTCGCAGCCTGGAGAGAATTTCACCCGCTCATGGGACAAAACCTTCCCACCGCGCCAGAACAGCCAGTGGAATTCAATCCGGCGGAAGATCGTCCGCAGCCTCGGCTGGACCGCATGCGTGGACGCGGTATGGCGACCACGGTCGGTCGGTTGAGGTCATGTTCCCTATTGGACTGGAAATTTACCGTGCTGTCGCACAACACAATTCGAGGGGCGGCAGGCGCAGCACTGCTGAATGCGGAATTGCTGGCGTCCCAAGGCAAGCTATTGCCGTCAGGATTGAAGCCATGAGCGGCGCGATGAAAATCGTTGTGATGAAGTTCGGCGGTACCTCGGTGGAGAACCCAGCCGCAATTGCGCGCACCGCTGAAATTGTCGAAAGCCGTCGGGCGCGCGGACTAACTCCAGTCGTCGTGGTCAGCGCCATGGCCAAGGTGACCGATCAATTGCTGGCCGCCGCCGCAGCAGCGGAACGCGGAGATCGTACCGGCGCGCTCGCCATTAGCTCCCGCCTGCGGAATCGTCATCTCGACGCCGTCTCTGCACTCTTGAGGGGAACTGCTGTCGGCTCAACCCACAGCTGGATGGAGGAGCAATTCGAGGCGCTCGACGATCTGTTACGAGGGTTGGCAGCGGTGCAGGAGTTGACGCCGCGCACCACCGACCTTGTCGCCTCCTATGGCGAGCGGTTGTCCAGCCATATGATCGGCGCGCTCTACGCGCAATCCAGTCTGAACGGTATCCATGTCGATGCTCGCACCTGCATTGTGACCAACGGCGACCACGGCAAGGCGACGCCCTTGGAAGACAAGATTGAGCACCAGCTGCGGCAACATGTTCTACCGTTGCTCGAAAAGGGACATGTTCCCGTGCTTGGGGGCTTTATCGGTGCCACTGAAAAAGGCGTCACGACGACACTGGGCCGCGGAGGATCGGACTTTACTGGAGCATTGATCGGACGTGGATTGAACGCCCACGCAATTGAAATCTGGACGGACGTCAACGGCATTATGACTACTGACCCGCGAGTGTGTTCCGACGCGCTGCGAGTGAAGACGATCAGCTTTGAAGAGGCTTCGGAACTCGCCTACTTTGGCGCCAAGGTGCTCCACCCGGCCACGATTCTTCCCGCGGTGCAGAAAAACATTCCCGTGTGGGTGCTGAACTCGAAAGATCCCAGCAACCAGGGGACGCAGATCACTGCCATTGCCCGCCATTCGCGCACGCCGTTTAAATCGATCGCGATCAAGCGCAAGCTCACCATCATTGACGTTGTGGCCAGCCGCATGTTGATGACCCACGGCTACCTGAAGTCTATTTTCGATGTGTTTGACAAGCATAAGTGCGCCGTCGATATGGTTTCGACCTCTGAGGTGAGCGTTTCCCTTTCAGTGGACTCGAACGATCGCCTGCCTGCCATCGCCGCGGACCTGAGCCAATTGGCGGATGTGAAGTATGAAGGCTGCAAGGCGCTGATCTGCATGGTCGGCGAGAATATTCGCGGCCAGCGAGGGATCGCAGCCCAGGTGTTCACTGCCATCCGCCACGTCAACGTCAGGATGATTTCCCAGGGCGCGTCGGAAATCAACATGAGCTTTATGATCGAAGAAAACGATGTGGAGGAGGCGGTTCAATCGCTGCACCGGCATTTTTTCCAGGATCCCGACCCGGAGATTTTCGACGTGGAAGCGCGGGAACCGTTGACGGAGGATTCCACCCCGACACCAGTCGCCGCGAAAAGGAGTTAGCGCCATGCGCATGCTGATCGTCGGTCAGGGAAAAACCGGGCGGGTCGTCACGGAGATTGCACGAGAGCGTGGGCACAGCGTGCAGACGCTGGAAGAAAAAGAAAACACGGATGCCGGCTCGCTCACCGCGCCCAGCCTGGCCTCGTTCGATGCCATCATCGATTTCACCACGCCAGAGGCGGTCGTCAAGAATCTTCGCGCCTGCCTGGCGAATGGCGCGAAGGTGGTGGTCGGCACGACAGGCTGGTATCAGCACCTGGAAGACATGCGCGCCTTGGCTGCGCGCAAAGATGCAGGCCTGCTCTACTCCACAAATTTTTCATTCGGCGTGCAGCTGCTGTATCAAATGGCGAAACTGCTGGGGAACCAGGCGGGCGGATACCAATTCAAAATTGACGAGACCCACCACACCGAGAAGCTCGACTCTCCTTCCGGCACCGCGCTGACGCTGCAAAAAGTTTTGGCAGCAACGGCGTATGGAACGTCGGCCACGATCGACGCGCACCGGGTGAAGGATGCCATCGGAACCCACCGGCTGGAAGTGACCTCAGACAGCGAGCGAATTGTGGTGGAGCATCAAGCACTGTCGCGACGCAGCTTCGCCTATGGAGCGGTTCGCGGCGCGGAATGGCTGGCCACGCGTTCCGGCAGCTTCGATTTTCAAGATGTATTTCCGCAGATCCTCGCCTGACGTTTTCGTTCCCCGTTGTGCTGTCATAATAGCGTCCCATTTATTCACAACGTTTTGTGCGCGACGGTGTATCTGGCCGTGTCTTCGTTGTAGACTGCGAAGATATGGAGCTTTCTGGATGCGGTACCGCATTGGTCACGCCGTTTCTTTCCAACGGCGATGTAGATTGGCATGCACTGCAAAGCCTGGTTCGCTGGCAAATTGAAAGTGGCATCCATTTTCTAGTTCCCACCGGTTCCACCGGGGAAGCCTGCGCCTTGCTGGAGTCGGAATGGCTCCGCCTGGTGAGCATGGTTGTAGAGGTGGCCGAAGGTCGCGTGCCGATCTTCGTCGGCTGCAGCCATAACACGTCTCAGCAGGCTATCGCACGAGTCAAGAAGTTGCAGGCCATTCCCGGCGTTGATGGAGTGCTGACGGCCAATCCGTATTACACCAAGCCGACGCAGGAAGGCCAGTATCTCCACTTCCGCGCGATTGCGGAAAATACACACCTCCAGGTGCTGATCTACAACATTCCCAGTCGCACCGGAATCAACCTGCTTCCGGAAACAACCGCCCGGCTCGCGGAAATTCCCAATATCGTTGGCATCAAGGAATCCAGCGGCAATCTGCAGCAAATTACAGAAGTCGTCCACGCTGTGCCCGATCACTTCAAGGTTTTCGCAGGCGATGACAACCTGGCGCTCCCCATCCTATCCGTCGGCGGCACGGGCGTTATTTCTGTCGCGGCCAATGCCATCCCCTCGCAGATGACGCGCATGGTGGAGGCCGCCCTCAACAATGACTGGACATTGGCGCGGCAACTCTATCGCAAATACTATCCGTTAATCATCGGCAACTTTATTGAGCCCAATCCGCAGCCGGTCAAGTGCGTTCTGGCCCTGATGGGACGCATTCAGGAGGAGTATCGCCTGCCCATGATGCCGGTCGTGCCCAAGACCAAGGCGCACCTGGAAAAGCTGGTCCACGAACTAGGATTGCTGGAGCCGGTTGCGGCGGGAAAGCAGCCAGCGGTGGCTGCGGCCCCCACTCCTCATCACTAGGCCGCCACTTCGAAGTCATCGTCGCAATACATCAAAACCCGGAACCAGAGGACGTCGAATTGTGTCTCAAGCCTCGCTCGCATCCCGCATTGAATCCGCCTTTCAGCAGAGCGCGCAGGCCGCCGATCCTGCCGAAGGCGAGTCGGCATTTTACGAGCTGCGCGATGCGTTGACCCGCGGAGCCATTCGCGCCGCCGAGCCAGACCCGACGCAACCCCATGGCTGGCGAGTGAATGCATGGGTGAAGCGGGGCATTCTACTGGGATTTCGCATCGGGCAATTGGTTGAATCCGGGACAGACTTGTCTTTTGTCGACAAGCACACTTATCCCGCACGGCATTTCGCGACCGCAGAGCGCGTCCGTGTCGTGCCCGGAGGCTCAGCGGTACGCACTGGCGCTTACCTGGCCCCGGGCGTGGTCTGCATGCCGCCGATGTATGTCAACGTGGGTGCCTATGTTGATGAGGGGACCATGATCGACTCACACGCCCTGGTCGGCTCCTGCGCGCAGATTGGACGCAATGTTCATCTGAGTGCAGCAGCGCAGATCGGCGGCGTTCTGGAGCCGGTGAACGCCAGCCCAGTGATCCTGGAAGACGGAGTTTTGGTTGGCGGGAATTGCGGCGTGTATGAAGGCACGCTGGTACGGAAGAGGGCCGTACTGGGCGCAGGCGTCGTTCTGACGCGCTCCACGCCGGTATATGACATTGTGCGTGGAGAAATTCTGCGGGCCACCCAGGAAAGCCCCTTGATCGTTCCTGCGGATGCCGTGGTCGTCGCCGGCGCGCGCGCCATTTCTCGCGGCAAAGCTGCGGAGTGGGGATTGAGCCTCTACACCCCGGTGATCGTGAAGTATCGCGACGAGAAGACAGAACTGTCGCTGGAACTGGAAGACCTGCTGCGGTAGCATCCCTCCTAATTTCCTCCTCCGTAGCCAGGGCTGCCTCCACCTCGCCTCGGGGCGTGCAAGCATCGCAGCGGTGATGTACCCTGAAGTCCCCCCCCGCCAGATCCCTGAAGTGGCCTTCGAATTCTCTGGAGGGAAGTATGCCGCTAACACTGAAAACACGATTTTGTGACAACGTCTACGTGATTCACTGCACCGGCCGCATTGTTTTGGGCGAGGAAGTCAAGACGCTCGAGGCGGCGCTAGGGCAGAGCGTGCGCGAGTGCGACCAGATCGTCCTCAACCTGGGCGAAGTCACTCGTCTCGACAGCATTGGACTCGGATTGGTGGTGCGATACGTGGCCAACCTTCGCAAGCGCGGAGGCGACTTGCGACTGGCGGCCTCGCCGGCGTTTGTGATTCGTCTGCTGGAACTGACGATGCTTTCCGAAGTGATCCAGACCTATACGATGGAACAAGACGCCGTGGCGTCCTTTGCGAAGAAGGCGCCCGCGCAGAATACTCCGGGTTGTCGAGGTCCGCGAATCTTAGTTGTGGACTCATCGGCGGATCTTTGCGTGTTTATCCGCAGCGTGCTGTCGCAGCATGGGTTCGATGTGAAGTCGACAAACCTGGTTCGCGACGCCAGAACTCTGCTGCAGGTGGGCGATATCGACGTAATCCTGATTGGACCCAGCACTCCTCAGCTTTCATCGGAGAGTGTGGCGCAATCCCTGGGAGCGGTGGCTCCGAACATCAAAACGCTGCAGTTGGGCGCCGACTTCAAAAGCCATCATGCGCATGAGGCGGCCCAGATATTGCTGGACATGTTCGAACTCCCTGGATCCACCAGGCAGAGTGCGTGACCCGATTCAGTTGTGTGACGTTGCGCGGCTTTACACAGCGGCCATGATCTGTGCCGTTCTCACAACACTGACGACGGTGATGTCGTCTTCCTGGCCAAACTTCTGTGCCGTCGCCGCGATCGTTGCGGCGGGTTGATTGCTGATTTCCTGTGTGCGCGAGAAGCCAAACAGTTCCCTTCTCTCATTGGTGGCTTCGACCACGCCGTCAGAAACAAACGTCAACCGGTCACCGGGGTCTAATTGGAATTTCATCACCGCGAACTCCGTACCTTCTGCTGTTCCGAGAGGCAGCGCGCCTTCCATCGCCATCTCTTTTCCGTTCAGATATGGCGGTAGATGTCCGGCATTCGCCAGCGTCACCAGACCATCCGGCTCGATGCGCAGAGCCAGACACGTGGCATTGACATTGCCGCGGCCGACCAGACGGCGGTTTAATGTATGCAGCAAGCTGAGAGGATCAAAGCTCGTCTCCGCCTGACTGCGGATGGCACCCACCAGCAGAGAGACCAGCATGGCGGCCTGCAAGCCATGGCCAGCCACATCGCCGACAACGATCAACACGCTTCCGTCGGTGGGATGAGCCAGGATCTGGAAGAAGTCCCCACCGACCCTCTGGGTGGGTCGATACTCACTTTCGAGCGTGAGGCCGGGAATGACCGGCAGCGCCTCCGGAATCAGCATCTGCTGCACCTGGCGCGCCTGCTCCATCTCCAGTCTCCACTGTTCCCTTTCTCGCTCGGAATGCAGAAAGCGGCGGACAAGTAGCACTGAGATGATGGTGAGCGAGACGATGAGTGCGACCTGAACAATGCTGACTTCAACCCCAAATGGGAAGAATTGCGCCGGCACGTGGAGGACGATCAGTTCTTCCTGATAGATCGAGATTCCCACCAGAACCACGGCGGGCAATGCCAGCCAACCCTCCGCCTTCTCCTTGTAGATGCCGCGATACACCACCCATACCAGGAGTGCACCAAGCAGGAGCTTCAGCGCCAGGGTGAGCGGCGAGAGCCAAACTATGGCGTGGACCGGAACCACGCTGCCATACAGGGGTGCCCGCAACATAGCCATGCCCAAACCCAGCAGCACCGTCAGACCCCAGGCTATGCGATGGATCTGGAACATTCGATCGAGCCGGAACCAGTAGGCCCAGAAGACCACCCACAAGCCAATGATTCCCGGTCTCAGGATCGCATCCGAAATAAGAAACACGGCGACAGCGTTCATGGGAATATAACTCGCCGCTAGCGGTAACAGCCTTTCTAACAGGAGAAAGGCACAAGTGATGCCCAGCCACAGAAAAGCCGGCTCTTGCCGGTCTAGCCAGAAGAGGCCAAAGGCCACCAACAGGGCCAGCGGAAGAACCGCAACTTCGAAAAAGGTCAGGTAGTTCGCACGATCTGCGACATCCCAATCGAGTTTCAGTAATCCATCCACGGCTGCGGCTTGACCCAGTACCGGTGGTCCGTGCAGCCCCCCAGCATCGGGATCAACCAGCGGGGTAAACGGCGCCATCCACATTCGGATCGCGATTGTCGCCGGGCCGCCGCCGACATCCGAGGGCAGAGAAAAGGCTCGAGGCAACGCGTTGTACGTGGTGACGCCATGGGCAGTAAACTGTCCGAACTGCCCGATCATTCGGCCGTTGACGAACACCTGGTAGGCATCGTCGTAGTTATCCGGCATTTTGATCGCGAGTCGTGCCGTCGAGCCACGCGATACGTCTTGACTGTTGTTTTGTATGTTGACGCGCAGGCGGTACCAGGCATAGCCCGAGTATCCCGGATAACCGCGCGCCGTCCAGCCGGGAACGTATCCGCTGCTGCCGAGGATCGGATCGTAGAATCCAGCGGCCGGAGTCATGTCCATCGCAGCCCAACTGGAGTCGTCGAAATCCGGCTGCGCCCATGCCAGGTTGTCGCCGGTGCGGAACTTCCATGGACCGTTTAGCTGAACGGTTGCGTTCCCGAGCACGATCTGCGTCTGAGCATGGGCGTCCACAGCAAAAGTCCCGAGAAAAGTCGAGAGAATCAAGGAAGAGAAAATCAACCGCCGCGCGCCCACGTGATTTACCCCCTGGAGAAGACGAGCAGATACTGGGCGCTTTATATCACACAGAATGTGTACTTTGGGAGCTTATTGCAGGGCGGTCAGCCGATTTCTATCGACACGTTTCTCTCAGCAGATCGCGTCTGAATACGCTCAACGGGACGCGCTCGGCTGATAGGTTCCCGGAACCGATCGAAATCCGATGGCGATGCGATTCCACGCATTAATTGTCGTGATCGCGAAAGTGATGTTCAGTCGCTCCTGCTCACTGAAATTCCGGCTCAGTTCCTGGTAGACCGCTTCGGGTGCGTGTCCAGTCTGGATGTTTGTAATGGCCTCTGTCCAGGCCAGGGCAGCCCGTTCCTTGTCGGTGTAAAAAGGTGCTTCGCGCCATGCATCCAGCGCGTAAATCCGCTGCTCGGCCTCACCCTTGAAACGGGCGTCTTTCGTGTGCATATCGATGCAGTAGGCGCAGCCATTCAACTGGGAGGCGCGAATCTTCATCAGCTCCAGCAGCTTGGGATCGATGCCGCTGCGGCGCACAACGCCTTCCATTTGCAACATCGCTTTATAGGCTTCCGGCGAAGCGTTGGCGTAGTCCAGACGAGCTTCCATCGCAGCGTTCCCCCTCCTGAAGCGTATGATTCCGCATTTAATCTCCGAGTGCAATATTCGTCGTGCGATCCGGGGAACGGACCACACAGTGAAATCACGGTCAAGAACGTGCTAGCATCGACTTTCCTATGATTGACGGCAAGTTACAGATTATTCCCCTTGGCGGCCTCGGCGAATTCGGCAAGAATTGCATGGCAATTCGCTGGCAAGACGACATTTTCGTCGTTGACGCAGGTCTGATGTTTCCCGACGAGGAGTTACTCGGCGTTGACGTTGTTGTGCCGGATATCACCTACCTGATCGAAAACCGCGAGCGCGTGCGCGGCATCGTCCTGACGCATGGACACGAAGATCACATCGGCGGACTGCCGTGGATTCTGTCTGAACTGCACGTGCCAGTGTATGGCACCGAGTTTACGCTAGCCTACGTTGAGGGCAAGCTGGAAGAGCACGGCCTGCTCGACGATTCCGAACTGATTGAGATGATTCCGGGCGAGATGTTTTCGCTGGGGATATTCAATATCACGCCGATTCGCGTGACCCATAGCCTGGTGGACTGTGTAGCGTTGGCGATTGAGACGCCGGCAGGGATTGTGATTCACTCGGGCGATTTCAAAATCGACCTGACTCCGCCGGATGGCCAGCCCTTCGATCTCCATGCCTTTGCTGAGTATGGGAAGCGCGGCGTGCTGGCATTTTTGCAGGATTCCACCAACGTCGATCGGCATGGGCACACCCCAAGCGAGCGCGCGGTTCGGCCCGCGCTGGACGAAGTGTTTGCGCGCACCAAACAGCGGCTCTTCTTCAGCTGCTTTTCCTCGTCGATTCATCGCCTACGCATTGCGACCGATCTGGCCGTGACGCATGGACGAAAAATCGCCATCGTCGGCCGCTCGATGCAGAATTCTGTCGAGATCGCACAGGATTTCAATTATCTGGATATCTCGGATTCACACATGATTGCCGCCGGACAGATTAAGGATTACCCCCCTGATAAGGTTTGCGTTTTCATTAGCGGTACCCAGGGCGAGCCCATGTCCGCGCTGACCCGCGCTGCGGTCGACAACCACCGCCAGGTCAAGATAGAACCGGGCGACACCGTGGTGCTAAGTTCGCGCGTCATTCCCGGCAATGAGAAAAGCATCTTCCGCATGATTGACCATTTGTACCGGCGCGATGCTCATGTGATTTACGACGACGGCACCAATGGACTGATCCATGTCAGCGGACACGCCAGCCAGGATGAACTGCGGCTTCTGTTGCATTTGCTCAAGCCGAAATTTTTCGTCCCTCTACACGGTGACTATCGCCACCTGAAGCTGCACGCGGAGCTGGCGGCGGAATTGGGTGTGGTAGAGAAAATACTTTTGCTGGAAAACGGCGACGTGCTGGAATTGACCAAGGACTCTGCCCGCAAGCACGGCAAGGTCGCGGTTGGCCGCGTGTGCATCGATGCCGGTTCCACGGCCGGCGTGGTGGAAGACGTAGTCATGCGCGATCGGCGGGATTTG
>JAJXZK010000030.1 GCA_021780095.1 Acidobacteriota bacterium | reverse complement strand
CTGTTTGCGACCGTGGCGCTCGGCGTGCTTTTTCATGGCGGCTTCGGCCCGCTCTTCACGCAGTTGACGCTGGCGCGGCCGGTGCTCTTCTGGCTATTTCTGGGTGGCTTTTGCTGGGTCTTCGGCGACCTCTTTCAGCAGTACGCGGCCAAATACATCGGCATTGGACGGGGTATTCCGCTCTCGAATACGAATCAACTGTGGGGCTTAGCCTGGGGCGCTCTTGTGTTTGGAGAGTTGTCGGGGCTGACCCCGCCGGGACGGGGATGGGTAATCGCGGGTTCTGTGCTGATGATCGCGGGTGCGGTCGCTATCTCGACGGCGGCGGCGCCGGCTACGGAACTGAACTCCTGGAGGTCGGCGATGGAACGCGAGTGTCGCCGCTATGGCCTTGATCCGCAGCGTGTAGCCCGCACCTTGACCGGAGAAGACGCGCCGGATCATCCGCCCTCGAAGCGGAGCAAGTGGGAACTTCTAGCGCCGGTGGCCGCTCTGAGCCTTCTGGTGATATTGGCCGCGTACGCCCATCGTCCGAACATTGCGTTTAACGCGGCGTGGATGCTGGCGCTGATCGCCGCAACATTGCTCACATTGGGAGTGGGCGGAATGCTTTTATGGCGCAGGACGCGTTTCTTCTAGCTTGAGCCGCTCCCATACGTGTTGTTCATCTCTGGAGGCTTTCATGCGGTTGGATCGACGCAAATTTACATTGGGCGGATCCGCCGCATTGGCGGGATGGATGACGCGCAACCTATGGGCAGAAAGGGTTGCGCCTGCGGCCTCGGCGGAGAAGTTCTACTTTGCCGTCATCGCCGACACACACATCATCGACCGCTTTTATCATGGGCACGAGAATAGCGAAGAGGACAGCATCAGCATCTTTCACACGGCAGAGCGGCTGACCTCTGCTCGTGATCTGATCAACAGCTTGAACCCGCGCATCGAGCAACTCTTCCTGGTGGGCGACTATTTTCACAACTATCCTTCACCGGATTACGACTTCTACTTCAAAAACGACACCCGCCTGGACCGCGCCAAAGCCATCACGGATGTGTTTTCCATGCCTGTTCACGTGGGATTTGGAAACCATGACTATGATGTGAAGAATATCCCTCGTGAGTTGAGCCACCGGCTCTTTGCGGTGAAATTCAATGCCCGCCCGTATTCCGCGCTCGATTACAAGGGGTGGAAGTTCATCCATCTCAATAATTTTCTCGGCGATACTCAGGATCGAAGCGCAATGCAGTTCAACCCCGCGATCGGCACGCTGGGAGAGGAACAGTTGCAGTGGTTTGAGGCGCAGCTACAGCAACAACGGCCAACGTTTGTCTTCGTGCATTTTCCGTTGACGATGATCGAGTCGACGGAATTTCGCGACTATGGACTGATTCCCCTGGTGCGGAAGTATCGGGAGACGATTCAGGCGGTGATTTCCGGACACGTTCATCGCTGGATCAATTTCAGCCACACGTTTGGTCCGCAGCATTACGCTATCGCCGCCACCCGGTATGACGAGAATGCCTACATGCTCATGGAGGTCGACACGCGCCGCGGGAGTTGGCGATTCCTCAACGAGGACCTGGTCGAGTGGCACACGCACTACAGCCAGCCGTACTATAGCCGACTCTAAGCAGCTTGCTTTAAGATGTGCGCAGTACAGACTTCCGGCCAGGGTAAAGAAGAGGTCCGCTGCTTCTCGTGTCAGTCCGGCGCGTGAGGGCAGGCGAGAATTCCATCGACACAAGCCGGAGTCCAACCCGGCAGAATAGAAGCGGGCTCGGGTAGGGTGTCGAGATCAGGTGGAGAATCCCGGACTCTCGACCATCTTTGCTTTCGCAGAGCGGAAGCTATGAGGTCTGGGTCTTTAATGAATGCAGTGCGAACGCGCTGAACGGGGGCGTATCCAAGGTCCTCTCGCAAGAAAATATAGCCGGCCATAAGACCGGTGAAGGGCCTGTCGCTTTATTTATGGGAGGTTGGGTTGGTGAAAGTAGATTACCCGCCGAATGGCATGCCGGAGATAAGCGCTGCCGAACGATGGGAACTGATCGAACGCATATTGAACAGTCGTGAATTAAAGCGCTCGCTGCGTTTGCGAGACCTGTTGTCCTATCTGGGGAAGCAATCCATTCACGATGGGATCAGGATTCTGCACGAACAGGAGATAGGCGAGGCCGTATTTGGGCGCTCCACCGACTACGACACCAGCCTTGACAACATCGTGCGGGTCAACGTCACCGAGTTGCGCAAGCGAATCAGTCAATACTATGAGGGGGACGGCGCAGGCGAGACCATTTTGGTCGAAATTCCGCGCGGCGCATATATTCCGGTCTTTTCGCGGCGCCCACTCAATCTGGCCGAGACAACCGCTGTAGAGGCCGCATCGAGTGAGGCGTCTTCCTCCCTGCTTGCAGAAACCGCGCCCCCAAGCGAGCCAGTGCCACTCCACGCAAAGACGGGGAATCTCTACTTCCGCCTGGCGCTGATCGGCGCTTGCGTGCTGGCTGCGCTGGCGGTTGGCGCAGCAACGTTCTTGTGGAGACAAAACGCAGAACTCCGGGCGCAGATGTATCCCTGGCAAATGGATCCGGCCATGCGGGCCTTTTGGAGTACCTTTTTTGAGAGCGATGGTGAAGTGGATATCGTTACCGCCGATACGTCACTGGCCCTCGCCGAGGATATTTTGAAACGTCCGGTTTCGCTCGACGACTACCTGGATTACAAATACAAGGACCTCAGTACGCTGCCTGGATTGACGGCGGAAACCCAGGTGATTCTGAATCAGATCCTGAATCGCAATCTGGGCAGCGTAGGAGATTTTCGAGTTGCGGCGGAGATCATGGCCTTGGATGGCTTGGCGCACTCGTTGCACTTGGCCAACGCACGGGCCTTTGCTCCGGAGAACGTCAAGGCCAACAATGTCATTTTGATTGGCGGTCCGGTCTCCAATCCCTGGACGGCGCTTTATCAGGAACGATTGGACTTTTATGAGGTCTACGACACGGTTCACCACCGTCCATCGTTCATCAACCGTTCCCCGGCATCCGGCGAGCAGGCCGTATGGGACCGGGGCCCAGACGAGGACGACCGGGAGTGACGCGGCTGCGACGCCGAAGGCCCGCGCTACGGCTCGGCCGCGGCCACCGCCCGACGCGACCGCATGCAGCGCGACGAACGGCAGCGGGACGGCGAGCAGATATGCCG
>JAJXZK010000298.1 GCA_021780095.1 Acidobacteriota bacterium | reverse complement strand
TTTTTGCTTTCCTCTTACGTCCAATGGAAAGCACGATTGCAATCCAGATTGAGATAAGATTTCCCCGATGTAGGTTTGAATTCCGCGCGGAGGTAGTGCGTGGTTTGAATAATTGAACAGGGATGCTGACAATTTGACTGCAACGCTCACCCCGCCCATCGCCTACTGTCGTACCGTTTTGCGATCTGCTTTTCTTGTGCTGACACTTCTCTTTTGCAGTCAATTTCTCCGAGCCCAGGATAACTATGAAATCCAGGTGTACCCCTCGGAGACGATCGCTCCCGAGACGCTGCTGACAGAGCTGCACAGCAACTACACAGTGCAGGGCAGCACCACAACCCAGTACGGAATGCTGCCAACCCAAGGCCAGGAACACGAAACCATTGAGCTGACCCAGGGGATTACGAACTGGTCTGAGGTGGGGTTCTACATCTTTACTTCGGAAAGAGATGGCAATGGGGTGCAATGGGTGGGAGACCATATTCGTCCGCGGGTGCGCGCCCCGCTCAGTTGGCATCTGCCGGTCGGCCTCAGCCTTTCGAACGAGATTGGATACGCGCGGGCGGCCTATGCCAATCCCACATGGTCCTGGGAAGTGATGCCCATCGTCGATAAAACGATCGGGAAATGGTACTGGTCGGTCAACGGAACCATGAACTGGGGCATCCATCCGGTCTCATTGCCTCCGGGTTCAACTCGCGCACAGATCCAGTACTACTATCGCTATGTCTCTCCCCATGGAATGACATTCGGGCCCGCCGCCACCTTGACCTATCAGCCGAACAAACATTACAACGTTGGCTTGGAGTATTACAGCTATTACGGCGAGTTTGGGCACTTTGTACCTCTCCATTATCAGCAGCAACAGTTCTTTCCTGTGGTGAATCTATTCGTCTCTCCCAAATGGGAAATCAATATTGGCGCGGGGTGGGGAGCGACTGCCTCCACTGACCACCTGATCGTCAAGGGAATCCTGGGCCACTACTTCGACTGGGGCGGATGGAGAAGACACCGGCCCATTCAGCGGTCCAACTAGAATTCCGTTTATCCTGAAAAGCATGGCATATTTTCTGGGCATTGATGCCGGGGCAACACAAACGCGGTGCGTGTTGGCGGATAATAACACCCTTCTCGCTCGTGCTTCCAGCGGCACCATCAAAATCATGCACCGGTCGGTGGAGGAAGCGCAAAAAAATCTGGAAGAGCTGCTTGGTGTGGTTGCGGCAGAATCTGGGATATCTCTCGGCTCGATTGCCTGTACCTGTGTCGGCCTGGCGGGCATCTCCGTTCCCCGCGTCGCGGATTGGGTTCGCAACGAATTGCATGCACGCGTGAGCGGCAATATTTTGCTGGTGAGCGATGGAGTCATTGCGCTGGACGCGGCTTTTTCCGGCGGCGCAGGCGTGATCGTAGCGGCGGGGACGGGATCGAATGTGATTGGGCGAGCCAGCGACGGACGAGTGTCGCAAGTGGGCGGCTGGGGTCCGGTAGTAGCCGATGAGGGATCGGGAACATGGATCGGCAAGCGGGCGGTTCGCGCCGTCTTCGATGCGCTGGATCGCGATGAAGAGAATCTCCTGATGAAAAAGATCCAGGAAGCGTGGGCACTGCCAAGTATCCGCAACCTGATCGATGTAGTGAATCGCATTCCCGGGCCAGAATTTTCGGAGCTCACGCCAGTGGTTGTCGAATGCGCGCAACGCTGCGATGCGGATGCCATTCGCATCCTGGAGGAGGCAGGAAATTACCTGGGGATGTATGCAGCGCTGGCGGCGAAGCGGGTCGAGAAAATGGAAAGCCAGGGCGCAGCGCTGCCGGAGGTGGCGTTTACCGGCAGCATTTTGAGTAAGATTGCGCCGGTGCGCGAGGCGATGATCGCCTGTCTCCGGCGAGAGCTTTCCGGAATACGAATCCGGATGGAAGCCGTGGACCCCGTGCTGGGAGCGCTGTGGCGGGCACGTTCGGCTTAAGGAGCAACATGGGACTCGAAGTAGCTGGTATTGAAGTCAATCCTGCAATCATTGCGCCCCTAGATCGGGGCTTTCTTGCGGCTTCGCTGTTTTCGCGGAAGTACCGCGAACTGGCTGCGGCATCCGGCGGTGTGCCGTTGCGTTTGGCGCTCGAGCGCGGTGACGGCGCGATTTCAACCTTCCAGACTACGGTGGTTCCTCCCCATGCGGGTCACCTGGAAGCGACGCTTCTGCACGTCGAACGCACCGTGAAAATGCTGTTATGGCAGCGCGGCGGATGGAAGGTTATCGTTGGCGGCCCGGCCGAAATAGGCAATCATATCAAGCAGGTCTATTCGGCCAGCGGCGCGCGCAAATTCGACTACCAGTTCATGGGTGATGTGTACGAGCACGCGTTTGAAGTCGTCGTTACCACAGCCGAAGCCGTTCCGGAGGCCAGGGAAAGCGCCGTGCCTCTGGGCCGGCACCTGGAAGGCTGCCGCGTTGGGTTCGATCTGGGCGCCAGCGACCGCAAGGCGAGCGCGGTTATCGATGGCGAGACCGTGTTCAGCGAAGAGATAGTTTGGGATCCGCGCAATCAATCGGACCCTGAATATCACTACCGCGGCGTGATGGACTCAATCCAGCGCGCGGCGTCGCATATGCCGCGACTCGATGCCGTGGGGGGCAGCGCAGCCGGCATCGTGATCAACAACCGCGTGCGCGTCGGCTCGCTCTATCGAGGCGTCCCGAAGGACCAGTTCGAAAAAATCTCATCGCTGTTCCTGCGAATTCGCAAAGAGCTGGGCGTTCCCATGGAAGTCGTGAATGACGGTGAAGTGACTGCACTCGCGGGCTCCATGTCCTTGAAGGACAACCCTGTGCTCGGCATCGCGCTCGGTTCGAGCACGGCCGTCGGGTATGCCGACCACGCCGGCAACATCACCAGCTGGTTGAACGAGCTGGCGTTCGCTCCAATCGATTATCGTGCGGACGGACCCATCGAAGAGTGGTCGGGCGACACGGGCTGCGGCGCTCAGTTTTTCTCGCAGCAGGGATCGAACCGCATCGCTACCAGCGCCGGAATGCAGTTTCCGCCGGATATGCCGCTGCCGGAGCGTTTGATTGTTCTGCAAAAGAAGATGGCCGCGGGCGATCCGCTGGCCAGGCAGGTTTACGAAACCATCGGCATCGAGCTGGGCTACGCCGTAGCGCACTACGCCGATTTCTATGAATTGAAGCACGTGCTCATACTCGGCAGGGTGACGACAGGGCCAGGCGGCGAAATCATTCTGCAACGAAGCCTCGAAGTGCTGCGCGCGGATTTTCCCGAGCTTGCCTCCCGCATTTCCATCGCGCTGCCCGATGAAGCCAATCGCCGCGTGGGACAATCCATCGCAGCCGCCAGTCTACCGGCAATCTAAAGAAAGAAGGAATGAGCGCGGAAGCCCGCGCTGTACGCGGGCCCAGTCGGCACGACTCGGGTCATGCCCTGATACAGAGATTTGTCGTTCTGCGTCCTGCCCGGCGCTCTAGCCGGAGCAGACCTGCCCGTTGAGAAGAATGCTGCGGACCTCGCCCGCGGGCGTCAGCACAGTGATGTCGGCTTTGCGGCCCGGCGCGAGCTCGCCATACGTTTCGCCGAAACCTGTCATATGGGCGGGATTCGCGGAGGCATAGTGCGCAGCGACACCATACGTTGCCTTCGTGAATTTCACAAAGTTGCGGACCGCGCGATCCATGGTCAATACGCTGCCTGCCAATTTTCCTTCAAACATGCACTTGCCATTGGCCACGGTTACATCCATCGTGCCCAGCTTGTAGACGCCGTCCGGCATTCCCGTGGCGGCGATGGCGTCGGTGACCAGGATGCCTCGGTCGGGCGTTTTGGCCTTGTGAAATAGGCGCACCAGCAGAGGATCGACGTGGATGCCGTCGCAGATCAATTCCGCGTAAAGATGAGGATCGTCCAGCACCACTCCCAGCAGGCCAGGTTCGCGATGGTCGAGCGGCCGCATCGCATTGAACGTGTGCGTCGCGCTGACGGCTCCCGCGGCGACGCCGGCCTCAGCTTCGGGAGTCGTCGCGTTGCTGTGTCCCAGACTGACGCGAATGCCAAGACGAACTGCTTCCTGGATGAGCGCGATTGCTCCCGGCAATTCTGGCGCGACCGTCATCAGAACGACATGGCCGCAAGACGCTTCCCAGAATCGTTGCAGTAATTCGATCGATGGCGGCTGCAGGTATTCAGCCGGCTGTACTCCGCGTTTACTGTGGGATAAAAACGGACCTTCCAGATGGATGCCGAGCGGTCTCGCGCCGGTAAAATTGCCAGACCCGGTGTTGGCTCGCTCAATTTGCCGCGCCATGCCTTCAATTGCGCGAAGCGTCATGTCAATGGGGGCGGTTACAGTGGTCGGCAGATACGCGGCGACGCCACAGGTGGCCAGAAATTTCCCGATGGCATTGAACGCCTCGTCGGTGCCCTCCATTGCATTGTGTCCCATCGCCCCATGAATGTGTACGTCGATATAGCCGGGGACCAGCGTGGCGTCAGGAAAGTCGAGATGTTGTGCCCCCTCCGGCACCGCCAACGCACCGCGAGATTCAATGCTGGTGATAAGACCATCTTCGATGGTGACTTGGGGTGCGTCGATTTCTGTCAGCGGAGTCAATAGCTTCGCTGCTGTTAATACTGTGGTCACAATTGCCACCCTTCTGGTGAAACGTTTCCTTTGCAGACAAACATGCAAGCGATTGGAATCGACGATTTCGTCAATTCTCCTGTTGTCTGAAAATTTTCATGTACATACTAAAGATATTAAGGGTAGAACGGACGCGCAGGCTGCAAGCTGAATGGTGGCGCCGCATTTTCAATTTTTTTCTCTCTTGCCGATTCGCGGACATCGCTGTCTTGCCGTGTTCATGCGTGGCTGGACTACAGCGCGCCGAAGTGTTGTAGCATCAAATCAAATTCGGACACACAATGAATGCAGCGTAACGTGGAGCTATTGGAGCCCGCAGGAATGACCGCAGAAGGTCGAGCAAACATCAGCGCCGATCGCTCGTCGAAGGCTGCCGAAGCCGGCGATCAACCGATCGCAATTGGAGTAGTCTTCAGTGACGGCGAGGCGCCCCAAAAAATATCACCGCCGACAATGCTCCCTCTCTGTGTCGATCTGGATGGCACCCTGGTCAAGTCGGACACCCTCGCCGATTCCTTATGTGTTTTGGCACGAAGTCATCCTTCCGCTTTGTTGCGCCTGCCCGGCTGGCTGTTGGGAGGCAAAGCCCGACTCAAGCGCGAAGTGTCGACCCTCGCTCCGGTCGATGCCGCGCACCTTCCTTACAACGAGGTTTTGATCGTCTACCTGCGCGAACAGGCAGCTTCCGGGCGCCCCCTCTATCTTTCCACCGGTGCCGATCAGTATTTGGCAAACGGAGTGGCGCAGCACCTTGGACTGTTTGACGGCGTTTTCTCGAGCGACGGCGTCACCAATCTGACGGGCTGGGAGAAGTTGCGTCTGCTGGAATCGCGATTCGGTCGCGGCGGTTTCGCGTACGTCGGCAACAGTCGGAAAGATCTTCCGCTACTCGGTGCATCGAAAGTTGCGATGCTCGCGAACCCGAGCGTTGGGCTGCAGAGTGTGCTGCAGCACAAGAAAATTCCCGTGCAGCAGGTGTTTCAGGATCGCGCCTCCGGATTCCGATCCATCTGGCGCGCCTTGCGGGTGCATCAGTGGGCCAAGAACGTATTGATCTTCTTACCGCTGATCCTGGCGCATGCATTGAACATGAGCGTGCTGCTCCAATCGGCGCTGGCATTTCTGAGCTTCAGTCTGGTCGCTTCCAGTACCTACATCGTGAATGACGTTCTCGATCTTGCGGCCGATCGGGTCCATCCTCGCAAGCGCCGCCGGCCGTTCGCGGCCGGAGATCTCTCCGTGATTGCGGGCATCTGCGTGGCGGTTCTACTGTTCGCAGCCGGTGTGGCTATCTCCCTGCCGATGGCTCCAAAGTTCACCATTTGGTTGCTGATCTACTGCGTGGTTACGCTCGCATACTCGCTCTATTTCAAACGTGTTGTGATCGTCGACGTCATCATCCTTTCCGCGCTGTACACGCTGCGCATCCTGGCCGGCGCGGCGGCGGCGAGAGTTCCCATCTCCGATTGGATGGCAGGGTTTTCCATCTTCTTCTTCTTCAGCCTGGCAATCGTCAAACGTTTCAGCGAGCTGGAAAATCTTCGCGCGCGGGGCGTCGCTCCCAGCAATGGCCGCGGCTACCTGGTGCATGATATGGAGCAACTGCGAGCCTTCGGCACCGGCAGCGCCTTTGCCTCGATTGTTGTATTCACTCTCTACATCAACAATCCCGAGGTCCGGAATCTCTATCATCATCCGCAGCGGTTATGGCTGCTGACGCCGCTGCTGATCTGGTGGTTGAGTCGCGTCTGGTTGCGCGCCTCGCGCGGACAAATGCACGAAGATCCAGTGATTTTCGCGTTGACAGACCGAGCCAGTTTGCTGGCCGGTGTGGCGATTTTTTTGATTGCCCTCTCCGCTTCGATATAACTGGAGTCAATGACAATGCCATCGAAAGCGCCGGTGTTTGAATCCTGGGGTCGCTATCCCAAGCTGGATGTTCGCGTGGAACCGCTGTTCTGGACCGATGATTATCCGCGGGGAACGCGCCTTCCTCCTTCCGTTCTTGCCGTAGGAATGGGCCGCAGCTACGGTGACGTTGGCCTGCTGGAAGGTGGCACCATGCTATCCACGCGCGGGCTTGATCGCTTTCTCCACTTTGAAGCGGCCACTGGCCTGCTGCGGTGCGAAAGCGGCGTGACTCTGGATCAGATTCTGCAATTTTCGGTTCCACGCGGCTGGTTTTTGCCCGTCACCCCCGGAACGAAATATGTCAGCGTTGGTGGCGCGATTGCGAACGATGTGCATGGCAAAAATCATCACGTCGCAGCCTCTTTCGGCAACCATGTGCCGCGATTTGAGCTGGTCCGCTCCGACGGTTCCAAGTCGACTTGCTCCGTGGATGAAAATCCGGAAATGTACCACGCGACCATCGGCGGGATGGGGTTGACCGGCCTGATCACCTGGGCAGAGGTGCAGTTGCGGCCCATTGCCTCTCGCAAGATTCGATATACGGCCATCAAGTTCAGCGGCATTGACGAATTCCTTTCCATCTCGAGCAGCAGTCGGTCAGAGTGCACCATGGCATGGATCGACTGCATCTCCCAGGGTCGCGCCTTTGCTCGCGGAATTTACATGCAAGGGGATTATTCCGAAGTGATGGAGCCGAAGAAGGCCTCCTCTAAGCCGCGTCTGGCGGTGCCATTCGATTTTCCGTCCTGGGCGTTGAATCGCACCTCCATGCGGCTGTTTAACGAAGCGTACTATCGCAAGCAGTTGCGGCGGCAAGTAACCGGGCTCATCGACTACGAACCATTTTTCTATCCTCTCGACAGCGTCCTGCACTGGAATCGCATCTACGGCAAGCGCGGCTTTCTGCAATTTCAGTGCGTCATACCCTGGCGCTATGGAAGAGATGGAATTATCGCGATTCTCGAGACAATCGCCGAGTCTGGCATGGCATCATTTTTGGCGGTCTTGAAGGTGATGGGGGAGATTCCTTCCGTCGGATTGATGTCGTTTCCACAGCCTGGGATTACCCTGGCGCTCGATATTGCGCTGAAGCCCGAAGTGACCTTCCCCTTGTTCGAGCGACTGGCGGAGATGACGCGGGAACTCGGCGGTCGTCTCTACCCTGCCAAAGATGCATGCATGACGGGTCATCAATTTCGCTCGTTCTATCCCCAATGGCAGCAATTCGAGCAATACCGGGACCCGGCATTTACCTCGGCCTTCTGGGAGCGGGTGACAGCCGATGCGTAGACGCCGCAGTCAAATGGAAAGCTTGGGAGAGACGCCAGGCCAGCGACCGAACAGATCCACGAAGCAGCCCATGCCGAAGGCAATCATCGTGCTGGGCGCGACGTCGGCGATTGCGCAGGCGTGGATGCGCCTGTTGGCACCTGAGGGAGCCAGCTTTTTCCTGGTGGCGCGTAACGCCATCCATCTTGATTCTGTAGCGAGGGATTTGGCCACGCGGGGAGCCACTGCGGTTTTCATGGAGACCGCTAATCTGGACGATACCGTCGGCCATGTCGCTCTTCTGGAGCGAGCGGCTGCCGCGCTCGGCACTCTGGATTGCGCGTTCATCGCCCACGGCGTTCTCGGCGATCAGGCTGCGGGTGAGAAGGATTTCGCCGTTGCGTCCGCCAGCCTGCAGACAAATTTTCTTTCCACGGTTTCGTTGGTGACCTGGTTGGCCAGCTATTTTGCCGCGCAGTTTCATGGTCGCCTGGTGGTGATCTCTTCAGTGGCTGGAGATCGCGGCCGCAAGAGCAATTACATTTACGGCGCAGCCAAGGCTGGCCTGAATGCCTTTCTGGATGGCGTCCGCAACCGGCTGGATCGCGAAGGTGTCCAGGTCCTGACCGTTCGTCCTGGATTTGTCGCCACACCGATGACAGCGCACCTGCCGCAAGGCCCGCTGTTCGCTACCCCGGACGACGTTGCACAGGACATCTTGAAGGCGATCGAGCATCGTCGCGATGTCCTGTACACCCCGTGGTTCTGGCGGTGGATCATGGCCCTCATCCGGGTCATTCCCGAGTGGAAATTCAAAAAGATGGATTTGTAGCTCGTTCCCGATCCCGTTCCGCTGCAACGAAGGGGCTGCCGGGAACGAATTCGGCCGCGGAGCCGTATCATCTTAGGTAGAGAACGGTCGAAAAGCGAGACCACGCATGGGATTTCGGGAGTCACTGAAAATCGCGCTGCAGTCGTTGTGGGCGAACAAGATGCGCTCCATCCTGACGCTGATTGGCGTGGTCATCGGCGTCGCTTCTGTCATCATGATCGTCACGATGATCAATGGCGTGAACAAGTATGTCGCGACCAAGGTTTATGGCTATGGCGCGGATGTTTTCACCGCCAGCCAGATGCCGCAGGTCATCATGAGCAGCGAAGAATACCTGAAATATCAGAAGCGGAAAATTCTGCGCATGGACGACTACGAAGCCGTCAAGGATGAATGCACGGCCTGCACCGCGGTGGGCGCGGAAATCTCAAAAACCGGCAATGTGGTCTCGCATCACCAGTCCGCCACAAACGTCAGCATCCGCGGATGGACCACCGACATGCTGACGATGTACAACTTCAACATCGCGGAGGGCCGGTCGTTTACTCCGACGGAAGTAGAACATGATGCCAAGGTGGCCGTGATCGGCTACGACATTGTCGACAATATCCTGGGGATTGGCGATCCCGTCGGAAAAGAGATACGAGTCGACGGAGTTCCGTACCGGGTGATCGGTGTGGTCGAGCGCCAGGGAAATACCCTGGGCCAGAGCCAGGATAACTTTGTTGGCATCCCAATTTCGACTTACCAGGCTGTATACGGCAGCAACGATTCCCTCACCATTTATGGCAAGGCCGGCGGCCTCGACGAAAAGCTGGAGGCGGCTTCCGACCAGTTGCGGGCGATTCTTCGCGCCAAGCGGCACGATGCTCCAGGCAAGGACGACAGTTTCAGCATCGACACCAACGCCAGCTTCGTCGGTCTGTTCAAGAGTTTCAGCCAGAGTTTCTTCGGCGTTGCCATTGGAATTGCGACGATATCGCTGGTGATCGGCGGCATCGTCATTATGAACATCATGCTGGTTTCCGTCACGGAACGGACGCGCGAAATCGGCGTGCGCAAGGCCCTGGGAGCGCGCAGAAGCGATGTCATGATGCAGTTTCTGATTGAGTCCGCAGCCATGGCGTTGACCGGAGGTTTGATTGGCGTGATTGGGGGAATTTCCATCGCCAAATTGATCACCCTCATTATCGGATTCCCAACGACGATTGCTCTGTGGTCGGTGCTGGTCAGCCTGCTGCTCGCCACCTCTGTCGGGATCTTCTTTGGCGTTTATCCGGCGCACAAGGCCGCCATGCTGGATCCCATTGTCGCTCTGAGGTCGGAGCTGTGAGGAGAACGCTGCGTTCCAGCCGGTCCCTTGAATCCATGCGCATGGCGATGGAAACGCTGCGCACCAATAAGATGCGCTCGGGCCTGACCATTCTTGGAATCGTGATCGGCGTGACTACGGTGATTGCACTTTCGTCGTTTATCAACGGGCTGAATCAAAATGTTGAGAACCTGGTCGCGTCCTTCGGGACGAATGTGTACTGGGTGTTTCGCTTCCCGGTGATCAATGTCCGCCCCACTGCGGAAATGCTGGCTCGCAAGCAGCTGACGATGGACGACGTGCTGGCGCTGGCTAAACAGCCCCATATCGTCGCCGTGTCACCGCAATTGCGCTACCAGAACTTCGACCTTGGTTTCGGCAATGTCGCAGTGAAATACAAGGGGCGCACCGTGCAGCACACCATCCTCGAAGGAGATACCGTCGCCGAGCCGGAAGTGGATACAGTGAATATTCCGGAGGGGCGTTTTTTCTCGCAGTATGAGCAGGATAAGCATTCTGACGTGGTGGTTCTGGGCCACGATACAGCGGACGAACTTTTTCGCGGCGAAGATCCGCTGGGCAAGGAAGTGGAAATCGGCGGGGACATGTTTCGCGTAATCGGTGTGATGGAAAAGCGCAAGACCGCATTCGGCGGCGGCAAGAATCCAGACGACAATGCAGCCTATTTCCCGGTCGGAACATTCCATAAGATTCACCCGGAAATCCTCGATTACTGGATTTCCGTAAAGTACGATGACCCAGCCAACAAGCAGGCCGTGTACGACGAGATTGAGCAGACGCTTCGGATCCAGCGCAAAGTTCGCTTCAATCAACCGGACAATTTTGCCATTTTCGCGCCCGATGCCATCACCCGAATCTGGAATCAGCTGACCGGCGGCATCTTCATTTTCATGATTGGAGTTGCCAGCGTTGGTCTGATGGTCGGCGGGGTCGGCGTCATGAACATCATGCTGGTTTCCGTCACCGAACGTACCCGCGAGATTGGCGTTCGCAAAGCGATTGGAGCCACCAAGCGCACCATCCTGCTGCAGTTCACTATTGAGGCGATCACACTGTGCGCTGTAGGAGGTTTTATCGGCGTGATCATCGGCGCCGGGTTGACGCTGGCGGTACGTCTGATTTTCCCATCCATTCCGGCCTTTGTTTCCACCTTCTGGGCCGTCACAGGATTCAGTGTGTCGTGCGCCATTGGCCTGCTTTTCGGTATTTATCCGGCATGGAAAGCAGCCAACCTCGATCCCATCGACGCGCTGCGCTACGAGTGAGCGTCGCGCCATCAATCGCTCGGGCTGGAAATCTGAGCGACAATACTCGCAGCCCCTCATGATTGCATCGCATACATGGTTCATAGTTGCGCAATGGATTGCCATCGTCTTTACCGCGCTGACACTGGCAGCGTTGGTCTACTCGATCTTGGTTTTCCGCGCCGCACGTGCATACACGCGAAGCTTGCGCCAGCCGTTGCCGGCCTTCTATCCATCAGTTAGCACTCTCAAGCCGGTGAAAGGCGTCGATCCGGAAATGTATGCTGCGTTCGCCAGCCACTGCCGGCAGGATTATCCCGGCGAATATGAAATTCTTTTCGGCGCCGGCAGCATGGAAGATCCTGCCGTTGCCCTGATCGAACAACTGCAGCGTGAATTTCCGCAGCAGCAGATTCGCCTGCTGATTTGCCCGGAGGTTCTCGGCGCCAACGGCAAAGTCAGCAACTTGGTCCAGATGGTTGGCGCGGCGCGCTACGATCACTTGCTGATCAACGACAGCGACATTCGCGTCACTCCACACTACCTGCGACACGTGCTGCCGGCCTTTGCGCTGCCCAGCAATACCGGCAAAAAGGTTGGGATGGTGACTGCGCTGTACCGCGGCCGTTCTCACAGCACACTGGGTTCGCGATTGGAGGCGCTCGGCATCAGCACCGACTTTATGCCAGGCGCGCTTACCGCGCGATGGATGGAAAAAGGCTTGCGTTTCGGCCTCGGTTCTACGCTCGCCGTGACGCGCGAAGCTCTGGATGCGATTGGCGGCCTGCGCCCACTTGTGGATCACCTGGCTGACGATTACGAACTGGGCACGCGAATATATCACGCAGGCTATCGCCTAGAGCTGGCACGTGAGGTGGTAGAAACTTCGATCCCGGCTTATTCCTTTTCTCAATTTCTAGCGCATCAATTGCGGTGGGCACGTGGGGTGCGCGACTCTCGACCGCTGGGCTACTTCGGCTTGCTGATGACGTTTGGCTTGCCGTGGGCGATGGCCAATGTGGTCGCGTCGGCCGCTTCACTCGATAGCATTGCGTTGTTGAGTGTGATGCTGTGCGTGCGCTTTACCGTGGCGCTCAGCATCGGCGTGGGTGTGCTGAGCGATCGGGCAACGCTGCGCGACCTGTGGCTGCTGCCTTTGCGCGATGTGGTGGCTCTTGGCGTGTGGTTCTGGAGCTTCGCCGACGATGGTGTCGTTTGGCGCGGCGAGCGCTTTCATGTACGGGGCGGAAAGTTGATCCGCGAACAAGAATGAAAAGAACTGTCTGCCTCCGCGCGGATCTTCGGGGATATAGTTAGGTTGAAGGTTTGCATTGGAACAGAAGATTGTAATGAATATGGTTTCAACCCCATCCGCCAGTAGTACGCCAGTCCAGCAGCCTGTGGCCCAGGCTGCAACGTTGATCTATGACGACTGGTACCCGG
>JAJXZK010000325.1 GCA_021780095.1 Acidobacteriota bacterium | reverse complement strand
CAACTTTCGATTCAACTCCGATTCCCTTCTCAAGATGACCGCTGACCTTTCACCTGAGGAGTGGCTTCAACGCCCCGGCGAGACATCCAACCACATTGCGTGGATTGCCGGGCACATGATCTGGACGCGCATGATGCTCCTCCGCCGCCTGGGAACGGAGTGGTCCCAGCCATGGCTAGGCAGTTTCACGCGCGGCGCGAAGATCCAGGATCCTTCTCAATACCCGTCGAAAGAGACACTGCTCGCGGCGTGGACCGAGGTCTCCGCCATTTTAAGCGACGCTCTCGAAAACGCCAGCGAAGAGGTTCTGGCGCAGCCTGCCTCGCAAGGCCCTCCCAGCCCTGACGGCAAAGTCAGCGGCGTAGTATGCTTCCTCGCCATCCATGAAACCTATCACCTCGGCCAGGTCTCCTATCTGCGTGGATGGCTGGGTCACAAGGGGCTCATGGGATAGCCTCGTTGGATTGTCCTGCGCAGCGCGGCCTGCAAGAGCAATCGGCAAAATCCGGAGAGCGGTGGCAAGCCATTTTCCACCACCGCTTCCTTCCTGCGGTTCAAGGATGGTCCGATAAAGTCCTTGCCTGGAGCGTTATTCCTCTTCGCCGGCTGCTGTGCGCTGGCCATCTCGCAGTCTCCTGCATCCTCCAGCCACAATGCCGCGGCAGATCGCGTCGTAGCCGTCGAGGACAGCAAAGCCTTCGCCATCGGTCTCTTCCGGCCAACTCCGCGCGCAACTCGTCAATCCCTTCATTTCCCCTGAAAGTGTCTCTATAGCTTTCTCAATGGCCTACGCCGGCGCGCGCGGTCAAACAGCCGCAGCCACGGCCCGAGAATAATCATCGATTCGCACCATGTCGCGATGAGCACAGGAGACTTAAGTTGCGGAAATCTAACACTTTCGTACAATGGTGCCAAGTCGATTGCAATGTAGAGTGTAGGTAGTTATCACTGTGCGACCGAGCCGATCTGCGGACCAAACGTTCCAAGTACATCCAGCAATTGCACTTTCCTCCGCGCGCAAACCGCCGAGGGCCCTTGGAACAGGGCGAAACTGATACCATGCGGCGTCCCGCACCAGATTGGGTTTACGCAATAGCCAATGCGATACGGCGCATTGGACTGATGATCTGCCATCGGCATTTGCGAAATGGTGGCAAGCGACTGAACAAAGATCCTTGTAATGGATCTTTGCGGGTTGAAAGAAAGAGTGGAAAAGAAATGAGGCGCAGGCGAATTGAAGTAACCGGTCGCTCGGCATTTCGCGTTCTCTCGATGCCGGACGAAGCCTTTTACCGCCGGATAGGCATTGCTCGACGGCTTACCGGCAGGGAAGAAGGCAATGTATTGGTGGTCGTAGCGTTGTCCATGGCGGCGATCCTGGGATTTTTGGCATTCGCGCTCGATGTGGGAAATGCTCTTGTTGTAAAGCGCCAATTGCAGACCGCGGCCGATGCCGCCGCAATCGCCGGCGCCCTCGAAATTCAACAGTGCGCCGCTCCCGCCTGCAGCGCAATGCAGACAGCGGCCGCAAAATCCATGGAGGAGAACGGCCTCGCAAACCCGACAGTTCTGACCAGTTGCGCCAGCAGCGCCGGAACAAACCTGGCGCTGACAGTGAACAATGGACCCTGCGCGCTGGGCGCCAGCGATCCCAACTTCGGCAACACTTCGTATGTGGAGGCCGTGGTAACGAAGCAGCAACCCTTAATCTTTGCCCGGATTATGGGGGTGAAAACGCTGACCCTCAGCGCGCGCTCGGAGGCTGGTTTCGGTCCGCCGTCGGCCTGCGTTATAGGCCTGGATCCGGCAGCGCCGCAGACGATCCTTTCGAACGGAAACAGCGATCTCGAGGCCAATTGCGCGATCGCAGATGATTCGCAGTCCGGCACGGCGCTCTTGGTGAACGGCCACGCGACCTTGGAATCGACAGGGAACAACAAGGGCATCAGCGTGGTGGGCGGCGATTTGATCAACGGGAACCCAACGGTAAGCCCGACGCCGACAACAGACGCCCCTTCGGTACCCGACCCGTTTGCACAACTTCCGGAGCCGTCATTCGGCTCGTGCAACTACTCGAACTATACCGTGAACGGGAATTCGACCACGACTCTGCATCCAGGAACCTATTGCGGATTGAATATCAATGGAAATTCCAACGTCACCTTCAGTCCAGGCATCTACATCATGAATGGCAACACTGTGCTCAACGGTGGCTCCACGCTTTCGGGCAGTGGCGTGATGTTTTATATTGCCTCGGGCCAGTGGATCATGAACGGAGGATCGCATGTCGATCTGACCGCGCCAACGGCGGGAACTTACGCGGGCATTCTTTTCTTCCAGAGCCGCACCGACAACAGCCAGTTTATCGTGAATGGAGACACCACCTCGGCCTGGCAGGGCGCCCTCTATGTTCCCGACGGTCAACTCCTCCTGAATGGCGGAAGCAACGTTGCGGCATATACGTTTATCGTGTCGGATACGATCCTCGTAAACGGGAACAACACGTTCACGATTGGAAGCGATTATTCCTCCCTGCCCGGCGGCCCGCCGGGTCACGGACGCGTCAAACTGAAGGAGTAATAGATGCGAACTCGTCGACTTCTCAGCCGCCTGCTCCACAGTACCCAGGGTGGCGGCCTCGTGGAGATGGCGCTTGTGTTGCCGGTACTGCTGCTGCTCTTCGGAGGCGTAATCGATCTGGGCAGAGCGTACTACCTCGCCCAGGAGATCGCTGGCGCTGCTGAGTCGGCTGCCATCTACGGTGTCCAAAACCCGACCGGCACCGCCGGAATCACCGCAGCGGCGCAGGCTGCCGCACCGGACGTGCCGAACCTGACCGTTGCAACTCCGGCGTATGGCTGCGAGTGCTCCGACGGCAGTTCCTATTCGGCGAACTGCTCTAGTGCGCCATCCTGTCCAGCCAACACCAGCCTTGTGTATAGGATGTCGGTGAGTGTATCGACAACGTATTCGCCGTGGGTGCCGTTGCCGGCGGTCTCCTCCCCGATGACGATCACGCGCTCAGCGGAGATGAGAAGCTCGGGAAGCTAGAAGAGGAACCGGAAGTATGAAGGCGAAGACGATCTTGCGCGTAAGATACGCCGTAAGCGATACGACAAACGCTTGTCTATTCACATGGAGGGAGAGAGGATGCCGGGAAGACATAGGCTGAGGCGAAGCATTCGTCTTCTTCAAGAGGATTCCGGCAGTGAACTGGTGGAGTTC
>JAJXZK010000201.1 GCA_021780095.1 Acidobacteriota bacterium | reverse complement strand
GGCGATGATAAGGTCCTGACCCGGGCCGCGAGCGTTGCGAAGCACGCCCAGGATCTCCACCTGCATCGGTTCGGGTTTCGTTCCCTGAAAGACGGTCCAGGCAGTGGCCGCCATGCCGGCGCGGACCTGGTTCAGAGGAAAGAATGCTGGATTGCGCGGCGGGCCGGAAGCTTGTGAAATGGTTGAGGTTGGCTGCGCGAAAAGAAGAAACGAACAGGGCGCCGCCAGCGCCAGAACCGGAAAAAAGGCACAGGCAAAAAGCGTCCGCATGAATGCGTTTGGGCGAGTCTTCACGTCTATTAGAGTACAGCGAGGCGCATAAAATGCGCTTGATTCTTAGACCTCGCAAATTCAAAATTGTTCATCGCTATTTTTCCTGGGTCCGAGAATCGGCCTCGGGGCGCCCAGGGTTCGTGCAAGGTCAAACATTCAGAGTACGTGGCGCGATGTATTGATTCGAATCGCGTATGCTGGTGAGCACAAGAGGTTGTTATGACCAAACGGGGCCCAAACCGTTCCCTTTTGCATCGTTTTTCCCTTGAGTTGCTGCTGATGACGCTCGTGCTGCTGTTCTGCGCGCCTCTCATGCCGGCGGAAGGACAGTACGTGCCGGACGACCAGCAGAACCAGCAGCCTGCGGCGCAAAAGCAGCAGCCCAACGAGACCGCACCCGCGGCCGGTGGTCCGAGCGGGGATACCGGCGTGATCGCCGTGCCCAAAAAGAATCCCAATGAGGCGCCTCCGCCGCCGCCCGCGCCCGCCTCCCCCCCATTCAAGAATCCCGAAGGAGCCGGCAACTTCACCCTCCATGTGAATGTGCCGGAGGTGACGCTCGACGTCGGCGTTCTGCTTGAGAAAACGCACCAGTTTGTGCCGGGATTGAAACCCTCGAACTTCCGCGTATTCGAGAATGGTGTGGAGCAGAAGGTGGTTGGCTTCAAGCGTACGGAGGCGCCGATCACGGCCCTCATCCTGATGGAGTATGCGCAGCGCGGGTGGTGGTTCAGAATACAGGCGTTGGATACGGCCTGGGAGTTCGCCCAGCAATTGCGGCCACAGGACTACGTGGCCATGGTGACCTTCGATATGAACACGCACATCGTGAGCGATTTTACGCAAAACAAGCAACAGATCCAGGAAGGCATCAACATCCTCGGCAATGAGGTATGGATGCCCGCGGCATTTTCCGAGACCAACATCTTCGATGCGCTGAACGAATCGCTGGACAGGCTGTCGCGCATCCAGGGCCAGAAGTACCTCATTTTGATCGCTACTGGCATCGATTCGATGTCGAAGCTGACGCTCGATCAGATCCTGAGGCGGGTCAAAGAGTCGCGCGACACCACCATCTTTACCATCTCGACCGACGGGCTGTTCGAAGCCTATACCCAGGGAACTGGCGGCCTGATGGGCGGTATGCGAGATATTACGTATCTGCAGGCCGACAACCAGATGAGAACCTTCAGCCAGATGACCGGCGGGATGCACTTTGCGCCGCGCTTTACCGGAGAGCTGCCCGACGATGTGCGGATGATCAATGAGAACATTCGCTCCAAGTACGAGCTGGTCTACCGCCCGACGGACACAAAGCTGGATGGAACCTGGCGCAAAATTCGTGTGGAACTCGTCGACGATGAAGGTCGTCCCTTGCGCATGGAGGATCAAAAGCACAAGCCGCTCAAATACGACGTCATTGCGCGAGACGGGTATCGCGCAATACAGCAGGTGGAATAGGTCTGGAAGCAATTGAATTCGCGTTTGGGTCTTCCGCGATCCAGCCGGAACGCAAGCCAATGAACCGCGCTTTCCCGGCGGTTTGGCAGCCGCCGGGAAAGGATGTGCGAAGTTGGCGCGGGAGCGGCGATCTTCCCGCGTTGAACAACTGCCTCAGTTGAGGATATTCAACTGCACCATGATGTCGCGGATGTAATAGACAGCCACGACCGCCGACATGGCGATGACCAACCAGCGGAAGACGCGAATCAAAGGCTCGATCTTGTTGACTCGGGCGACAATGACCGCCTGCTGGGCTTTTTCCTGTTCGAAGGAGTCGTCGAGGAAGACCTGGTCTTCCTCATCGCGGGTGAGGCCGGAACGATAGATGTACAGTGCTGCCAGAAAGACCGCGAATGCGGCCCATACGCTCCACATCACCATCGAGGCAACCGTCATACTACACCTCCCAACGAGCTTGAGCCCTTGGGCGGCAGCGGAGTCGTGGGGAATTGCGTTCTCGCGGCCCTGGAGCCGTCCGGTTGACAATGATAGCTCCAATTCAGTGCTATTGGGAACTCGTTTGAAAGATTTTCATTGGCGAGCGGGATGCGGGGGGCGGTTCTGTCAGTTGGCAGGCCGGTCAATTGGTGGGTCTGCGAGCGGAAAAATTTCTGGCACGGGTTCGCTTGGTCAGCGTAAACAGTTGGAAGAAAAAGATTTGATGGTTTGCGACTAATGCGTGGCCGGGTGCATCTACTAGATAGGAACGGAGTCGGGCTTGTGCAAGGCTCCGCAGCCGGGTAGAGTGATAGTAAGGAACGCGCACCAGCAAAATGGAGGAATCATGGCCACAACCACTGTTGAACCAACGCAGGAAACCACTCAGAAGAAACCGCCGCTTGTGCTGACCCCCACGGCCATTGCCAAGGTGCGCGAGATTATGGCTACACAGAACCCGCTGCCTGCCGGGTTGCGGATTGGCGTAGCGGGTGGTGGCTGCTCCGGCTTCCAATATTCCATGGCCTTCGAGAACCAGTCCGGAATGATGGATAAGGTTTTCAGCTTCGACGATCTGAAGGTGTTCGTCGACTCAACATCGCTGATGTACCTCAACGGCTGCACGGTCGACTACGTGGAGACGCTGGAGGCAGCAGGGTTCAAGTTCGACAATCCCCAAGTGAAAACGACCTGCGGGTGCGGCTCGTCTTTCAGCGTGTAAGCGCAGGGCTCAAAGACAAGGAACGAACGATTGACGCAAAGGCTCACCGGCGACGGTGGGCCTTTCGTGTTGTGAGCTCAGGTGGTAGTATTCTGGGGACGCCCGGGGGAACAATAACATGTTCAGCCGATAAGCACAAAACACTTTCGTGCCTATCGAAATTCAAAACTGGAGACCTCAATGAGAGCAAAACATCCTCTTATTTTTTGCCTTGCATCAATTGCGTTTTTGTTCGCAGTCAAGTCCGTGAATGCTTCTACATCGAAGCAAGCACAGGATGCGCTGAGAAAGGTACTGCTAG
>JAJXZK010000457.1 GCA_021780095.1 Acidobacteriota bacterium | reverse complement strand
TCCAGCCCGTTATGCGCGGCGCGTGAGATGCCCAAGGCCTGGCACAGTTTCCCCGGCCCCGAAGTCAGGTGATGAATTCCAGCCGACTCACTCAGCCCCCGGTTGCGCCGCATTTGCGGTATGCCTTGCAGCGGCTCCAGAGCGCGAAACAATACGCCCCCGGGATCGCCCTCTGGCAAACAACTGACATTGAGGCAAGCATGCCGTCCGTAAATGTTGTAGATGTACGCATGACCGGGAGGGCCATAAAGCACTGCGTTGCGCGCCGTTCGCCCGCTAGCAGCATGCGCGGCTGCGTCATGTTCCCCGAGATACGCTTCGGTTTCCACGATGCGTCCCGCAAATGGGCCGCCTACGCCGCGGCGCACAAGAATTTTTCCTAACAGCAAGCGGGCAACGTGTTCCGGCGGCGCATTAAAGAACCCTCGCGCCAGCGGTCGCCACATCGCCGGATCTACGGACAACTCAGCGTGTTCAATTTCACGCGCCGGTTTTGGCATATCCTCGGATTGCTTCCAGGACCTCTTCCGCATGGCCCTCGGGCTTGACCTTGGGGAATATCTTGAGCAGATGCTGGTCCGGGCCGATCAGAAACGTGGTGCGCTCGATGCCGAAGACTTTCTTGCCATACATATTTTTCTCGCGCATCACATCAAACTGATTGCACACCTTCTCATCGACATCGGCGAGCAGCATGTACGGCAGGTTGTATTTTTCCTGAAATTTCTTCTGCGCTTTCGGCGTATCGCGAGAAATGCCGAGCACCACAGCACCGGCTTTCTTCAGCTTGCTGAACGCGTCGCGAAAGCCACAGGCCTCAATGGTGCAACCTGGAGTATCCGCCCGCGGATAGAAGAACAAAACCACCGGCTTGCCTGCAAAATCGGCCAGCTGCACCGTTTCATCATCCTGATTTTGCAGGCGGAAATTGGCGACCTTGTCATTGACCTTCATCGCTTACCCCTTAACCTCAAGTTTGCAGCCTAGCTTTTCAACGGCGACAATTTTTGCAGCCATGCGCGAAATTCGTCGCCCAGGTCTTCTCTTTTCAGCGCAAATTCCACGGTGGCCTTCAGGAATCCAAGCTTGTCTCCGGCATCGTAGCGCGTGCCTTCAAAGCTGTAGCCATAGACCTTTTCATGCTCCAGCAATCCGCGAATGCCATCGGTCAGCTGCAACTCTCCACCTGCTCCCAGCGGCGTAGTTTCCAGCAGGTCGAAAATTCGCGGCGTCAAGATGTAGCGCCCGATGATGGCATTTTTGGAAGGCGCATCTTTCAACTTCGGCTTCTCCACCAGCGCCTTCACTTCCATCACTCGAGAATCCTTCGACGTCGGCACGGCATCAATGACGCCATACGACGAGATAGCCGGACCCTCGACAACCTGCGTGGCGAGAATGCTGGACTGCACCTCATCGAATACGGAAACCATTTGCTGCAGGCAGGGCGGCGTGGCATCAATCACGTCGTCCGGCAAAATCACCGCAAACGGCTCTTCGCCGACCAGATCGCGCGCCATTAACACGGCGTGACCCAGGCCCATCGCTTCCTTTTGGCGAATGTAGGCGACGCGTCCAAGGTTTGAGATCTGGCGCACCAGCGCCAGCAGATCCTGTTTCCCGCGCGACTCGAGCTGATGCTCTAACTCGACGCTAATATCAAAATGATCTTCAATGACCGTCTTGCCGCGACCCGTAACGATGATGATCTGGTCGCATCCAGCGGCAATCGCTTCCTCCACACCATATTGAATGATGGGCTTGTCGACGACCGGCAACATTTCTTTGGGAATAGCTTTCGTGGCGGGCAAAAAACGTGTGCCCAATCCCGCGGCGGGAAAAACTGCTTTGCGGATTCTGACTTTTGACATGTTGACTTGCTGTCTCCGAATATCTGCGATGGCACGGGACCCTCATTTGCAAACCTGCAACGGTATCCAGTATCGCAGTATATGCATTGTGGGACCCCTTCGCGCTTAATTTGTTTCGACTATGAGATGAGCTTCCCCAGTCCATTGTTGTACGCACCAAAAACGCTACAGGACCGGAGATGAATTCCCCAGCATTGCGCGCCGGACAATGGGCAAGGGGACGCCTCCCTGACGCAGAAACCTATCGTGAAACTTTTCCAGTGAAAATGTCTCGCCCTCCTTCCGCTGCACATCGGCTCGCAGTTTCAGGATCATCAGCTTGCCCAGGGTGTAATACAAGTAAGTCGGATCACCCGCGCCGCGCTTGGCTTCCACCAGCCCTATCGCGCGCGTCTGGTAGCCTTCTTTCTGGAAAAAGTCCACGGCCTGATCGATCGTCATCCCCTGAGTGTGCATTTTGATGCCGACGATAAATCTCGCATCGCGCAGCAGCGCATCGCTCAGTTGACCCAGCCGAATTAACTTCGCCTCCCGCGTATCCTTTGCGCCCCAGCCCGGCTGGCCATAGCCTGCGTCCAGCATCATCTGCTCGCAGTAGTGCGCCCAGCCTTCCACATTGCTGTTGGAATACAACATCTTCCGCACCCGCGAATGAATCTGCGGCATAAACAAAAACTGCACGTAGTGGCCGGGATACGCCTCATGCACGGAGGTGCTGACAATCGTCCCAATGTTGAAGGCAGCCATGCTTTCAGCCCGCTCCTGCGGAGTTTCATCCGGTCCCGGCACAGTCACATTGAAATAAGCTTTGTGGGAGCCAGTCTCGTATGCACCGGGAGAATCCATCGATGCGAACGTGGTAGCTCGCATGAATGGCGGCGTATCCTCCAGCGTCGGCTGTACATCGGAAGGAATGCTGGCGATTTGCTTTTCGCGGACGAACTGGATCAGGTTGTTGAACGTGTTCTGGAATTTTCCAAGCAGCTGATCTGGAGATGGATGGTCCGCCTGCAACTGAGCCAGCACCTGCATGGGAGTTTTGCTGGGATCGAGTTCGTGCGCAGTCTGGCGAAACTGCTCCTGGTTCTTGTGTAGATCGGCGTAACCAATGGTCAGCAGACGATCCAGCGGGATGTCGACCATCTCGTCGTCGCGCAATTTGGCGCTGAAGGTCGCGGCGCCGATACGAAAATCTCCATTGGACTTTGGCAGCAGATCCGTCTTGACCCACTGTTGGTAGCTGATCAGCGCCTGGATAACAGCCGCGTTCGACGCGTGAAATTCATCCAGCAACTTGGGGTCTTTCACGCTGGTGAATGCGGCGGGAATATCATGTTGGAAAAAGCTGATGATTCCAGGGATCTGCTCCAATGCAATCTCAGTGAATATTTTCGGAGGATCGCTCAGGTTGGCATGCGCCGCTTCCAGCGCCGAAGGCATCCGCTTTTCACGGGAGATCAAAGCCGCAAGCCTCACATCCGCGGGCGCATAATTCCGCTCGATAATCGTGAACGCACTGTTGGTGATGCCGCTGGAATAAAAATCGGGGTCTTTCTGCCACGGTCGTATCGTTTCCAGTGTCAGCAGTTGGCTGCGAATTGTGCCCAACAAAAATTCTCGGTCGCCTTCGTCTGACGGGTCCAACTTCGAAGCGGGAAATGCCGCCACCTTGTTCTCATAGGCCCGCAGCGCTGATGCTTCTTTGTCGAGACTCGCACGTGAGTAGTTTTCCAGCTTGCCGTCGTATTGGTGCAGGCCTGCGCTGGTGCCCGCAGTTGGGTTGAAAGGCAGGTACACGCTGTCAAAGTACGCATTGACGAGAGTCATCCATGCGGAATTCCCCTGCTCGCTTCCCGGACTCATGGTCAAGTTTGCCCCCAGAAAAGTTGCGCTGATCAGAACAACACTGGCAACCGAAAGCCAGCGAAAAGTACGGAATTTCATCATGATTTCCTTTGTAGTCGGAACGAAGACGGAAGTATATCGGATGCATGAGTCGGTCGGCGATACAAGCCTGCTTTGACAGAAGCGTTTTGTGGTCAGAGACTGATCATGCAACTGGTGTATTGTCAGCGAGCCAGGTTCAGGAGGAACTCCCAATGAAGATTCTCGCAAGTGTTTTGACTCTCGCAGCCAGCGTGGCACTGTTGCCCGCCGGCCTGGCACAAATGTCCTCGGGTGCGGCAAAGAAACCGATGCCAAGTCCTCCCGCCAAGGCCAGTGTGGAGTTGGGCGGCAAACAGGTCACGATCAACTACAACACGCCGTCAATGCGTGGACGGAAGATCTTCGGCGGCCTGGTGCCGTATGACAAGGTTTGGCGCACCGGCGCGAACCCTGCCACAACCTTAAAGACCGCCGTGAATTTGAAGATTGGCACCACTACAGTTCCCGCCGGCACCTACACGTTGTACACGCTGCCTTCTGAAAACACCTGGAAGTTGATCATCAACAAGCAGACTGGCCAATGGGGAACCGTCTACAACGAATCGCAAGACCTGGCGCGGGTTGATATGCAAAAGAACACGTTGCCCCAACCGCAGGAGAAGATGAGCATCAGCTTCGAGAACACCAAAGGCAATCAAACGCAGTTGCATGTTCGATGGGATACGACCGATGTCTGGGTGCCTGTCATTGCGCAATAACTAGCGGGCTGACTGGACGCTGGCTTCTGTCGAGGGCTTCGATGCCGCCGATGCGGCCAGGGTTTCAATCAGCCGCCGCAATTCCGCCAGAACCTCCCCCGGCACGGTCGCTTTGACAGGAAAGCGCAAGACGCCCTGTGGGGTAAACTGAGCCCCGCGCTTGGCATTCCGAGCCACCAGCTGCATCAATTTTTCCGGATCGATGCTGGCGGCTTCAGTAAATCGAATGCTCACCATCTGAGCCTTGCGGTCCATCTGCGCCACACCCGTCTGCTCGCAAAGGAGTCGTAGGCGTCCGGCGGTCACCAGAAGTTGCACCGCCTCGGGCATGGCGCCATAGCGATCCTGCATCTCCGCCACGATGTCTTCGATCGAGCTTTCGTTCTCCGCGCTGGCGACGCGCTTATACATGCGAAGCCTCTGATTTTCTTCTTCAATGTAGTTCGCGTCGATGCGCAGCGAGATGCCGAGATTCAGCTGCACGGATGGCCGCTCGACCTGGTCCTCGCCCTTCAGCTCGCGTACCGCCTGCTCCAGCATCGTGGTGTATAACTCGAAGCCGACAGCTTCAATATGTCCGCTCTGCTCCCCGCCCAGCATATTTCCGGCGCCGCGCAGCTCCAGGTCGAGTGCTGCGATCTTGAAACCTGCGCCCAGGTCCGAAAATTCCTTTAGCGCCGCCAGCCTACGCCGCGCAATGTCAGTCAATTCGCGATCGGGAGGAATGAGCAGATAGGAGTAAGCTCGCCGATTGGAGCGACCGACGCGGCCGCGCAACTGGTACAGCTCCGAAAGCCCATGACGGTCGGCCCGATTGATCAGGATGGTATTTGCCAGAGGAATGTCGAGTCCATTTTCAATAATCGTGGTGGCCACCAGCACATCGTATTCGTGATGCATAAACGCAAGCATCACCCGCTCCAGTTCCGCTTCTCCCATCTGGCCGTGGCCCACACCTACGCGTGCTTGCGGCACCAACTCCTGCAGCCTTGCGGCAATTTCGTAGATATTCTCGACGCGATTGTGGACAAAATAAATCTGGCCACCGCGCTCCAGTTCCACTTCAATCGCAGAGCGAATCAGCTTCTCGTCGTACTTCGCCACCACAGTCTGGATGGCCATGCGATCCTTCGGCGGCGTCTCAATCACGCTCATGTCGCGTAATCCGACCAGCGACATGTGCAGTGTGCGCGGAATCGGTGTGGCCGACATTGCCAGAACGTCGATCTCGCGCCGCATCTGCTTCAACCGCTCTTTATGGCGAACGCCGAAACGCTGCTCTTCATCCACGACCAGCAGTCCCAGGTCCTGAAATTTTAGATCCTTCGACAGCAGCCGATGCGTGCCGATCAAGATGTCTATCTTGCCCTGCTCCACCTTCTCCAGAATCGCCTTCTGTTCTTTCGGCGAGCGGAAGCGCGAAATCATTTCGATGTGCACCGGGAACGCCGCGAAGCGACGCTTGAATGTCTCGAAATGCTGGAAGCAAAGCACGGTTGTCGGCGTTAGCACCGCGACTTGTTTGCTGTCCTGTACCGCCTTGAAGGCGGCGCGCATCGCCACTTCCGTCTTTCCGTAGCCGACATCGCCCACCAGCAGCCGATCCATCGGCATCGTCGATTCCATGTCGCGCTTGATGTCGGCGATTGATGTGATTTGATCGTCAGTCTCGTTGAAGTCGAACGCATCTTCAAACTCGCGTTGAAATTGATTGTCGACAGAGAAGGCATTCCCCTGCGCAGCCTTGCGGACGGCGTACAGCTTGAGCAGTTCATCCGCCATGTCCGCCATGGCTTTTTTCACGCGCGCCTTGGTGCGTGTCCATTGCGCGCTGCCCAGGCGATGCAGCACAGGCGCTGGTCCGGTATCCGTTGAACGATATTTCTGGATCAGATCGAGCCGCGTCAGCGGAACATACAACCGCGCCGCTTCGGCAAATTCCAGGATCATGAACTCGACATGCATGCCATCCTGTGAAATTTCCTTTAACCCAAGGTAACGAGCGATGCCATGATCGACGTGCACCACATAATCGCCAATCGTCAGGTCACGAAAATCGGAAATGAACGCTGCCGTGTTCGATTTGGATTTCCGTACCACCGGCCGCGCTGTAACATCCGCTTCGTCGGAAAGATCGTTCGCTCCAAAGACCACCAAGCGCGCTTCTTCCAGCACTACCCCGTTTGAAATCTCCGTCCGCACAATGACGGGAGCACGCATATTGCCGCGCAGATAGCTCGTCTCGTCATACATCGTCTCGCTGCCGGTGTGCGCGCTGCGACTGCCAATGCGATACGAAATTCCGTACTCCTGCAGGATGCTGGCCAGGCGCTCCACTTCGCCCTGGTTTGCCGCGGCCAGCACCGTGCGCGTTTCCTGCGCCGTCAATGCCTGCAACTGCTCCACCAGCGCCGGGATCGACCCGTGCATTCGCAACGTGGGCCGCGTGGGAATTTCAATCTCGCCTAGTGAAGTTGTGTCGGTGTCGAGCACATCGACCGTTCCCAATTGGTCCAGATCGAGTCCGGGCGCACCCGCCACGCGCGTCTGCCACTCCAATGGCGTCAGGTACAAATCTGCGGGAGGAAACAGGGTGTCAATGGCGCTGCGTTCATGGCGTTGTTCCACCTTGTTCCACCAGCGTTCCAGTTGGTTTTGCACCATGCCCGGTTCTTCCACAAAGATGCGGCATTTGGGAATCAGGTCGAACACAGTCTGGTGCTGTCCCGAAGCCGCGACGGCAAAAAACTCCCACCCGGGAAAAATATTTGTCCCCTCTGCTTCGATAGCTTCGTGCAGCGCCTCATTCTCGCCTTGCAACCGCCGGCCACTCAGCCGCGTATGCACCCGCGACAGCAAGGCATTCGTCATTGGCGTTTCGGTCAATGGCAGCAGGATCACCTCGTCCACTGGAGCCGACGAGCGCTGCGTTTCAGGGTCGAACTTTCGCATCGACTCGATTTCATCGCCGAGGAACTCGATACGCAGCGGTGCATCCGTCTCCGGCGGATAAATATCCAGTATGCCGCCGCGCAGCGCATATTGCCCGCGCATTTCCACCATGTCGACGGGCTGATACCCCACGCTCGCCAGGTGGGCGACCAGGGTTTCTGGGTCCGCCTCTTCTCCGCGCCGTAGCGTACAGGCGAGATTGGCATAGTGCTCGGCTGCGAAGATGCGATAACAGGCCGACTCAACCGGCAGGATGATGATTCGCGCTGCGCCCTGCGCAATCTTCCACAGCGTTACCGCTCGCTGTTCCTGGATATCCGGATGCGGAGAAAGATTTTCAAACGGTAACACGTCATGTGCCGGCAAACGCACTACAGTGCTTCGATCGAATTCGCCGGTCAAATCGCAGGCCGCCTGCACCGTCAATTGCAAAGCCTCCGCCGCGCGATTGTCGGCGACCACCACGAAGACGGGTACCTTGGAGATGCGAGCCAGCAGCGGCAGATAGAGAGAGCGCGCTGTCGCCGTCAGTCCGGAGACACGACGCCGCCCCACGCCGCTGACCAGAGATGGCCGCACGCGATCAATGCCAAGAGACTTGTCGAGGTCCGAGAAAAATTCCCGGACAAAAGGAAGGATCATGAGCTACGCCTGAAACGCGATTCGCGTTATAGCAACTTCCGCTAGCGAATTTCCAAGATGTTGGTTTCTTTCGAAGCATGCTCCTGCGCGCGTTCTGCCAGTTGGCGCGCGATCTTGTAGAACGGCGCCGCCTGCTCTGAAAGTTCTCCGGCGAGCGAAATCGGCAATCCGCGATCGCCGCCATGTCGAATCTCCGGATCAAGCGCAACCGATCCGAGAAAAGGAATCTGGTATTCTCGCGCGGTTCTCTCGACGCCACCCTTGGAAAAAATATCGATTTCATGATGGCAATGCGGACAGGTGAAGAAGCTCATGTTTTCCACAATTCCGAGCACGTCGACATTCACCTGACGAAACATTTCAATCGCCTTGCGGCCATCCTGCAGGGCCACGTCCGAGGGAGTGGAAATAATCACAGCACCTGTCAGTGGAACTGTTTGCACCAGCGAAATCACTACATCTCCCGTGCCCGGCGGCAGATCGACGATCAAAAAATCCAGCTCGCCCCACTGCACCTGCTGGAGAAACTGGCGGATGATCTGATGAAGCATCGGCCCGCGCATGACCATCGGCTTGTCGCCCGGAGAGATGGAGCCGATGGAGATCAGATTTACTCCATGGGCCTGCAGCGGCTCAATGCGATTGCCTTCCAGCACTCGCGGTTGCCCTCGGCTTCCCATCATCAGCGGTACGTTTGGTCCGTACACATCGGCATCCAGCAGGCCGACGCGATTTCCCAGCTTGGCCAGTGAAATTGCGAGATTGACCGCTACTGTGGTTTTTCCTACCCCACCTTTTCCCGAGCCGACAGCCACGATATGGCGGATCCCCGGCAGCGGTTGGGGTCCTTGTGAACCTTGTCCCATGTGTCCCATTTCTCCGACTCCTAGCTAACTCAACTTGTATGGCGGTGCTGTTGCAAGTGGAAGTTATCGCCTAAAACCTCTCCGCGTAAGGGTGCCCGCGCAATATCGCGCCTCGCAAACACTCTAGACGGGCGTGTCCGCAGTTTCCAGCGCAACCCGGTTCTGACGCTTCCTTTCCTTCTCCTGCTCGCGCCGTTCGCGTCGACGTCCCGCATCGTCAAACCGTCTCGCTTCCTCCGCGCCCTCGGTGGTCAACGGCGGTACTGCAACCCGACGCCCATTCGCATCGATCGCCACGAAGGTGAGATACGCGGAGGCAATATGGTGACGCGAACCTGCAATCACATTTTCCACCCAGGCCTTCACTCCCACTTCCATCGAAGTTTTGAACGCGCGATTCACCGATGCCTTCAAAATCACAAGGTCACCCACATGCACGGGCGCAATAAAGTCGATGTGCTCCATCGAGGCGGTCACGACATGGGCGCGCGCGTGACGATAGGCCGCCATGGCTGCAACCAGGTCAATGAAATGCATCAGCCGCCCACCCAACAAGTGACTCAAAGGGTTGGTATCATTCGGTAATACCAGTTCTGTCATTTCTGACTGCGACTCGGACACCGGACGTGGCTGAAGCGAAGATGTTACGAACTCTTTCATGTGTGGTGCTCCTGGTTTCGCCTTGGCGCGGCCCCCAAGTGTAGTTTGCGTATGACCGGTATGTGCGGGACGCTACCGCAAAGGGAACTTTTATTTTACGCTGCGAAAGTTCCTGTCGCTGGAAGGCTTGAGATGTGCGCCATGACGCCGTAAGGTGGAAGGGTGATGGCTGCTGCCGTGACGGAAGCACGCTGCAATACTTCGAGGGATGATGAGCGTCGACAAAGTGGCGGCATTCACAGAAATATTGGCGCAGGACCCAGGGAATGCGTTTGCTCGCTATGGGCTCGCGATCGAGTATTCCCAGCGCGGCGAGACTGGATTGGCGATGGAGCAGTATGATGCGCTCGAGAAGTTGCATCCGGACTACACCGCCGGCTATCAAATGGCTGCGCAAACATTGATGGCTAGTGGTGACACGCAGCAGGCGGTAGCGCGTTTGCGCGCCGGCATCGAGTCTGCGCGCCGTACCGGCAACCAGCATGCCTTGGCAGAGATGACTGGAATGCTGGAGGAATTGGCGAGTCCGGACGCCTAGGAATTGACACCTGTGGCGTCGCGACTTCGGCCAGCGACCTGAGGTCGGCTTCAATTGCGTTTCTCACGTCGGACGCATCGAGCGGTTTCGATTGGATGAGACCGCTTCGAACATCGGAGCAGAAATCAAGCTGGAGAGAGAATGAAGATTCCGTTATTCCCGCTCGATCTGGTGTTGTTCCCCGGGACAGCTTTGCAGCTGCACATCTTTGAAGACCGCTACAAAGAGCTGATTGGGGAATGCCTCCAGTGCCACAGCGAATTCGGAATGGTGCGTGCCCGGCGAGAGGGGCTGCCCATCATTGGATGCACCGCGAAAATCATTACCGTGATGCACCGCTATCCGGACGGACGGCTCGATATTCTATGCCGCGGCGAGCGCCGGTTTGAAATCGAATCCCTGGTGGAGGGACGAAGTTTCCTGGAGGCAGAAGTCGATTTTCTCGCCGACCAGGATCCCGGCTCCACGCGCCGCGATCGCGAGCAATGCGCGGCGCTGCATATGGAAATGATGGAGCTGTCTGGAAATGCCGCCACGGAATTTCCCCAGCTGGATCTGAACCAGCCAGTCGCTTTTCTGTTGGCATCCGCCATTCCGGCGGATCTGGACTTCAAGCAGGAACTGCTGCACCTTCACTCCGACAGTGAACGCACCGCGCGCCTGATGGAGTTTTATCAATTGATCCTGCCCAAGCTGCAATGCGGCTCCGTCGGCGCAAGAACTGCGGCACGAAATGGCTTCGTGATGTAGACCGTTCGGGCCACTCAGGTGATTCGAGTTGCCATGCGCACCAACCGCTTCCTTCCCGCCTCAGGAAGGAATTGACTTCCTTAACAGTGCCGCCCGTTCGTGACCGCGTGAAAACGCATCGAAGGAAGTAAGAACCATTCCCCATCAACACACGTCTAAGACCCAAGGGGGCAGGCATGTCGAATTCAACCCAACTTCCGGCGACGCTCGGTGAGTTGCGGCGCAGCACTCAGTTCTCTGAAGCGCGGCTGGCGCGGCGCACGGTGAAGGATGAGATGCGCGAGCATCTGATTGAACGCCTGCGCGCCAAAGATACGCTGTTCCCGGGTATCGTCGGCTATGACGATACGGTCGTTCCGCAGATTGTGAACGCGGTGCTGTCGCGTCATAACTTCATTCTGCTCGGCCTGCGCGGGCAGGCGAAGAGCCGCATTCTGAGGGCGCTGACGGCATTGCTCGACGAAACCATTCCGTATATCGCCGGATGCGAAATTCGTGACAATCCCTATGCGCCCTTATGCCGCGCCTGCAAGGATCGCTTGGCGGAACATGGTGACTCGACGGCCATCGCATGGCTGCCGCGCGATCAGCGCTACGTGGAGAAGCTCGCCACCCCCGACGTTACCGTGGCCGACTTAATTGGCGACCTTGATCCCATTAAAGCAGCCCGCAGCGGACAACATCTGTCGAGCGAAATGAATATCCACTATGGTCTGCTGCCGCGTGCCAACCGCGGCATCTTTGCGCTGAATGAGCTGCCCGACCTGGCCGGAAAGATCCAGGTCGCGTTGTTCAACATAATGCAGGAAGGCGATGTGCAGATCAAAGGCCATCCTGTCCGCCTGGCACTCGATGTTGCGCTCATCTTCAGCGCCAACCCGGAAGACTACACAGCGCGCGGCAAGATCGTCACCCCGTTGAAAGATCGCATCGGATCGGAAATTCGCACTCACTATCCGCTCACCTTGGTCGAAGGCATCGCCATCACCGGCCAGGAAGCCTGGACCGAGCGAGGCCTGATGAAGACCGAGATTCCTGGCTACATTCGCTCGATCGTCGAACAGATTGCCTTTACGGCACGTGAGGACAAGAAAGTCGATCGCCGCAGCGGCGTCAGTCAGCGGCTGCCCATCAGCACCATGGAGCTAGTCGTCTCCAACGCCGAACGTCGTGCCATTCTGCATGGCGAATCGCTGGCGGTCCCGCGGGCCGGGGATCTGTACAGCGCGCTTCCCGGAATCACCGGAAAGATTGAGCTGGAGTACGAGGGCGAGATGCGCGGGCCGGAAACAGTGGTGCGAGAAATCGTTCGCCAGTCCATCGCGCAGGTGTTCGATCATTATTTTGCGGGCACCAACACGCAGCCGATTGAGCAATGGTTCAATCTCGGCGGCCACATCAAAATGCAGGATGACCAGCCGGCGGCGGAGATGCTGACCGAACTAAACCAGATCCAGGGATTGGTGGACACTCTGGCGCCGCTCGGAATCCGCGCCACGGACGCGCCGGAACGCATCGTATCGGCAGCGGAGTTTCTGCTGGAAGGCATGGTGGCCCACCGTCGCATCAGCCGCAATGAAGAACGCGGCTTTATCGCTCCTGAACGGCCAGCCTACCCCGGGGAGCGGACGGAACGTGGCGCAGAACGATCCCGCGGAGAACGCGATCCCGACGACCTGACTGGAAAGCGGGGACGCAAGGTCTATAACTGAACTCCGCTGGCAAAGTTTCTTTTGGGCAAACGATGAAGCGCATTCGATACAGCAAATACACGGGCGACCTGGCAGACGAGTTGGAGATGGAGTCGTTACTCGAGGCGCTGTCGGATTTTCTGCTGGATTCCGGCTTCCAGTCTCCCTTCAGTCGCTTTCAGGAAATGCGGGGCGACCAGACGCTCGACGACTTGCGAGAAGCCATGCGGCAGGCGCTGGAATATGGGAATCTGTTCGACGAAGCGATTCAGGAGAAAATTGACCAGCTGACGGGGGATGGCGAGCTCGAAAAATTGATTGAGCAGTTGCTCAATCGTATGGAGCAGGAAAACTATGTGCAGTTCGACCGCGGCCAGCCGCAAGCGCCGCAAGCTGGCATTGTGTCTCCGGCCAGTGGAGAAACCGCAGCCGCGCCGGAGGTTCGATTCCAGGTCACGGACAAGGGGCTGGATTTTCTCGGCTACAAAACGTTGCGTGACCTGCTGGGCTCGCTCGGCAAGTCTTCCTTCGGCCGCCATGATACCCGCGAGCTCTCCACCGGGGTCGAAATCAGCGGCGGCGCGCGCCTGTATGAATTCGGTGACACGTTGAATCTCGACGCAACTGCCACCCTCAGCTCCGCTCTCGCCCGCGAAGGGCTCACGCTGCCGCTAAACCTGGAATACAGCGACCTGCACGTGCATCAGTCGGAGTATCAGAGCTCCTGTGCCACGGTGGTGATGCTGGACTGTTCCCACTCCATGATTTTGTACGGAGAAGACCGTTTCACACCGGCCAAGCGAGTGGCCATGGCGCTGTCGCATCTGGTGCGCACGCAATACCCGGGTGACACCTTGTCGCTGGTGTTATTCCATGACTCTGCGGAGGAGTTACCGCTTTCGCAATTGGCGCGGGCCCAGGTCGGCCCCTACTACACCAATACCCGCGAAGGCCTGCGCCTGTCGCAGCGCATCCTGGCTCGCCAGCGCAAAGACATGAAGCAGATTGTAATGATCACGGACGGCAAGCCTTCGGCGCTGACGCTCCCGGATGGGCGCATTTACAAAAGCGCCTTCGGGCTCGACCCGCTGGTCGTCCACGAAACTTTAGAAGAAGTCGCCCGCTGCAAGCGCTCCGGCATCATGATCAACACCTTCATGCTGGCCTCCGATCCGGGACTGGTGCAGTTTGTGCAGCGCGTCTCGGCCATGTGCAAGGGCAAGGCGTATTTCACCACCCCGGAAAATCTCGGCCAGTACCTGCTGATGGACTTCCTCTCCCGCAAGATGAAGACCATTCACTAGAAGCTGTCGGTGATGGTACAGCGCGCTATCCCCTGTTCCAAACAATGATGAAATCATGGCCTCAGCGCCACTCAGGGCGCATCCGAGCTGATCGAACCGCAAACTGCACTCGGCGAATTCTGGCGATATCGGAGCGCACGCGGGGCTGACACGCGACTGCTCACCTTGAATGGTTTACATAGAGGACGCGGCGTGTCCGTGCGGAGCATGGGCGTTGCCAAGGAATGCCCTATTTCGGGCGCGACCATTTCCTCCGGCTGGAGAAATTAAAATTTGAGCCCGTCGCAACGTTTGAGGGACTCTTTGCCAGACTTGGCATTGCGGACGGTAGAGGCGGTCAGGGGCATGGGGGCAACTCCATACAGCAAAAGTAAAATGCCCTATGCTTCGCGCCCACTTGCCTCCGGATGTCAATGGATCTTGATGCCCCTTGCTGGACGATTGGGAGCCCTAAATGTCTGAATTTTATTGATTTGTGGATGCTAGTGGAAGCGGCTGGAAGTTGACTTGGTAGCGCTAACGGGAATCGAACCCGTGTTTTAAGATTGAGAATCTCACGTCCTAACCCCTAGACGATAGCGCCCTGTGCCCTTCTCACTATAACGAACTGTGTGAGCGGTCACAACCTGAGTTGGGACAGAGCTGCACCACGCATCGCTCGACGGAGGGATACGTTGGCAACTCCTCGTCAGGCAGGGCAGCGACGCCGTGCGCTGTCGAAGAGGTTGATGCCGCCGATCAGATGACCGTTGTTACTGTTGCGGCAGAGTCCAAATCAGCAGCACGCTGGCGTTGTCATCGACCGCAGCGAATGTGGCGACGTCGTTGACGGTCTGCACATTCAAACCAAACGAACCGCCCTGCGCGGGATCCACGGAGAGTTGCTTGACGAAGTGGCCTCGGAGGGTAAACTCGACAATCTCGCTGGGGTGGGACGGGTCAGAATTGATCGCGTCGTTATTGCTGACCAGCAAATGACCATTTGGCGCCATCGTCATGCCGAGCGGACCGTGCAAGTGGGTATTGTCCTCGTAGACCACCCGCCCTGTTCCCTGGTCTTTGTCCGTCGTCGCCGCGTCATGGAGGGCAAAGACTTTATTGTCCGCCGTCGAGGCGACGTATAGATCGCCAGTTTTTGGATTGTAGACAAGGCCGGTTGGGGCATCCACGAACGTCACCGGGTCACACTGGTGCGCGTAGCCCGAACCTATCTGGACAGTGCTCTGCACCATCTTCGCGTTGGTCCACGAAAGGTCCAAACGGGTGACTGTTCCGCTCAAACCATTTGCAACAAAAAGTGTCGCTTTGTTTCCATTGTCAATGATCGCGGAGTCCCATGGGCCATCGATGTAGTTGTTCGCTATGCGGCCAATGAGTTTGCCCCATGCGTTGATCACCAGGATGGATCCTGAACGGGCTGTTGCACATGTTCCGTCGGTTGAGGGGAAATTACCCACCAGCACAACACCGGACTTAAGAACATGCAATGCCGTTGAGAGCCCAATATTGGACGGCCCTTGAAAAAACAGCGTTGGCTTGCCCTTCGCGGGCACACGAACAATGCTGGTTCCTGTTCCTTGCAGGTTTTTACTGTTGTTGAAGTTGGAGACAAGAACGTCTCCGGGATGAAGCATTCCAATGGTTAGGTGAGTCGGCACAAATGCGACGCCATAGGGATTCACATCTCCATTGGCGGGCACTGTGGAAACGCTGCGTACGGGATTGGGAAGGAAGGGCTGAGTATCATCCGTGGCCTGGGCGGACAACGCGGCTGCGAAAAATATCAGCATTGCGCCGATCGAAAGTGCCAGACCCAGACGATTCCGGCCGTTATCGATGACACGTGGATGGGTGGATGGATCAACTTCAGGAATGAGAGTGTTGTTCATGGGATTTTCCTTTCACGGACGTCGGAGAGCTCGGATGCTCAATCAACAGGGAGGACGCGTAGGCCACCGCTTGGGGGATGCGGCTACGCGTCTTCACACGGTAGTTAGCTCCGGATACCGCTGTCAATGCAGAATCAGAGCACATTTACGAAGATTTGGTGGGATCAACAAACGCGATCAGGCTGGGCATCTTTCTTTGCGGGATTCGCCTCCGACTGCCGCGCAAAACTCGTTCCAACGAAGGCCATTGCGAATGGCTTATTTGGGCTTGTGCTTGCTATCGCCAGTCGATAGGCCAATAATTTTCTTCATAGAACCTTGCAGACTAGAAACGAGTTGAAAAGGAATCGGGATCGAACCGTGCGAAGAGATTTCAGGGAAATTATGCTGCTGTTTTCCGCCTTTCTTTCGCTGGGTACCGCTCACTCTTCAGCGCAAATGTCCAACCAACCAGGTCCGCAACCCCCTCCACCCGCGATGGAGCAAAAAGTGGATGCGATGGTGGAGAAGCTGACGCTGGAGCAGAAGATTGCGCTGATCGGCGGCGAAGACAGCATGTATATCCGCAGCGAACCGAGCATCGGGTTTCCGCGGCTGAAAATGTCGGACGGCCCGCTGGGAGTGCGCACTTGGGGACCCTCGACAGCCTATGCGGCCGGGATTGGATTGGCGGCGAGTTGGGATCGGGCGCTGGCTGAAAAAGTGGGTGTCGGACTGGGTGAGGATGCGCGGGCACGTGGAGTGAATTTTCTGCTTGGGCCGGGAGTGAACATTTATCGCGAGCCGATGAATGGACGCAACTTTGAATATTTTGGAGAAGACCCGTTTCTGGCTGGACAAATCGCAGCCAACTACATCGACGGCGTGCAGAGCCAGGGTGTCAGCGCCACGGTAAAGCATTTCGCCGCCAACAATTCCGAGTATGACCGGCAGCGGTCGAACTCTATCATCGACGAGCGCACACTGCGGGAAATTTATCTGCCGGCGTTTGAAGCTGCGGTGAAACAGGGTCACGTAGGTGCTGTGATGGATTCCTACAATTTGATCAACGGCGAACACGCCACACAAAATGCGTTCCTGAACATCCAGGTGTTGCGCAAGGACTGGGGATTTCGCGGCATCGTAATGTCGGACTGGGGCGCGGCGCATGATGGGATTGCGGACGCGAATGGCGGTCTCGATCTGGAAATGCCGGATGCCAAGTACATGACGGCCGCGACGTTGCTACCGGCCATCAAAAGCGGTCAAGTCACATTGGCCACGATCGACCAGAAGGTTCGACGCATTCTGCGGACCGCGATGCAGTTTGGATTTCTGGATCGAGAGCAGCTTGACCCCAGCATTTCTCTCTACAACCAGCACGGCGATGCGATCGCATTGCAGTCCGCGGAGGAGGGTGCGGTTCTGCTGAAGAATGAAAACCATCTGTTGCCGCTGGATCGCCACACTATTCACACTCTCGCGGTGCTGGGACCGGACGCGTATCCTGCAGTTCCCGGCGGCGGAGGCAGTTCCCATGTCGACCCGTTTGCACCGGTGAGCTTTATGACCGGGTTAAGCAACGGCCTGCATCCCGGAGTGAATGTGCTTTGGAATTCCGGAATTGCGAAGCCCGAAGATGTGTTCAAAAATACGAAGTGGTGTACGGATGCGGCCTGCCAGCATACCGGCCTGAAGCGCGATGAATATGTTTTGTCGGCCAATGATCGACTGTTCTCCACCGTAGATGAAACCGTGGATCATGTGGCCAGTTCGTGGTTGAGCCAGCAGACCAAGACACCGCGTCGAGTGGAGTGGCACGGATATTTCATTCCGCAAACGTCGGGAGTTTACACGGTGGTCGCCGAAGATCAGCGCGGAGATCACGACGAGATTTTGATCGATAGCAAGAATCTCTTCTCTGAAGTTCAGGGAAAAGGTGGCTTCTTGCAGTCCGCGAATGTGACGCTGGAAAGCGGCAAACCGGTGCTGGTGCAGTTCAATTATTTTCCAGGGAGACCGACCAACACGCCGTCGCTCGGCATTGTTGCGCAGGATAAGCTGGTCGATCCGGCGGCGATCCAACTGGCGAAAATGGCGGACGCAGTCGTGCTGTCAGTGGGCTTCAGCCCCGCGACAGAGTCGGAGGGACGGGATCGCACCTATCAGCTTCCTTTCGGACAAGAGGAGTTGATTCGCGAAGCGACGGCAGCCAATTCCAAGACTGTTGTGGTGTTGACGGCGGGCGGCAGCGTGGCCACGCAGAACTGGATTGATCGCACACCTGCGCTGTTGCAGACCTGGTACGGCGGGCAGGCGGCAGGCAAGGCGCTGGCAAAACTGCTGTTTGGGGAAGTGAATCCATCCGGCAAACTGCCGATCAGTTGGGAGAAGCGGATTGAAGACAATCCGACCTACCAAACGTATTACGAACTGCCCGGCACGCGGGACATCAGATACAGCGAAGGAGTTTTTGTCGGGTATCGCTACTACGAAACCAGCGATGTGAAGCCGCTGTTTCCTTTTGGTTTCGGCCTGTCGTATACGGGCTTCGCGTTCAGCAATCTGTCCGTGTCGCCGCAAACAGCCTCGCCGAATGGACCGATTGAGGTGGGGTTTGACGTGAAAAATAACGGCCCGGTTGCAGGGGCGGAGGTGGCGCAGGTGTACGTCGGCGATCCGTCGGCAACATTGAAGCGCCCGAAGATGGAGCTGAAAGGCTTCTCCCGGGTGATGCTGCAGCCGGGAGAAGTTCGCCACGTGATCGTCACGCTGGACAAGCGCTCGCTGGCCTACTGGGACACGGCAACGCACGGATGGAAAGTGGATCCGGGGAAGTTTGTTGTCTACATCGGGGATTCATCGGAGAATGTTCCGCTGCAACAGGCGTTCACGGTTCAGTAGGGATTTGCGGCAGAACCGTCCGTTTTGCACTTCGGAGCGTGGACAGAATTATTTTGCAGCGCTCTTCGCCAGCCCTTCCACAGCACTTAGCGCGGCGGCTAAGTTTTGCGGCAATGCGTGCCGCTTCTGCAGATATTCCGGCGTGTTGTAGGAAATCCAGACCTGCCCGGTTGTATCCTCCCACACCAGAAGCTTAAGAGGGAGATCGATGGCGATGCTCGGCGCAGCTAGCATCAGCGGTGTGCCGGCCTTGGGGTTGCCGAAAATCAGCAGCCTGGTGGGGCGCATATCGAAGCCGGCGCGCTTCGCTTCTCCGCTGTGATCGATCAACGCGAAGACCTGCACGCCTTTTTCCTGCAGCAGCGATTGCAGCCGGGTGACGGTTTCATCCACGGATGAATGGGTCGCCAGGCTGGCGATGCCTTCGGCTTGATCACTCACGGAGGACCCCCGGAAGAGGATTGTATTCGAGTCGCGTGACGCGGGAGGTAACGGTAGAGCGTTGCCAGACGGTCAAAGAGAAGACCTACAGCCCCAGCTTCTTCACTTCTTCCTGGTAATATTTGCGGTACAGGATTTCCCATTCCTGGCTGCCTTCAGGAATATTTTTCTTGTGGGAGGATACCTTCAGGCGCGCGGCCTGGTCGATCTTCATCTCCTCGGCAAGCAATTTTGCCAGCATTTTGCGCGATTCCTGACGGATAGTGTTGCGGTCTTCGTGAAATTCGCACTCATCGGTCTCCGCCAAAGTATCGGCAATTACGTGCGCAAGTTTGTTCAACTTGTCATCGGAAATTCTCATAATACCGCCTTGTATTTGCGGGCGAGTTCCTGCTTGATTTTCTTGAACATCTCTTGGTAGCTGGCGCCGGTGCGGCGCATTTCTTCCTGATAGGCCTCGAGGATCAGACGAACCTCGTCATTGATGCGATCCTCCAGCATCAATTCATCAATCAGGGCAGCCTGTACGCGGGTGTTCAAGACCTCAACTTTGTCGGTCTCGATCATCTTGACATCGATCAGATGCTTGATGGTGCGTCGGCCTAAATATCCAACATAATCTCTTGAGAAATTCATTGCTCCCCTCGGAATATAGCACAGCGAGCGGCTCTGGATGGGAGCCGCAACAGTTTTCAGGTCTTGGGAAGCCGATGTTCGCAGGCTCCGGTGTTGATGCAGTCTTCGGCCAGCAGCAGTCTCTCGACGGGACATCCCGCGACCAGATGCGAGGCAACAATTTCATCCACATCGGTTTCAGAGACATGCCCATACCAGACGGCTTCCGGGTAGACGACCACGGTGGGCCCATGTTCACACTGATCCAGGCAGCCCGCCTTGTTGACGCGAACACTCTTCTTAAGACCTGCGGCATCGACGGCCTGCTTGAAGCGCGCCTGCAATTGCGACTTTCCATCGGCATTACAACTGGGCCGAGGGCTGCCGGGTTCGCGCTGGTTGATGCATACAAATACGTGCCGCTGGTACTTTGCCAAGAAGCCCTGCTCCCAAAACATTCTTATTGTTATCTTCCATCATAAAGGGTTCTCGGGTGCGGGCTAGTTTCCGGTGGGTGTAACCGGCGGGGCGACTGGTCAAGCGCCGGTTGCGTAAGATCGATCAGGCATTATGGTTGGCGGCGGTCAATAGGTGCGGGGAAACTGGTCTAGGATGGAAAGGATGGATTCCAACAATCTGACTTCGCTGAAAGATGACATGATCGCCTTTATTGAAGGTCATGGCATGCGACATTTTCCTGCATTGATTCCGGAGGACACTCCGCGTGTCTGGTGGCACGACCAGGATACGGCCGATGCCGCGACGGGGAGCCCCAAGGAGAGCTGGAAGGACTTCGTAGAAATGGCGAAGACCGCGGGCGCTCCGCTGGTGTGCATTGGCGAGGACTCCGTGGACCGCACAACGCTGGAACTGCTGGCCAGCGAACTGCAGGATATTTCAAGCACAGAAGAGTCGGGCCCGGAGATGGACAAACTGAATCGGCTGTTCCTTGAAATTGGCAAGGTCGGGCATATTGAGCTGGCCTTCGCGCACCAGGGAATTCTGTTTGTGCATGAGACGCAGACGGAGTGGTACCGGGAGTATCGAGCCATGGTGAACACCGTCGACAGTCTGCAGGAGCTGATCGAAACTGCACTCGAAGAAGACGACGAGGACGACGAGTGAACGAAGATCCAGCATCCGTGGCCGCCGAAGCCTTCATGCCGGAGGCTGGATGCGACGAACCGCCTGTAGAGGTTGTTCTGGCGGAGGAGGAATCCGCGCCGTGGAAATTGCCTCCAAAATCCCTGGTTGAGCGGGCGTGCAGCGCCGAGGTGCGCGATGCTTATCTGCAAGCAGGGATCGCTCCGGCGATAGCGAATTTTCTGGGGCGACGTCTGGATCGCTTTGTTGAGTGGGAACTCCTGACCGCGGCAAAACTGTCGGATATTGTTGACCCGGGTGCCATTCCTTCCATGGATCGCGCCGTGGAACGCATCGTGCGCGCCATCGTGCAGCAAGAGCGCATTGCGCTGGCCTGCGATCACGACATGGACGGCACTGCTTCGGCGGCGGTGTTGTGGACGGCAATGGTCGACGCCTTTGGAGTCCCGCTTGAACGCATCTGCGTCGTCACCAGCCATCGCCTGACGGAAGGCTATGGGATTGGCGAAGGTGTGGTTTCGAGGATCCAGGCTTTCGGCGCGCAGCTGGTCATTTCCGCCGATAAAGGCAGCAGCGACGAGCCGCGAATTGCTGCGCTGGCGGCTGGCGGGATTGATGTCGTGGTGACCGATCATCACGTCATTCCGCAGGACGGGCCGCCGCGATCGGCGTATGCGGTGGTGAATCCGTCCCGGCTCGACTGCGAATATGACAAACACGTATGCGGCGCCGGAGTAGCGTTTCTAGTAATGGCGAAAGTGCGCAGCGCATTGCTCGAACAGGGTGTCTTCGCGGAGTTGCCGTCGCTCGCCAGCCTGCTGGATTTTGTTGCGGTCGCGACCATTGCGGACTGCGTTTCTCTATCTCCTGGCGCGAGTCTGATCAATCGCGCCTTCCTGCGTCGTGGCATGCAACGGGTTCGTTCTGGATGCCGACCGTGCTGGAAAGTTTTTGCCGTGGAGGTGGATGGGGAAATCGACGCCGAAACGATTGCGTTTCGGCTGGTGCCCGCGATTGCAGCCTCCGGACGACTGGATTGGGCCGAGGTGGGCTTTCGGTTTCTGATCGCAAAAACGGACGCGGATGCCGCGGCCTGCTGGAGCCAGCTGAAACGCGAGAATTCTGAACGTCAGTCGATTGAGCGCAGACTGCGGGCGCAAGCATTTCCGCAAGCCGCACGGGTTGCAGGGCCGGCGATTGTTCTCTTTCTGGAAGACGGACACTCCGGTGTACACGGGATTACAGCCAGCCGCGTGGTGGAAGCCTTTGGAAAACCCTGCGCGATCTTTGCACCGCGGGGCCAGGGCGCTCGGGAAACTGCGCCGGTGTTGGCGACGGACACAGACTCCGGCAACTGCGCTGGATTGGCGAGCGGATCGTTTCGTTCGGTGCCGGGCATCGATGTGCAACGCGCATTGAAGGAGATCGCAAGTTCCTATCCAGAATTATTGGTGGCCTTCGGCGGCCACCAGGCAGCAGCGGGCGCAACCATCCGCGTGGTCGATATGGAACGGTTTCGGCAGGCTTTCACGTTCGCGGTTGCGGAGCAGACCGGAGGAGCCGTCGCGACTGGGCCAAGTCTGTGGACAGATGGCGAGTTGGATGCGAATGCGCACGATCTGAAAAGCATTCAAGCCCTGGACGCGATGGGACCCTTTGGCCGCGGGTTCGAAGCACCGCTCTACTCTGGGAGGTTTAGTGTGGCTACGTATCGGGCGCTGACGAACGGCCGCCACGGACGCTTGCGGTTGCAGCGCGACGACCTGACCCTGGAGGCAGTCTGGTTTTCAATCGATACAGCGCTCGATCGGCCGCCGATGGTGGGGGACACGATGGACATTGCCTATCGACTGACGCGACACGAATTTCGGGGGCACGTGGAAGTGCAGGCGACGATCGTGGCTGGAACGCTGCAGTCGTCTTCGCGTTGATTTTCGATTAGCGATCAAGCGGACTGGATGCGGCTGCGCTGGCGTGAACCATAGCCTGTACGCTGGCGATCGGATGGAAGTTCAATGGTCGAACGCAGAACAGCGTCCCCACCACTAACAACAACGCGGCCAATGCAACACGCAGTTGACGATTGGGCAATCTTGGCGCGACGCCGCTGCCCACCAGGGCTCCGAACAATCCGCCGAGTACCAGCTTCAACAAAAGCGCGCTGTCATAGCTTCCGCTGAACACGTGCATGACGCCGCCGACCAGCGACAGGCACAGCCCAAACACAAGATCCGTGCCCACAACCTGAGACGCGTCGAGCGTGGTGAGACTGAGCAATGCAAGCGTTCCCAGCGCACCGGCTCCCGAGGAGGAAAAGCCGACCTCTGTGCCGATCGGCAACATCAGCGCCGCCATCCATGCGGGATGGGTCTTTCTCACCCGATCAGTCGATGCGGGACGAAGGTTTCGATAGAGGTGCCAGGCTGAAGACGCAACGATGATGCTGCCGAGGGCGACATAGAGAATATTCTGCTGGCCGTGCCGCACCACGCGGTGAAACAGCACCACCCCAAGGACTACTCCGGGAAGACCCCCTAACAGCATCCAGCCAACCACGCGGTAGACCACCTGCTTGCGCCAGATTTGGACGGGCACAACGATCATTTTTACGATTGCCGAATAGGCCAGGGCGGTGCCGACGCTGAGCTCAATAGGAACATGCAGAAACAGGATCAGCAGCGGCGCGGTTATGGTGCCCGCACCCACGCCGGTGACTGCAATCGCAAACGCGATGACGAATCCGATCGCCAATTCCATGGTGAGCCCGTTCTAAGAGTTTTTTGGTGAAATGGAATGCGAGACCGGCAGGAATGGACCCGCGCTCGCGAGAATTGCGACCGCAGGGTTTTAGATTTCTAGGAGACTGAAGATGAGGTCGTGGAACTATCGACAGTGCTCATACCCTGGGCCGGCAACGCTGCGACAACAACAACAGCGAACCTGAAACCGACACGTCGGGTTACAGAGCTGGATAGCCATGACTTCTCTAGAATGTCGAACGCCGGTCAACATGTCAATTCGCGAGGCGCGCAGCAGCCGGAATTGACACGGCACTTTTTGGGACCCCGTATCGCCTGATCCGATCTACATGGTTGCAATCTGCATGGAGACAAAGTTGTACCTTCCGGCGTTGTAGAACAAGTAGCCGTAGACCGCGACATTCTGGCCATTCGCAACAGCGGCAAGGCCCTTCATCTGCGTTTGCGCCGTCTGGTAGACGGGTACGTTGGTGGTTCCCGTCAACAAAGTAAAGGCCGAACCCGATGGAAGGCTCAGCGTAAAGCCGTTGCCGGAGGCGCTGGCGACGGTCCCGCTCAGACCCTGTGGCTCCAGCTCAAATCCGGCGGCGGTCATACTGCCCATATTCATAAAGCCGCCCCCGCCCATCATGCCACCGCCGGAGGACATGCCTCCAGAGCCTGCCGCTGCAATGTTCTGGCCAGGGCCGATGTGGGACGCATCGAACCGCGGCGTAATCGGCAACCCGGACATCGACACCCCAATGTCGTCGATACCATAGGTGGCACTGCCACCCACGTTGACGGTCATGCCGTTAGCTAACAGCGACGCCATCATGCCCGCGCCAATGCCATTGTTCGGAAACATGGTCATTTGCGTCACAGGGCTTCCGGTCGTCGCGGTGATAATTCCGATCGGCATGACTCCGCCCGAGCCCATCATGGCCGTGACGGAATTTGCCGTCCAAGTGCCGCCGGGTTGCAGCGTCGCGTTCACCGTCATGATCTGGCCGTTGCTCATCATTCCCATGTTGGACATCGTCTGCCCATTCATCCCCTGGTACTGCGTGTTGCTGCCCGTTGCCACAGACATCGGCATTCCCTGCAGCGTGCCCATGGTAAAGGTGCTGCCGGAGATTCCCGTCACGTCGCCGACCAATTGCATCATGCCGCCTTGTTCCGGCGTGGCACTGGCATTCCCCGTCGCGGTTTCAGCGGACGCGTCAAACCCCGGAGTAAAGGTGATCGCGCCGCCAGAACCTGTCCCCACGGAAGTGGCGAGATTCAGATCCAGATTCATCACCATGGCGTTGCTTCCCACGGTGAGCTGGGTGCTTAAGGGAATGTTGACGGTCATCGGCGTGGAAAAAACCTGCTGGACAGGGCTATGCGACGATGTCATGGAAGTGACGGTTGCAGAGGACAATGTGACCGACATCGCATTGTATGTTCCCTGCGGAATGGACTGCAGCATGAGCGGAGCCACCGTCCCCCGCAGGTGCGCCAGTTCCATCGTCATCGGAGAGGAAATAGTCAAGGGTACGCTGGTCCCGGATGTGTTAGTAAAACTCATCGCGCTGACGGTCACCGCGCACTCCAGGACCGAATCCGAGGGAGTGTCGCCCATGTTCACCAGCACAGCCGTCGATGCCGCCGGGGGCGTTGTGGGCGGAGTTGTGCCGGTGCTGGAGCTAGAACCACTGCCGCACCCGATTGTGCCAGCGGTTGCCATTGCGAGGGTCAGCAACGTACATCCGGCCCGCTTTGCTGTTGTAGATTGTTTCATGGTGCTTCTCCCCGCCAGACCTTGGCGAATGCTGGGTCATGAGAAATCGGCGTTTGCCAACTCATTTCCTCACCCGCAAAGGTAGTGTGGCCGTCGGCGGGACCCTGGGTCAGTGACTTGCGTCACTTGATGTGACACCCGCCACCAGATCGCAGTTCAGAGCGCCGTCTGGATGTTGTATCGGTAAAGACTGGATCGGGAGGAGCGGGCTCTCCTTACACCACGTTCGTTCCCCGCCAGCATCCAGCAAAAACGCCGCTCCCGTGGATTGGCAGCGGCGTCATTGGCAGTGCGAAATCAATGCTTATTTCTTCGAATGCACCGGCAGCGGTTGCAATATCTGATTCAGCATGTCGGGCTTAGAGTCGACGCGTTCCAAATGCGGATAACGTTCGCCACCGTGGTAGTCGATCTTGACGTCGCGGAAGTACGCCGTATTCTCGACGATCAATTCAATCGACGTCTGCGTGTTTTTGGAATTACGAATGGCATCGTGCATCAATGCATCGGTGTACGCACGTCCGTTGACCGCAACGATCTTCATCCCCGGACCTAAACCCGCCTTGTATGCCGGTGAATCAAAGAGCACATCGCCGATCCCGCCCTGGTGGGAGAGATGAAGGCCGAGCGAATACCAGGCATTGACGCCTCGCAGCGCCTCCATGGATTGTTCCATCGAGTTGGGCGTCTCCGAATACGTCAGGCGATAGCCACCGTTTTCGATTCCGCCTAAGGGCGCGTGATTCTCTTTGGTCGTCAGCTTCTCCGTCAGAAACCGTGCCCAATCGTAGGGCTGAACTGCGTTGAGATTGCTGACCACATCTTGAAACGTATAGGGCACAGTAATCGGCCCGGTATCGCCATTGAGGCCAAGGAAACGCACGCAGAAATCATTCAGCGATTTTTTGCCGTGACTCTGTTGGCGAATGATGGTGTCGACCTGAAGCCAGAGCAGCTCGCCCTCAGGATAATAATCAACGCCACGGCGCCAATTCCCCCACTGCCCGTTGGCTTCATACAAAGTTTGCGCCGCGGTGGCGGTATCTTGCAGATCGCGCCAGGTGCGCCCTGGGCGATTGTCCAGGGAGGCAGCCGAGTCCGCCAACGCTTCGCGATATTGATCCTCCGTCCATAGACCGCTGCGCGCGGTTAGCACATCCCCGAGGTACGTCGTCAGCCCTTCGTATACCCACAGCAGATCGCCCTGCATCGGGGTCTGAAAATCCGGCGACAACAATCCTGCAGGGCGACGATACTTTCCATTCCACGAGTGAGTGAATTCATGCGGCAGCAGTCCGGCTTCCAGCACATCCAGATTGGGATCGAGGAAGGTCTTTTCCGGCACGCGATCGTCGTTCGACTGATGATGTTCCAGCCCGAAATGCGCCACCTGATCGCTCAATGTCATCAAGAAGTGATAGCTGCCGTAGTGGTGCGACTGGTACAGCGCACTCGCTTGACGCGCTAGATCGTTGAAGCCCGCGAGCATTTGAGATGGAACTTCCAGGTCTTCCGGACCGTCGGCGGCAAGATCGAGATAATGCTTGGGAGAAATCTCCGGCGCTAATGGAATCTCGCGAAAATAGCGGCCCGAGAGCACGGGAGAGTCCACAAGCTCATTCAGCGGGACAGTGGCGAAGTGAGTGGTCGTGCCTTCTGCGCCAGAGGTTGTCAGCGCGGTACCGAACTTCCAGCCGGAGGGCAACGTAACGCTGGGGGTGACCTGCACATCCTTCGCGGAAGTCGTCTCCGGCCACAGCATGACCTCATTCCAGCTGATCATTGCGAGGTTCTCGCTCGTGGAAGCGCCGGCAGAAAAGCCAACGGGTCCGGCAGTCGCCAGAAAATCGTCATGCACATGCAGATGAGTGACCCCCTGCGGAACATGCACGTGGAGCGCGAACATGTTCACACTGTCGCGAACCCACGGCAACGTCTGACCGTTGGCTTTGATGACGATGCCTGCCAGGTCCTCGATGGGGCCGGAGGCCTCGTGCTCGCCCGGAATCCACTTCGCGTACACCAGGGTCAGGTCGCCGGGCTGCACCGGGATCACAAGATCCGCGTGCAGCATCTTGCGCGGTGCATCGGTCGCATCCACGGTAATGGTGATGGGTGGGGCGGAGGCTAGCTGCGTGGGCGCGGCGGCGGCCTGTGCAAGGCTGCTGTGTGGAAATGCCGCGGCCAGGGCAAAGGCGCCCAAGGCAAGGGATATGTTTCGGCGCATAGAACTCCTGAAATGATCGATGTGCAAACGAAGAAACAGTGTAATGCAGCGCCTACAGACAAGGCACAGAATACGTTTAGCGCTGACTGGCTTCGCGGGCGCGAACTTTCGCGTTGAACTCCGCGGACTTGCCTTTCGGAACGGTGAGCGAAGTCCATTGGGCGTGCTGGAAATGTTTGGCGAGCAGGACAATCTGGCCGCAATGGTCGGCATAATGCGCGATCTGGCGGTTGATGGCCTGCGTGACGGAATGCGCTTCGCCGCGAATGGACACGGTGCGGCTCATGTCCGCGTCCGTCAAGGATTCGAGAGCCTGGAACACGCAGTCCCACCCCTCTTCCCACCGCTGCAACAGGGCCTGTCTTGTGGAAGGAGGCTGCTCAAATTCACGGTGGCGATCGCGCCACGGTTTTTCGCCCTCCTCGGACAAAAAGTTCGTCCAGCGGGATTTCATGTTGCCCGCCATATGCTGCATGACGATAGCAATCGAGTTCGCATCCTCATCGAGCCGTTGGTACAGCTGCGGATCCGTCGCCTGAGCAATGGCTCGCTCCGCAAGTCTTTTAGTAGCGCAGCAGAAGGATTGAATCTTTGAGGTAGGACGTGGTGAATTCGAGTGCCATGATGCGATTCTCTCAGAGCTGATCGACGGGGGGCACCTCACCTGCCCATCCATCGCCGTCGGCAGTGGTACCCTACCGCCATGACGCGCGGTTTTTTTATCACGTTTGAAGGACTAGATGGCTCAGGCAAATCCACCCAGCTTCGCCTGCTGGCGCGCACGTTCCAGGCGCAGGGTCGAGCCGTGACGACCACTCGCCAACCGGGCGGAACAGAACTGGGCGACCAAATTCGCGCAGTGTTGCTGGATTCCGCAACGCAGAATGTTGCGCCACTGGCAGAGATGGCGCTGATGTTCGCCGACCGCGCTCAGTCGATTCACGAGATAATTCTGCCGTCTTTGGCGGAAGGAAAGATTGTCCTGTGCGATCGATTTACCGATTCGACCGAGGCGTACCAGGGGGGTGGGCGCAGCCTGGGAAGCGCGCCGGTGCTGGAATTGCATCGCGCTGTTTGCGGCGATCTATGGCCCGACCTCACGATCTTATTGCTGCCAAGCCTGGAGGCTTCCCTGGCCCGGGCGCGGCGACGAAATGGCCGGCAAATCGCCCAGGGAACGGATGAAAACCGATTTGAAACCGAGGGCCGAACCTTCTACGAACGCGTGTTTTTGAAGTATCAGGAAATTGCCGCGCGCGAAAGTTTGCGTGTGGTCACAATTGCGGAAGACGCGTCGGTCGACGCCACTGAAAAGCGTATCGTGGAAATTGTTGAGGAACGATTGGCACGCGTCGCCGCCTCTGCCTGATTGAACCTGCGCGCGCCTTCTGTTTCCACTTCCCTTCATGGCCACTCCATCCCCATCTGCAACTTCGGCACAGAACGATCCCGGTCGCGAGTCAAAACCGCTTCGTTTTCCGCCGGGCCTGCAACGCAACCTGCCACTCTATTTGTTTCGGCGCTTTTTTCGGCCGGGAAATCCAATCCTGCTGTTTGAACACCTGGCGAAGACCTTTGGACCTGTTTCCCATTACAAGCTGGGCGGCAGCAACATTGTTTTCATCAATGATCCGGAGCTAATCCGCGAGATTCTGGTGACGCAGGCCTCTTCATTCATCAAAGAGCGCACGCAGAACCGCATGAAGATTTTGCTGGGCGAAGGATTGATCACCAGCGAAGGCGAGTTCCACATGCGGCAACGGCGCATTGCGGCACCCGCCTTTCATCGCCAGCGGATCCAAGCCTACGCAGCGATGATGGTGGAACGCGGGACAGCCATGCGCGCCAGTTGGCAACCGGGGCAGAACTTCGACATGTCGGCGGCAATGATGGAGTTGACGCTGGAAATTGTCGCGCGCACGCTGTTCGCCACCGACGTCACTGCGGCCATTCGCGAGATCAATGACGAGGTGAACGTGATCATGCGCCTCTACAACTACCTGATCGCATTGCCGAGAGCGGAGAGCTATTTGCGATGGCCTATCCCTGGCCTGATTCGATTTCGTAAAGCGCGGGCGCGGCTAGATGCCCAGGTGTATCGCATGATCGCGGAACGGCACTCCTCCAATGAAGATCGCGGCGATCTGCTCTCGATGTTGATGGCTGCACGGGATGAGGGGGAAACGTTCGCCGACGCGAGACCCGAGCCATCGACGGCGCAGACCGGGATGAGCGATCGACAATTGCGCGATGAAGTGATCACGATTTTTCTTGCCGGATATGAGACGGTCGCGAATGCGCTGACCTGGACGTGGTATCTTCTGTCGGAAAATCCGGCGGCCGCAGAACGAATGCAACACGAAATTGACGATGTGCTGCAAGGCAGGCTGCCGACGCTGGAGGACGTATCGCGCCTGCGCTACACGGAGATGGTGTTCGCGGAATCGATGCGACTGTATCCGCCGGCGTGGGCAATGGGACGGCAATCCACGCAGGCGATCGAGCTGGGACCGTATCGCCTGCCCGCAGGAACTTATTTTTTCTTCAGCCAATATATTCTGCAGCGCAGCGAGAAATTTTATCCGGAGCCATTGCGGTTCGATCCGGAACGTTTCACTCCAGAGCAGAAAGCGGTGCGCCCGCGGTTTGCGTATTTTCCCTTTGGCGGCGGTTCGCGCCAGTGCATCGGCGAGGCCTTCGCGTGGATGGAGGGCGTATTGATTCTGGCGACGCTGGCGCAGCGATGGAGTTTCCACATGGTTCCCGGCCAAGCGGTTGAGGTGCAGCCCAAAATCACTTTGCGCCCGAAATATCCGATGATGATGACCGCTGAGGAACGCAGCCGCAATTCTGCTAGGCTCGAAATGTGAACTTCCGCAGCTTTCTCGGCAATGAGGCGACGGTGCGGCAATTGCAGGAATCCGCTGCATCCGGCCGTCTGCCGCATGCGATTCTGCTATCCGGACCACGCGGCGCGGGCAAGTATTCGCTGGCGATTGCGCTGGCGCAGGCGCTGAACTGTCTTGATCCGCAGACTTTCAACGGGCTGCCGGATGCCTGCGACGTATGCCACAACTGCACCCGAATCGCGGCTGCCCTGGACCTGGATGCGCGCGTGGCAGAGGCGGTCGAGGCGCGGGAAGATCTCCGCGATGCCGACCGCAAAGATACCCGGATACTGATCCAGACCCATCCCGACGTGCTGGTGGTTCCCCCTGATCCGCCACAGAATCTGGTGAAGGTGGGACAGGTACGTTCGCTGATTCACAACGCGCAGCGGGCGCCGTCGGAAGGACAAGACAAGATCTACATCTTCCCGACCTCAAAGTTCATGAGCGAAGCCGCCAATTCCCTGCTGAAAGTGCTGGAGGAGCCCCCGGAATACGCACATTTGCTGCTTCTGGCGGAAAATCCGTCGGACCTGCTGCCGACCATTCGCTCCCGCTGCAGCCAAACGCGGCTGCACGCCGTGCCGATGGAGAGATTGGAAGAAATTCTGGCCGAAAGGCATCCAGAATGGCCCTCTGCTCGACGCACCCTGGTGGCGCGACTGGCTGAAGGAGCCGTCGGCAGGACGATCTCCTTCGACGCCGATCGCTATCTCACCAGCCGCAAGGACGCCCTGTTGCTGCTGCGAACGGCGACGTCTGAACCGGACCACTCCGCCCTGTTTCGGGTGACAGAAGCCTATCGCGCCGGGGCCGAGGGTCAGCAAAAGACGCAGGATTTGCTGCGTAGCCTGTACCTATTGCTGGAGGACATGATGTTGTTGCAGGCGGGGCAGCCCGACATGGCGCGCAACATTGACAGTTTGCCGGAACTTCGCCGTCTGGCCGAGAGCGTTTCGTTCGACTGGATTGAGCGGGCGGTGCGGCGGATCGCTGAGGTGGAATCGGGCATGCGGCGCAACCTGCTTCGCTCGCTCTCCTTGGACGCGATGACGGCGGCCCTCGAACAACGGTAATTGTGAATCGGCCTCCTTCGAAAATAAAAAAAACAAACGCTGCAGTTGGAAAACGTTCGGTCTTCGACTAGCATCGTACTCATTCAGCAGAATCAATTTGGGTCCTCGATCTGTCCTCCACCTCAATCTCGGAGGCTAAAAAGCCAGGCCCTGCTGTCCGTTCGAATGAAATCCATGCCATTGCCCAAGCCCAAACCGCTCGAACACGCCGCCATCGTAGTGGCGGTGCCTGCGCCTGCGCGGCCGGAGAGCGACTTTTCCGGGCAACGGCGGTTGATCCGGCCCAACCTGGCATTACGGTCGGCTCCCGTCCGCCAGACCACGATCTTCGGCCATGGCCCAGCCCTGACGGCCCGCGCTATGCCAGACGGAACGATCGAAGATAGCTCGCACGCGGAAGTCTTTTATTTCCAGAAGCAGATCCAAGGGCAGACGCGGATGATCGTGATGTTGGAAAACGGTGACGAGTTGGAAGGCGTGATCGAGTGGTACGACCGGTTTGCCATCAAGCTGCGAAATGTGGGCCGTAGCGGCCTGCAGAATGGCGCTCGAACGCGCGTACTGGTCTATAAAGACAGCATCCGCTACATCTACAAAGCCGGCGAAAATCTACCTCAAACCATGTCGTAAGCGGCTCGGTGAGGCAACCGTTTATTTCTCTCGCGCGGCTTTCAGCAGGCGATCGCGAATAGCCGCACCCAGGCCAGAGTTCGGTGGCAACGGGCACAGGATGACGTCCGCACCCATCGCATCCAAGGTTCGCAGTCCGGCGAAGAGTCGCTGCGCCAGTTCCTGATCATCCTCCCAACTACCCCAGGCGAAATGAATGCCGGCAAATCCCTCAGGCAACGGCCACGACGAAGGCAGAAGAACGCCCATTTTTTGCGTGGTGTTCAATTGTTTCTGCACCGCTTCCAGCCATCGCTGCAGGCGCCCGTTTCCGGCGTGCTCGCCCATATCAAGCGGGATGACGCGGGCGTTGGGGGCGTAATGACGCATGTCCACGCCTGGCGATGGCAAGGATTCCGGCGGCTTTGGCGGGGTCGCGCCGATTGTTTGGGGTTGATACCAAACGACTGGCCCGGCAATGGATTCAATCTCCTCTGCAGGGATAGCGCCGGGCCGATAGAGAATGGTCTGGTGATCGCGAACCTCAATCACGGTCGACTCGACGCCGCACCAGGCAGGACCGCCGTCGAGCACCAGATCGATGCGACCGTCGAGATCCTCCAACACGTGTTGGGCGGTGGTGGGACTGGTATGGCCGAAGCGATTGGCGCTGGGCGCCGCGATAGGAAGGTTGACTGCGGCGATGAGAGCCAGCGCTACCGGATGCGCGGGCATGCGAACGCCCACCACTTCCCGTCCGGCGGTCACAATTGACGGCACGGCCGGCTGCTTCGGCAACAGGATGGTCAGTGGGCCCGGCCAGAATCTGTTCATAAGCCCATCGATTTTTTGCTGCGTATTTCCCTGCACGCAAGCCGCGACTTTCGCCAACATGTCGCGATCGGCGATGTGGACAATCATGGGGTCCCATGCGGGCCGCTGCTTGGCGAGAAAAATCTTCTCCACGGCGGATGGATCGAGCGCGTTCGCGCCCAGACCGTAGACCGTCTCTGTAGGAAACGCCACCGTGCCGCCGGAGCGAATCACTTCCACAGCCTGGGTCAGTCGGGTTCGCGCCGCCGTCGAGGAAATGCAATCGGCAGAAATTGCCAGCCGGATTGTATTGTTTGCGGTCATCTGGGTTCGCGCCTATCGCGCGCAAAACGCAAGCTATCCGTCCTTCATCCTAATCTCTCTGTCGGGATTATTCTGAGTTTCTGGGACCACCGCCATCTGCGAAACTATAGGCATGAGCGTTGAGACAACGACAGGCAAGATGGAAACGGAAATTAAAGTTCGATTGACGGATCGCGCCGGATTCACCATGCAGCTGCCCGGGCTGGGGTTTCATCTGCTGACCGCGGAAACGATGGAGCGCAATGTGCTGTTCGACACAGCCGACGGCGAACTGCGGCAGCGGGGGGAATTGCTGCGCGTCCGTCAATATGGCGATCGCTGGATCCTAACCCACAAAGCGCCGGTGGAAAGCTCTGCGAACAGCGCGCATAAAGTGCGCTCGGAAACGGAAACCGAGATTGAGGATGGTCGTCCGCTGGCGGCTATTTTCGAGCGACTGGGGTTTGCGCCCGTTTTTGTCTATGAGAAGCTGCGAACGGAGTGGGCCGATAACGAGGGACACGTAGTCGTGGACGTGACTCCGATCGGAGACTTCGCGGAGTTGGAGGGCAGCTCGGGGTGGATCGACCGAATGGCAGCGAAGCTTGGCATCTCGCCGACGAATTACCTGAAGGCGAGCTATGGCCAGCTGTTTCAGGACTGGAAGCGTGCGACTGGGCACCCGGCGGTCAATATGACGTTCGCCGAGATCGATCATTCCAAAGCCAAGACAGCCGCAGGCTGAGTAGTGTAGCGGATTTCCTCAGATTTTTATGACGCACGCAGGCGAGTTTGATTTATGGTCTCATGTGGAACGGATGTTCCGCCGATACTGTTAAGAGAGACTCCGATTGAGACGAACTCCCTCGAAAGGAATTGGATGCGATCTGGGCAGAAAACACCGTTGAAGATGGCAGAGAAAGCAAAGCGCGGCAAGGAAAAAAGCAAAACTCATAAACGTCCGATCTCTGAAAAGAAACTTGCGATCCGCAAGAAAGCCGCACTTAGCGCCAAGTCGGGGAAATCATCCTCTGTGAACTCCTCGGTTAACGGCAACAAAGTCGGAAAGGTTGCGCTGGTTTCCTCCAAGCTGGCGTATCAGGGACCTCTGTTCGATGTTTACACCGACTATGTACGTGAGCCCGAAGGAGACACAGCCCGGCGCGATGTCATCCGGCACTCGGGTTCGGTCGTCATTCTCGCAGTGGACGACACGCCCAATCCGGCGGACCCGCTGATCGTCGTGGAGCGCCAGTATCGACACGCCGCCGGACAGTATATGTGGGAGATTCCTGCAGGACGCAAGGAGCCGGAAGAAGCGGTGCTGCCGGGTGCAAAACGCGAATTGCTGGAGGAGACCGGATATCTTGCCAAACGCTGGAGCAAGATCGCGCGATTCTACGTAAGTCCAGGATTTTTGGGTGAGTGGATGCAGGTGTACCTGGCGGAAGGATTGAGTTGCGGAGAGTCGGCGCCGGATGAAGATGAATATATTCAGCATCAGCAGATTCCGCTATCGCAGGCGCTGGAGTGGATCGACAGCGGGAAAATCATCGACGCCAAATCCATCATTGCGATTCTGATGTATGTGCGTCGCAGGGCCGCCGGAATTTCCTGAGACGTTTCCCTGTGGCAGCCACCGGGCCTGATTGTTGAACGAATCGCTTGGGTTTTCCACAGGAGCGGCCTCCGATCGCCGACCAGAGCACTTTTATAAAGAGGCGTTTCGCCATTCCTTCTGTTCCCGCACTCATAATTTTTGAATTCCCTGCATAACAATTTGTCGCCTCCCACGTCTATATCGGCAGGATCCCTTGATGGTTTCCCATCTGCAGATTCGAGGTGTGTGTTCCGTGTCTCAGCACAAAGGCAAAGTAAAGTGGTTCAATAATGCAAAAGGGTTCGGATTCATTGGGCGCGACGATGGTCCCGATGTGTTCGTGCATTACACAGCAATTCAGACGGACGGGTACAAGAGCCTGAAGGAAGGCGATCCTGTCGAGTTCGATATCGTGCAGGGAGATAAAGGACCGCAGGCGGATCAGGTCATGCGATTGCAAGACGCGGTCCACGAGACGGTGCGAAGCTAAGGCTCATCTCCACAGCTGTTCTCTTGAATTGCAAGAGCTTTGCAATAGGTCGTGTTCGTGTGTGCACGTCTGCGTATCTCGCATACGAAACGATCCAGATAGTGGTTCTTGGTGTGCCCCAAGAAAGATCATTTTTTCATGTGCTTGCTGACCCGGCCTCTGCGCCGGGTTTTCATTTTTGTCCGCCGAGTGCGATGATGCCTCCGAGGGCTCGGAATTTCCGGCCTGGTTCGTCGCCATGGAAAATCGCCAGATTGCGCAAATATTGTCGGAGACCGCCGACCTGCTGGAAGTCAGCGCGGCCGACTCGTTTCGCATTCGCTCGTATCGGCGCGCCGCGGAGGTGGCGGAGCAGAGCACGATTGCTCTGGGTGCGCTGGCATCCGAACCGAAGCGATTGCTGGAAATTCCCGGCATCGGCAAAGGGATGGCAGCGAACATTGTTGAACTGGAGCAGACAGGCAACCTTGGTGTGCACCAGCAATTGCTTGCCCAATACAAGCCGTCGATGCTGGAGTTGTTGCGACTCCCCGGGATGGGGCCCAGGACGGTCGCGCTGTTTTGGGATGCCGCGCAAATCTCAAGTGTCGACGAACTGGAGGCCGCGTGCAAAGAGGGCCGCCTGGATAACCTGCCGAGGTGTGGACCCAAGCAGGTGGCGAAGCTGCTGCAAGGTATCGCTGAATATCGCAAGAACATTGGACGGTTCCACCTGGATGAAGCCGAACTGGCAGCGGAAAAGTTGACGGAGTATCTCCGCAATTGTCCGGGCATCGACCGCGTGACGCCGGCGGGATCGTTGCGCCGTGGCCGCGAAACGGTGGGCGATCTGGACTTTCTTATCACTGGCCCCGCCTGCGAAGAAGACCAGGTCGCGGCGGTCGTGGAATACGTTGCTGCTTATCCGCCCATCGCCGACATTCTTGGCAAGGGACAGAACAAAGTGAGTTTTCGGCTGCGGCAAGGTTTGCAGGTGGATGTGCGCATGCTGCCGGAACCCAGTTACGGCGCCGCGCTGCAATACTTTACCGGCTCCAAGCTGCACAATGTGGCGGTGCGACAGCGGGCGTTGAAGATGGGCTACACGCTGAATGAATACGCATTGGCGCGATTGGACGATGGCGCCGCGCTGCCTAGTCGGACCGAGGAAGAGATCTATGCCGCACTCGGCCTCGATTGGATTCCTCCCGAATTGCGCGAGGATCTCGGAGAAATCGACGCGGCAGCGGAACACAGGCTTCCGAAGCTGATCGAGCAGTCTGACATTCGTGGCGATCTGCATATGCACACGAGTGAGACGGACGGGAAAAACACAATTCGCGAAATGGCCGACGCAGCGCTGGCTCGCGGCTATGAATATATCGCGATTACGGATCACTCGAAGAATCTTGCCATGACAAATGGCCTGGATGATGCGCGCGCGCTGCAGCATGTCGAACGCATTCGCGCTGTCGATCGCGAGATGGAGGGGCGGATGCGAGTATTCCCCGGCATTGAAGTCGATATTCTCGCGGACGGAACCCTCGATCTATCGGAGGATGTTCTGGCCCAGATGGATGTTGTTATCGCCAGCGTGCATTCACATTTTAGCCAGCCGTCCGCACAGATGACGGAACGAATCTTGCACGCCATCGAGAATCCGTTTGTCCGCATCCTGGGGCATCCGACCGGACGTTTATTGCTGCGCCGCGAGGCATACGCTCTCGACCTGGACGCCATTTTGAAACGCTGCGCCGAATTGGGCGTGGCCGTTGAACACAATGCCTACCCGGACCGGCTGGATCTGAACGATCGCAATCTGCGTCGCGCGCGGGAACTGGGATGCAAGATTGTCGTGAATACGGATTCGCACCGCACCTCCCATCTGGAAAAGATGCGCTATGGCATTCGCCAGCTCCGCCGGGCCGGCCTGCGGGCAGAAGACGTTCTAAATACACGGTCGGCGGAGGAGGTGCTCAGGCAATTTCGTCCCAGAATTCTCTAAACTTTGTCTGCTGATTTCCGCGGAATCCGAGTAAACTGCTTGCAACTATGATTACGCCAGAATCTTCAGCTCGAGAGACGCCGCAAGAAGGGTCGTCCCTACCCCCCACCGCGCAGACGCCGAATGTGGGTGCGCTGGAAATGGATGAGATTGAGCCGACTGAACCCTGGCGTCCGCTCGCCGTTCCCGCGATCATCGTCGTTGTAGGCTTAGGTATTGCGTGGGCCTTGTTTGCACATTACGGCCGGACAAAGCCGGATGCCTCCGCCACGCTGTTGCGCCAGTATGTGTATCAGGTACAAGTGGACTCGGGCGAGTCGCCGCAAGGGCCGGGAATGCCCGGGACGTTGCCGGAGCAGGATGAGACCGTGGTGCTGGTGCAGGCACGGGTCACGAATATCAGCAAAGAACCGCTCACAATCTTCGACCTGGTTTCCGATGTGAAGATGCCGGGGCAGTCCACGGGAGACCAAAGCTCCGCAGCTTTACCGGAGGACATTGACCGCTTCATGCAGCGCTTTCCGCAATTGACCTCCATGAGCATGGCGCCAATGACGCGTCATACCGTCATTCCGCCCAGAGGTTCAGCGGAAGGGCTGATGGTGTTCGCCTATCCCTGGACGAAGGCGAAATGGACGCAGCGTAAGAGCGGACAGGTCATCATCAGCTTCCAGCACGGACAATCGGTGGCGCTGCCGCTACAGTAAGTCGAACGAATCCGACGGGAAGAAACGGAAAGAAATGCGAAGTCGTGTGTTCGAGTCTGACTCCAAGTTACGGGGCAAAGGGCTTGGGCGCATTTTTGGGCGCTGACAAATAGCCGGAAACTTCATTCTTGCCAATTTGGTTGATCACCACTTCAAACAACATCGGAGTTTTTCCGGTGTAGAACTGCAGCGGCTCGTCAACATCGCGATTCTTCTTCTCGATCTTCTTATCGTCGGAAAAAATGTCCAGCGTGTAGCGCGAATGCTTGACGTCGGCTTTTTTCAACTGCAATTTCACGATGGAAATTGAAGACGGGGACTGCCCCTTGTGCAAGGTGAATTGGAAGTATTCGCGATCTCCCAAATGCTTCAGGTAATTCAGCTGCTCGGAATTGGTGGCGATGAGGCCGCTCTGCACTCCTAAATCGCCGACGACAGCATGAAGTTGCTGTTCGGTGCTGGCTAGCTCCCTCTGCGTGCTGACAACATCTTTCTTGACGCCGCCGACATCCGATTGCACGTTGGAGACGGCATGGGAGACATCCGTCACTTTTTTCTGGGTGGCTGCCTGCCGCCTGGCCATGCGCGCGTCCGCCACTTCTTGCTGGTGGAGGATGTTTTGCGCCCGCAGTTCAATCTGCTGCTGCGTAATGCCAAGCTTGGCTCCAAACTCGTCGTTTGTCGCCCGCATCTGACGCCATATTTCCGCTTGTTGCGCCGACAGATGGTCGATGTGCTCCTGGACCTGGGTCAATTTTGCCTCCGTTGTTTCAAGCTGGCTCTGCAAAAAATAACTCCACGCAAGCGCGCCGACTGCCAAGAGGAAGGAGAGGCCCGCAATCAAAATCAGCAGGCCGGGGGAATTTCTCTGCTCCCCATAAAGGTCTTCGTCTTCGAGCATTTCGAAAGAACTCCTCGCATCCAACGATGCGTGTGCAGTAGGGCAAGTGATTCACGACACTTCGAGTGCGGCCAAATGGCACTTCCTAGGCTTTCATAAAAGCAAGGGTCACACAAATCTGGAAGGTAGGGTGAACGGACGAGCCGCGGCCACAGTTGCGGCGATTCCATGCGAGTCCCGGAAGGAAAAGTCAGCAATAACCTGCGAGGGGTGCGTCCGACACTGCCTGGAATGACGAACCTCAGGCTTGCATTGTAGTATCGAGACAGTAGTGTAGGGCGGACTGGCACCGGATTCTGCACACAGAAAAACTTGTCTGGAGAACACGAACATGGCTATGACTGCCGCGGCACGGGGGTTGGAAGACATTGTCGCTTCCGACTCGGGCATTTGTTTGATTAACGGAGACGCGGGACTTTTGGCCTACCGCGGCATCGACATCCATGAATTGGCGGAGAAGTCGACCTTCCCCGAAACAGCTTATCTGTTGTGGTTTGGCCGTCTCCCTACGACGCCGGAACTTGCGGACTTCAATCGACAACTGACCGCCGAGCGTGTGCTACCGCCGGAAGTAGTCCGGCTGCTGCAAGAATTGCCGAAGGATGCATTGCCGATGGCGGCGCTTCGCACCGCGGTTTCCGCGTTGAGCATGTACGACCCGGACCAGGAGGGCCTGTCCCACGAAGAGAATGTACGCAAAGCCTTCCGCTTGACTGCTCAGATCCCCATGATTGTGGCGGTTTTCGATCGCGTGCGCAAAAGCAAGTCGATCGTCGCACCCGATCCGTCGCTCAGCCATTCGGGTAATTTTTTGTGGATGTTGAATGGGGAAAAGCCGTCGCCGACGGCGGAACGCGCGTTGGACGTTGCCCTGATTTTGCATGCCGATCATGAATTTAATGCGTCGACTTTTGCTGCTCGCGTCATTGTCGCGACGTTATCCGATATGCATTCGGCGATCACCGGAGCGATTGGAGCGCTGAAGGGATCGCTGCACGGTGGCGCGAATGAAGCCGTGATGCGTATCCTGTTTGCCATTGACCAGGCGGGCGCGGACCCAGTGGAATATGTGCGGCAGATGCTGGCCGATAAAAAGAAAGTTCCCGGCTTTGGACACCGTGTGTATCGCACCGAGGATCCACGAGCGACGCACCTCCGCCGCATGTCGCAGGACCTGGGGCGTGCCGACGGCAATCCGAAATGGTTCGACATGTCGCGCAAGATTGAACTGTTTGTGAAAGAAGAAAAGAAGTTGAATGCCAACGTGGATTTTTATTCCGCCTCGACCTACACGACGCTGGGTATTGATGTCGATTTGTTCACGCCGATCTTTGCCATCAGCCGCATCGCAGGATGGTCGGCGCATGTGATCGAGCAGTTTGAGGACAATCGACTGATTCGTCCCCGCGCCGAATATACCGGGCCAGCTTATCCGAATAAGTACGTAGCCATCGAGAATCGCTAACTGTTGCCGGCGGCGCTACCTTTTGACCGTTGAACTTGCGTGCGGATATCTGGCCAGCAATAGTTGCGCTTCATCGATATTCAGCGGCTCAAGAGTCAGCGCATGTAAGACGCTTTCTCCTCGAGCGATGTTTGCGCGCAAATAGTACGTTTGATCCGGCTCCGCCTCGAGTCCGTACACTGCGATCAAGTTGTTGGAGCTTCCCATCCCCTCCTGCCAGCTAACGCAGAGGTGGCGCTGTCCAGGGTCGGCAGCAAAAAACACGTAGGAATCACCCTGGTCCGCGCCCATCCACTTTCCATCCATCCCCACGCGAACGGTGGGTCTGTTGATCCTTCCTCGATCTCGCCAATCCCAGTCTTCGATGACGTAGATATGTGCTTTACCAGCTTCCGCAGGCGCTAACGGATGTTCCTTGTCGTCCGTCTTCACATCAAATTTCACATCGAATGAGCCGCAAGCCGATTCGGCCTGTGTAAGGGGGAGTGCGTTTTGCGCGACGGCGAGCGGAGCCAGAACAAGGCAGACAGAGAAAATGCACATCCATTTCATTGAAATTCCCTCGATTTTCTAAGTTTGCAAGAGATTTAAGCGAGCCGTCACTTCGCGTTGTTTGAGGTTATGACACAATGGAAGGTTTGGTCGAGGCGCCTTTCCTATGAGGATGAACCCCTTACGCTCTACGTTGATTGCGTTGTCACAGAACAAACCCTTGCGCTCGTTTGCGGAGCAATCCCGCATGGGCCAGAAAATGTCTGGGCGATTTATCGCTGGCATGCATGTGTCTGACGCATTGCGGGTCGCCGAGACACTGAACCGAGAAGGCATTCCGGTCTCGCTCGACAGCCTGGGAGAAAATGTTTCCACCGAAGAGGAGGCGCGCCGCGCCGCCGCAATCTATCACCAACTACTGGACGCGATTCAGCAGCGCGGGTTGCAGGCGAATGTCAGCGCAAAGTTGACGCAGATGGGTATGAACATCAGCCCCGCCATTGCGCGTCAGATTACCAGCGAGCTGGTCGATCATGCCGCCGCGACCGACAACTTTCTGCGTGTCGACATGGAAGGCAGCGATCTGACGCAGGCCACCATCGACATGACCCGCGAAATCCACGCCATGCCCAGCCATGCGGGTCGCATCGGCACGGTGCTGCAATCATATCTGTACCGATGCGAAGAAGACGTCAACCTGCTGCTGGCCGATCGCATTCGCATCCGGCTATGCAAAGGCGCATATAAGGAACCGCCGACGCTGGCGTTTCCCGACAAGGCCGATGTGGATGCCAACTATCTGAAATTGACAAAGATTTTGCTGAACAGCGGGGTGTTTCACGGACTGGCCACGCACGATGAAGTGATTATCCGCGAGATCAGGAAGTTTGTGGAACAGGAAGGGATCGACAAACGCAGCTTCGAATTTCAGATGCTCTATGGAGTGCGTCGCGATCTGCAAACTTCCCTGGCGAAGGAAGGCTACGGCATGCGAGTATACGTCCCATTCGGCACGGAATGGTATCCGTACTTCATGCGTCGCCTGGCGGAACGTCCGGCCAATGTTCTGTTCATCGCCAAGAATCTTTTTAAGTAGCTTTCATCGGCATTGAGGGATCCGGCACGGATCCGAAGCTTCTGGAATTCGCGCTTTTATGCCGGAATTCGTTCTAGTAGTCTTCGTCGTATCGGCGGGTTCTACGATCGGTGCGGCGATCTCCCCCCCCACGCAGCAGGTCCAGGGTGGCGCGGATGGTGTTCATCCATCCACCAATTTGCCGCAGCGGCGCCATAATATTGTCCTGAATGGTGCGGGTTCCGCGGGCGATACCATCCAGCGTGTCCGTGACCATGTTATCGATGCGTGAAACCTGGTGGCGCGTTTTTCCTGTTACGTCTGTCACTACGCCATCGATGTGGTTCACTTGATTGCGCAGGGTATCCGTTGCCTTCTGGACATTTTCAGTGATTGCGCGCATGCGGGGAGTCAGATCGCGAAGCGTCTCCATTAAATCGGCGCTGGACTCAACGATAGTGTGCACCTCGGCTTGCAGCCGCTCTGCCTGCTCCATGATTTTGGCTTGAGCCGCCTTGGCAGCCACAGCAAACACTACCAAAACAATCGTCTGCAATACTACAGCAAACGTAACTACTCCAGTAAACACAAGGAAGAGCGTCGATCCGGTTGGCATGAAGCCCCCTCATTACGAAATTTGCGCTGGCAGACTCTTGACCCGACTGTGGCTGTGACCCCATCGGGCGAAATCCGCTGAAAGGGAGCCGAAGTCATTGGCCTGAGACGAGTATAGAACCGCCCGCCGCGGCCGGCACAACCATACCAACTGCGGTAGACACCGCGTGGCGCGCCTGCCTTTGAGATGCATTAAAAGCGATTTTCGGCTGCACCGCCATGAAACGGCTCTTCGTCATCGTGGGAGTGGCCTTCGACATCAGACCGGCTGCCGGAAACGCGATCGACAATGCCGCTCCAGCGTTCACGGCCCTTTTCGGCAGCTTCCTTGCCACGCTCAGCAAACTCGTTGACCTGATCGCGGCCCCGGTCAACCACGGAATTGATCTGCTCACGCGCCTCGCGGCTGCGGGCAGTTACATAATCCTTTTTATCCTTCGCGCTGGTCATCAAACCTTCACGGAGTTCTTTGCCCGCCTTGGGGGCAAACAAGATACCGAGCAACGCACCTAGGCCAAGGCCTGCGATAAACCACCCAATTCCTGTTGTTTCCTGTTCTGGCATTTGCTTATCTCCTTCGCGCAGTGGAGGAATTACGCGACCACCTGGATAGTAGCAAATGGATATTGGCCCCGCAATGCGCACTTGGGTTCCCCATTTGCTTCCAGATTCGGCTGCCGTTGAACCGCACATCTGCGATTCCGATTTTGGTTCCGCTGGCCGACGATCCAGGCTAGCAGCGATAAATCGCAGCCCACATCCGCTGCGAACCGCGGTTTCGCGGACAAGTCCGTATCCGATTTTCATATGGGGAAGATAGGTAAAAGCATGGCCCTGCATGTATCGCGATCAGGGTCCCCCTGTTCGGGCCCCTCGCCCCGATAGCTTGGCGCCGGATCCTCGCTTTTCACCCATCTGCATCTAACGTAACGTTAAAGGGGAACTCATGATTGACACGCCTCACGAACGTCCCTCTGCGTATCTGACGTTTGCTTTGCACGCCCATTTGCCGTATGTGGTGAATCATGGAACTTGGCCGCATGGTTTGGAGTGGTTGCAGGAGGCCGCTGCCGAGACCTATCTGCCTCTGTTGCGGGTGATTGCCAACCTTGAGCGCGACGGAATCGCGTTGCGCGCCAACTTGAATCTCTCTCCCATTTTGCTGGAGCAGCTGGCTCATCCGGTGTTCCGCGCGGAATTTCCGCAGTACCTGAAGCGCAAGATTACGGCCGCTAAGGAGGACGAGGCCTATTTCCGCCAAAATGGAGAACCGCTGCTGGCCGAGACAGCCCGCTACTGGCGAGCTTACTTCCAACAGGCGCTGGACCACTTCGAGGCCTTGGGGGGCGATATCATCCGTGGATTTCGGGAGGCAGCCGAGCGCGGATTGATCGACATTATCACATGCGGCGCCACCCATGGATACTTTCCCCTGCTGGGGACGGACGAGTCAATTCGAGCCCAGGTCCAAACTGGCGTGGCTACGCACGAACGCCACATCGGGCAACATCCACGTGGCATCTGGTTGCCGGAGTGTGCGTATCGCCCGGCGGGAATGTGGAGTTATCCAGTCGTTCCCCATGGCAGCAGCGAACCCTGGCATCCCTTCAATCGAAGAGGCGTGGAAGAACCGCTGGAAGATGCCAAGATCGACTATTTCTTTGTCGATACTCACCTGGTGGAAGAGTCGGTCCTGTTTACACCGTACGAGTTGCGCGCGGGTGGGGCTGTAGGCGTCGCCGCTTCGCTGGCCGTAGAAACCTGCGAGCCACATCATTCCTTGTACAAGCCGTACTACGTGGATGGCCCTCGTGCCCACCGCAGACCTGTCACGATTTTTCCGCGCGATCCTCGCACCGGCCTGCAGGTTTGGAGCGGAGACGCAGGATATCCCGGCGATGGCAATTACCTCGACTTTCACAAGAAGCGATTTCCCGGCGGCCATCGCTATTGGCAGGTGACCGGTTCAAAGATCGACATGGCATTCAAAACGCCGTACTTCCCAGAGAAGGCGGCGGCGCGCACCAAGTCGCATGCGGAACATTATGTCAGCCTGGTGGTCGACTCTCTACGCTCCGGATTTAAAGATCCCGTTCCGGCCATCCTGACTTCTCCATTTGACGCCGAACTGTTCGGTCACTGGTGGTTTGAAGGGCCGATGTGGCTGGAACATGTGGCCCGCATTATGGCGCGTAAGGAAGTTCCGGTCGCGCTCACCAGTTGCTCCGCGTATCTCGATCGCCATCCGCCGGACAGTTTTCTGGCTTTGCCGGAAGGCTCCTGGGGCAAGAACGGCACCCACGAGGTGTGGCTCAGTCCGGATACTCGGTGGACATGGGAGTATTTGTATCCGGCCGAGGTTGCGGTGCGCGATGCCGCTACTTCCAATCATTGGAAAAACAATCCAGCCGGAGAGCGCATCCTGAAGCAGTTGTGCCGCGAATTGTTATTGCTGGAGTCTTCCGACTGGCAGTTTTTGATTACGACAGAAGCCGCGCGGGACTACGCGGAAGACCGCTTCAATGAACACCTGGCATCCTTCCGCGCGATAGAGAAGATGTGGCAGGCACACGCCGGTGGCGGCACGCTCAGTGCAGACGACGAAGCTGCGTTGCACACGATTGAAGTGCAGGACAGCGTATTTCCCCACGTCGATCCCAGCTTGTGGACTGCGTTGAAGTAGGCTTGCTGTCGATTACTCCTCCGCAGTGAGCCGCGCCACGTGCTGGGCGATGATGCGATCCTCGTCCGCCGGCAGAACATAGACGGCAATCTTTGAATCCGCTTGGCTGATGGTCTTTGGTCCCGCGTGGGTGGGATTGTTCACCCCCGGATCGAGCGTCAGGCCAAATGCATTCATACCCTCGCAGACCTGCGCACGCGTCATCGGATCTCGTTCGCCGATGCCACCGGAAAAAACCAGCGCATCCAGACCTCCCATCAATGCAACGTAGCCGCCAATCATCTTTTTGACGGACAGAGAGAAAGCCTCGATCGCCAATGCGGCCTGCTGATTTCCATTTTTTTCGGCTTCACGGAGGAGGCGCATGTCATTTGACAGGCCGGAGAGTGCGAGCATGCCGGAGCGCTTGTTCAGCAATTGCTCCACCGCGTTGGTTGCATCCGCCGCGCTGCCGCCTTGCATTCGGATCAGGTAGAAAACCAGTCCTGGATCTAGATCGCCGGGACGAGTGCCCATGACGACGCCGCCACAGGGTGTAAGGCCGAGGCAGTGATCGAGTGCTTTTCCATCGCGAATTGCAGTGACGCTGGCACCGCTACCCAAATGGGCATAAATTACGCGCTCTGGCACGTCGCCTGGTGACGCCGGAAAGGGGACCCGTCCGTCTTGAAACTGTTCCATGATGGATTCGCAAGACAAGCCGTGAAAGCCGTAGCGATGCACACCCTGGTCGCGAATTTCTCTCGGCAACGGATAGATGGACGCCACTTCCGGCAGGTCCTGAAGGAAAATCGTATCGAAGCAGGCGTAGTTTTCGACGCCTGGGAAACTCTCTTTGGCTTCACGAATAATCTCAAGCCCAATGGGCTGATGCAGCGGGGCGAAACAGGTCGCCTTTTCAATTTCCTGCAAGACGGCGGATGTGATGAGTTGATGCGCGTGTAGATTCGGTCCCGAGTGGACGATGCGATGGCCAATGGCGGCAGGCTGAGTGAGTCCCGACTGATGCAGCAGGGCCGCGATCTTTCGCACCGCATCGCGAGTCGAGTGCAGGTCTTTCGGCTCAGACTCCGACATCAGCGTCTCGCGTTTTCCATCGCTAAACGCGTAAAAGTTGAACTGCGGCTTGGGCGTTCCGATGCCGCCCGCCTCACCGTCGTTCAGCCGCGCAAGTTGTTTGCCATCGTCAATGTAAATAGAAAATTTGACCGACGAAGATCCGCCATTAAAAACCAGGATCGGCAAATGTTTCAAATCAGTTCTCATCCCAGGGGCCACTTCCACTCTCGAATTTCCTTTCGGTCGATTCCATTTTCATGCGCGTAAGCGATCGCGTCGGTGATTTGGTCTTTCAGCCATTCCTTGACGTGTGCTCCGGTTGCGCGCAGCTTCGGCACCCGATCAATCACATCGATCGCCAAATTAAATCTGTCGACCTGGTTCAGGATCGCGAGTTCCAGTGGGGTGTTGATGTTCCCTTTTTCCTTATATCCGCGCACATGGATGTTGTCGTGATTGGTGCGTCGATACGTCAGCTTATGGATCAAGGATGCGTAGCCGTGAAAGTTGAAAATGACGGGCTTATCTTGCGTAAACAGCGAATCGAAGTCGCGGCCGGACAATCCGTGCGGATGTTCTGTGTCGGGCTCCAGCTTGAATAAATCGACCACATTTACAAAGCGAATCCTCAATCCCGGAAAGCGTTCCCGCAGGATTGCAACGGCAGCCAGCGATTCCATGGTGGCTATATCGCCAGCCGTCGCCATTACCACATCCGGCTCAGTATCCTGATCGTTACTCGCCCAATCCCAAATGCCGATACCCTTGGTGCAGTGACGAACCGCTTCTTCAATATCCATGTACTGAAGATGGGGCTGCTTGTCGGCGACGATCACGTTGACGTAGTTGGTGCTGCGCAAACAATGATCGCCGACACTTAACAGACAATTCGCATCCGGTGGCAAATAAATACGCGTGATGGCGGCGCTCTTATTGGTCACGACATCCAGAAATCCCGGATCCTGATGGGTGAATCCGTTATGATCCTGACGCCAGACCAGCGAAGTAATCAGGATGTTCAACGAAGAGATGGGAGCGCGCCATTTCACTTCGGTCTTACATTTCTCCAGCCACTTGGCATGCTGGTTGAACATGGAATCGATGACGTGGACGAAGGATTCATAAGTGGAAAAAAGACCGTGTCGACCGGTCAGGACATAGCCTTCAAACCATCCCTCCAGCGTGTGTTCGCTCAGCATTTCCATCACGCGGCCGTCCAAGGCAAGTTCGCCACCATCCTGATCTTCCGGCAAGAACTTGGCGAGCCAGGTTTTTTTGCTGGCTTCATAAATGGCCTGCAGTTTGTTGGAGGCGGTTTCGTCGGGGCCGAAGACGCGGAAACTCTCCATGTTCCTGCGCATGGTTTCGGCCAGAAAATGCGCGAGCACTTCAGTTGAGCCCACCTCACTCGTGCCGAGCTTAGTCACCGAAAATGCGAAGTCTCGAAAATCCGGCAGCCGCAAGGCTTTGCGCAGCAAGCCGCCGTTGGCGTGGGGATTGGCGCTCATCCGGCGATGACCCTTCGGCGGCAACTCCTTTAGCTCCGGAATCAGAGCGCCGGCCGCATCGAACAACTCTTCCGGCTTGTAACTTTTCATCCAGTCCACCAACAATTGCATGTGGGCTGGATTGGTGGTGACGTCCAGAATTGGAATTTGATGGGCGCGCCAGAATCCTTCGACCTTATGACCATCCAATTCTTTCGGTCCCGTCCATCCTTTGGGACTACGCAGAACCAACATGGGCCAACGAGGTCGATCGGCAGTGTTGGTGCTGCGCGCATGTTTCTGGATGGACCGAATCTCCTGAATGCAATGCTCCAACGTCGCCGCCATCTGCTGATGCATGACGTGGGGATCGTCTCCTTCAACGAAATAGGGGGTCCATCCGTAGCCTCGCAGTAACTGCTCCAACTCCTCCGCAGAAATTCGCGCAAGGATCGTCGGATTAGCGATCTTGTATCCATTCAGGTGCAGGATAGGAAGCACCGCGCCGTCGCGAATGGGATTGAGAAATTTATTGGAGTGCCAGGATGTCGCCAGGGGTCCGGTTTCCGCTTCGCCGTCGCCGACAACGACCGTGGCGATCAGGTTTGGGTTATCGAACGCCGCTCCAAAAGCGTGGGAAATGCTGTAGCCGAGTTCGCCGCCTTCATGGATTGAACCTGGCGTTTCCGGAGTGCAGTGGCTTCCGACTCCACCGGGAAATGAAAACTCCTTAAAGAATTTCTGCATTCCTTCTTCATCTTCACTCTTGTCGGGATAGACCTCAGAATATGTGCCCTCAAGATACGCGTTGGACAGAGTCGCGGGCGCGCCATGGCCGGGACCTGAAATATAGATCATGTCCAGGTCATATTTCTTGATCAGGCGATTCAGATGGAGCCAAGTAAATGTCTGGCCGGGGTCCGATCCCCAGTGGCCGAGGAGGCGCTGCTTGATGTGCTCCGGGCGCAGCGGCTCGCGCAGCAGCGGATTTTTCTGCAGGTACAGCATGCCAACGCACAAGTAATTGCAGGCGCGCCAGTAGGCGTCCATCTTGTGCAATTCTTCAGCTGCAAGCGGGTTGCGGGAATTGATTTTGTTGACGGCAGAGGCGGAGGGGCGGGCGGAGTCGATGCGACTGTCAGTGGTCACGGGAGTCCTCTCTCGATCGGCGGTGCGCCTATATTAGATGAGAGTTCCGTCGCGAGGGCACTGGAGACCGCAGAATTCACATCCCCTTCATTTTGCAGCCGTGGCTTCATGGCCGTTCAATGCCCGTGGGCATTCGCGGTGTCGGCTACTTTGCCTCGAAACATGCGATAGACGAAGATGAAATATCCAATCGCCAGCAGAATGCCGAAGCCCCACCAGACCAGTCCGACAGCCAATCCATGATGGCCAGCGAGCGAATTCGCGATAGTAATGTCCTGGTCGGCATTGCGGCTGGACGGCAACAGAACCGGGCAAAGCCCCACGGCGGCGCCAGCCAGCATTAGCGCAAGGTAGACGCAGGAGCTCAAGAAGGCTGGAAAATCTTTGCCGCTGCGGGAGTAGAGCAGGATGCCGAACAGGCTGGCCAGCACGCCCGCGGGAATAAGAAAGGCGATTGGATAATGGAAATAACTTTGCAGGACGGCAGGCCGCACCAGCATGGTGGCCGTCAGGCTCAGGATGGTGAGAATCAGCAGAACGATCCACGTACGCTGGGCCAGTTGACGTGCCCGCCCCTGAAGCTCGCCGCCGGTTTTAACGGCCAGATAGAGGCTGCCATGAATTCCAAGAGCGACCAGGGCCACCAAGCCACCGATGACGGTGTACCAATCAAGAATGCCGGGGTTGGGGCCGACTCTCCAATTTGTCCACAATGGAGCAAAGAAATATCCGTCAGCGTTCAGCGGCACTCCGCGGATGACATTGGCCAGCGCGGCGCCCAGAAAAATGGCGAGCAGAATACTGGAGATAGCGAAGGAGCCATCGAAAAATCCGCGCCAGACCACCGTGCCGAAGTGCGATCGCAATTCAATGCCGATGCCGCGCAGGATCAGAAGCCACAACACGATCATCAGCGGCAAATAAAATCCGCTGAACGACGAGGCGTACAGCAATGGAAACGCAAAATACAGCGTGCCGCCGCCAGCCAGCAGCCAGACCTCATTCCCGTCCCACACCGGCCCGATGGTGCGCAAAATGGTGTCGCGTTCCTGGTGCGATCGCGCGATGAGAAAATGCGCAATGCCGGCTCCAATATCAAATCCGTCGAGCACCACGTACGCCACCAGCATCAGTGCGACAATCCAGAACCAGATCAAGCCCATCATGGTATCTCCTGTACCTATTTCCTATGCAGCGCTGACCGGCGCGCCGGTGTGGATGCCGGCGGAGGGCGTGCGCTGCGGTCCGCGAGCGAGTTCGGCATAAATCAGGAAGACAAAGAGGATCGATAGGATCGCGTACAGTCCCATGAAGCCGAGCAAGGTGAAGAGCGTATTTCCTGTCGAAACAAATTGGGAATATCCCTGAGTGGTACGCATCAGGCCGTACACCAGCCACGGTTGTCTGCCGACTTCCGCTGTCATCCAGCCGGCGATATTGGCGACGTATGGCAGCGGAAAGCTCAACATCAGCGGCCACAGCAGCCACTTTGCATGGAACAACTTTCCGCGCCACAACCATACGATGGCCAGTACCATCAGGGCGACGAAGTAGGTTCCGAGGCCCGCCATGATGTGATACGCGAAAAACAGTAGCGGAATATTGGTGGGCCACTGGTCCTTGGGAAACGTATTTAGTCCGCTCACCTCTGCCGAGCTGGTACCGTAAATCAGAAAGCTGAGCACCTTGTTGACGACCAGCGGATTGTCGATCTGCTGATTCTCAACATTCGGCTGTCCCATCAGCACCATGGGAGCTCCTTTGGCGGTGTTGAAAAGTCCCTCCATCGCAGCGGTGGTGGCGGGTTGATGGTGCGCCAGATATTTCCCATGCAGATCGCCGCTGGGAAAAATCTGGAAGATGCAGGCAATCGCGCCGACGATGACGCCCACGCACAGAAATGCGCGCGCATAGTCTGAGAACTTGTCTTCCAGCAGATAGAACGCGCCGACGGAGCACATGACGAAGGCGGCCGTAACCACGGCACCGCTCATGTTGTGGGCGTATTGCAATAGCGCCCAGGGATTCAGCAGTAGCTTCCAGAAGCTGGTCACTTCATAGGATCCATTGGCCAGCACGCGATACGCGACCGGATGCTGCATCCAGGCATCGGTGACGATGATGAAGAAGCCGGAGATCCAGGAGCCGGCAAACACCAGAAATGCCGCCCACCAATGTTGCCAGCGGGAGAGACGCTTCTCTCCGTAGAGGAAGAGGCCGAGAAACGCCGACTCCAGGAAGAAGGAGAAGACGCCTTCCATGGCAAGCGGCTGGCCGATGACACCACCGGTCATGCGAGAGAACTGGGCCCAGTTGGTTCCGAACTGAAATTCCATCGGAACTCCCGTGACCACGCCCATGATGAAATTGATCCCGAAAATGCGCGCCCAGAAGCGAGCCGCATCGTCATAGACAGGATCATTTTTGCGAATGGCAATCGTCTTCAGGATGACGATCAGCAACGCCAATCCCATGGTCAAC
>JAJXZK010000154.1:247-3270 GCA_021780095.1 Acidobacteriota bacterium | reverse complement strand
AACGCAGCCTCATCGATCTGAATCACGCGCACACCGGCCTTTTCCAGATCAAGCACTTCCTCGCGGATGGCCAGGGCGAGCTGCTTGCAGGATGCTGCGCGCGGCTGGTCGTCGCGCACGAACGACCAGTTGAGAATGGTCACCGGGCCGGTCAACATGCCTTTCATGGGCTTTGTGGTGAGCGACTGCGCATAGCTAGTCCATTCGACCGTCATCGCCCTGGGGCGGCTAATGTCACCAAACAGAATGGGCGGCTTCACACAGCGTGAACCGTAGGATTGTACCCATCCGAATTCGCTGAAGGCATAACCTTCAAGTTGCTCGCCGAAGTACTCCACCATGTCATTGCGCTCGGCTTCACCATGTACAAACACATCCAGCCCCAGTGCTTCTTGCTCGCGTATGCTGCGCGCAATCTCGGCTTGCATTGCTGTCTTGTAAGCGGCTTCGTCTATCTCGCCCGCCTTGAATTGACGACGGGCTAGGCGGATTTCCGCCGTTTGCGGAAAGGAGCCTATGGTGGTGGTCGGGAATTTGGGCAACTTCATCAGCGTAGCTTGTTTGGCTGAGCGCTGAGAATATGTGCTCTGGCGCAGGCCGAACTGCGCATTGATCTTGCTCAGAGCGCCCTTGACCGACGGGTTGTTGACGCGCGTTGAGTTGCGTCTGGACTCGGTGGCCAAGCGATTGGTGGCGAGCTCTTCTTTCACGGCCTCGCGGCCCTGATTCAATGCGGCAGCAAGCACGGCAAGCTCCTTCAGTTTTTGCTTGGCGAATGCCAGCCAGGACTTGATTTCGCCATCCAGCTTCTGTTCACTGTCCAAATCCACCGGCACGTGCAGCAATGAACAAGACGGCGCAATCCACAAACGATCTCCCAGTTGTCTCGAAAGTGGTTCGAGCCACGCCAGCGTTTCGTTCAGATCGGTCTTCCAGATGTTGCGTCCATTGATGACGCCCAACGACAGCACCTTGAATGAGGGCATCAGGTTCAGCAGTGACTGGATGTCGTCGCGTCCGTTGATCGCGTCCACATGCAGCCCCGCAACCGGCAGGTTTGCTGCTAAATAGGTGTTCTCCAGCAGTTGGCCAAAATACGTAGCCAACAGCAGTTTGATGCGGGAGCTCTTCAGGTGGTGATAGGCGATGTTGAAAGCATGTTGCCATTCCGCATCGAGTTCTGTGACAAGAATCGGTTCGTCGATCTGCACCCATTCCACGCCATGCATAGCCAGCAAACCCAGAAGTTCCGCGTAGACAGGAAGCAGACGCGGCAGCAACGCGAGACGGTCTGATTCGTCCTTGGATTTACCGATGGCAAGGTAGGTCACTGGGCCGATGATGACCGGCTTGGCTTTCACTCCCTGGGCGCGTGCTTCCACCAGTTGTCCCAGCAGACGCGAAGCATCCAGCTTGAACTGGGTGTCAGCGGTGAATTCAGGCACGATGTAGTGATAGTTGGTATCGAACCATTTGGTCATCTCGCCTGCCGCAACTTCGCTGCAGAATCCTTGAACATTTTCCGTCGACCGGGCAGAACGACCGCGTGCCACGCGGAAGTAATTGTCCAGTTCATTACCCTGAAAACCGCGAACACGTTCCGGCAGGTTGCCCAGAGTGAAGCTCATGTCCAGCACCTGATCGTAGAAACTGAAATCGCCCACTGGTACAAAATCAAGACCGGACTGATCTTGCCAGTGGCGCTGGCGAAGCGCAGCGCCCTTGGATTGAAGGGCGTCGAGGGAGGACTGTCCCTTCCAGTAGGATTCGAGAGCAAATTTCAATTCACGCCTTGCACCGATGCGTGGAAATCCGAGGTTGTGGGTAATTGCCATGATTTGTGCCTTGAAAGATGAACAGATGCGCCATGGTATGCAATTCGAATGATGAATAAAAATGGTATTATTTCAACAATCAATTAATATTATTCATGTATATCTTGTTTTCATGGCGACTCTAGAGCGCGTTCATCTTGAAATCCTCCGTGCCGTCGAACAGAACGGCTCTCTTACGGCTGCCGCGGAAAAGTTGCATCTCACCCAGTCCGCACTCAGCCACACCATGCGTAAGTTGGAGGATCAACTCGGGCTGGCTATTTGGCATCGGGAAGGACGCAGCCTGCGTCCAACCCAGGCAGGTGAGTATCTGTTGACTGTTGCCGGTCGACTGCTGCCGCAGATCATTCATGCCGAGGAGCGCCTGAGGCAGTTTGCGCAGGGTGAGCGTGGCAATTTACGCATCGGCATGGAATGTCACCCCTGCTACCAATGGCTGCTCAAGATCGTGTCTCCCTACCTCGCGCAATGGCCGAATGTGGATGTGGACGTGAAGCAGAAATTCCAGTTCGGCGGCATCGGCGCGCTGTTCGGCTATGAAATAGACATGCTGGTGACGCCCGATCCGCTCTACAAGCCAGGCCTCACTTTTGAGCCGGTATTCAACTATGAACAGGTGCTGGTTGTTGGCCCATTGCACCCTCTGCGCGGAGCGGATTACATCCTTCCCAGTCAGCTGTCAGATGAAACATTGATCACCTACCCGGTTGCCACCGAGCGGCTAGACATTTACACCTTGTTCCTGACTCCGGCCGGCATTGCACCAAAGCGCCACAAGATCATCGAAACCACGGACATCATATTGCAGATGGTCTCCAGCGGGCGCGGTGTGACTGCGCTGCCGCGCTGGCTGGTGGAAGAGCAATCAGACAAATTCAACGTCGCGCCGGTAAGGCTGGGCAAACAAGGCATGGCTAAGCAAATTTTCTTAGGATTCCGCGAGGCTGATGTGAAAATTGATTATCTGCAGGCTTTCGTAGAGCTTGCGCGTTTGAAGCAATCCATCTGAGAATTGCTATTGCTGCCGATTCCGCACGGTTAACGCTTTCGCAAGGTTCGCCACGATACTATCGACCGCATGATCAGAGGCATTATCCAGTTGATGACTTCGCTCCTCCACTCCGATTTTTCGGGTTAGTCGCGACAAACGGAATTTTGACAGCCCCGTATTGACGTCTTTCCAAATGA
>JAJXZK010000154.1:0-237 GCA_021780095.1 Acidobacteriota bacterium | reverse complement strand
TCACATCCAGCGCCCAAAACCCGGCGTAGGCTTCAGTAGTTTCCTCAAACGTTTCCTGAGCCAGGTATCCTCCTGCCGCCGCTCTCGCTGCAGTCGAGCCTGAATAGGCAATGATTCCCGCAATTGCCAATGTTGATGTGACCTCGAATGTGATATATCCGTTGCGCCATGCCTTCGGAGTCAGGCCATAATCGGTTATCCTGAACCGCAACTGCGCGTCAGCACCTGTTTCTTTTC
>JAJXZK010000058.1 GCA_021780095.1 Acidobacteriota bacterium | reverse complement strand
CGATGTCGGCCATCTGCGAACCGGTAAACTTGCTTGAACGAAACAGGGTCAGTGTCGCCGAGTTTCCCTGAACGCTCTTGCAATAAAAGGTTGTGCCGGCTCCGTCAACGTAAAAGCTGCCTGCTTTAAAGAGGGACTTGGTGGTTCCTCTCGCCTTATCAAAAATCCACATCTGCGCGATTAATCCGCACACGTACAGCGCGCCGTGGTATGCCTCGACAGCCATTTCCATTGAGCGTGGCACGCTGGTGTAACGCAATTCCATATTCGGCGCGAGCTTCTGAAGATTATCGACAGGTAATGCCAAACAGGAATATCGAGAGTGAGCCCGTACCAGTTCTTTGAAAATCTTCGGAATATCGTGGCCGAGCTTTTTGAGATTTTTCGTGTTGCCTGTTCGGGCCAGCGCCGCCTTCAGATACTTTTCGGCAGCCTCGTGAGCCTGGACGATTGCCGCCTGAGTGTCGCCAGTGTGCTTCAGCGTCACGGCCGCGTTTTCAAGATCGAATAGTGCACGTCGAGCCAGATTTCGTTCAGTCGAGCCCAGCCAATCGTCGTCAATCAGCAGATTATGTAGGCTATAGAAGCTCCGACTACCAAAGGTGAGCTTCTCCATAATTGGCCGCTTCTCGTCCTCGGTGAAAGATCGCGCACGGTCCTTTGATAAGCCTTCAATCCCCTCGTCGAAGGGAGCCAGGACTTCATCTTCGCCTACGAAGCGGGCTTGCCCAAGGTAAACAGCGCCGCTGATGAAGATCGGGAAGCGGGCAATGACTCCGTCCCAACGAGCTGCATCTCCATACTGCCTTAAATACCACTCGATTACAGGGTCAAACAGTTGCGCTCGCTGTGGGCCGTCGGAAACTGAACCATAGAGCCTCTTGAAGCAGTCGAGAGGGCGATACTTCAGCGGAATCCCGGCAGATACGAGTTCCTTATCCAAATCTGCCAGTCGAGCGTCTAGATTCACGGCTTGCATATGCGATCATTGTCGACCCAGATAGTGGGAAAGGCAAAGCACCGCTGCCATTGCATTCGATCATCGAACAGGAGAACACTAGACATGACCAAGCTCAAGGAGTCCCAAGGAGAGCGATGATCAAGGATGAGCACGACTTTGATCCCGAGAAACTGCGACCGGCGGAGTGCATCCACGAACCGGATCCGCGGAATGCCTCGACTGTGTGGGTGGATCAAGCGACTGGGATTGTTAGATCTGTCCAAGCAAGCGATCTCTATGATGCTGTAGCGGGGTTTGTCCTCAATCCTTCAGTACCGGAGGACATCTTGCAGCACTTCGAAACGGTAAAGAATGTCTACCTCTATTCGTGGTTCATCTATCGCTTCCAGCCGGTAGCCGAGATGCAGAGCCTCGCCTGTCTCGAGTTTGCTCTGCGCGTACGGCTGGCCGACGAGATCCAAACGAGAAAGCTAAAGGAGAGGAAACCGGGCCTGCAGCGTCTCATGAGATACGCCATCGACCACGGCCTGGTGAAGAATGAAGGATTCGCACGCTGGGTCCGGGCTCAGGACCCGGAGTGGGATCTTCTCGCGTCGCTCGAAAAAGCGCTGCCCGGTATACGAAACGACTACGCCCACGGGAGTTATTCTCTAATGCCAACAGCCCTCGGGATTATCGAGCTGGTCCATGAGATCATTAACCAGCTTTTCGCCGCACCGGCCGATCAACACTCATGAGGCGGTGTCAAAGTTTGAACATGTGACGGCACTGACTCCGCAGTGTGCATGATTCCCGCATGCCCATTTGTGTTGAAGGAATCGCGGAATCTCTAACTTGTCTCGTTTGTTGCTGTAGCTAAGGGATGGGAGCGCATTCTCCCGTCGCTCACCGATGTTTGATCGGCTCCACCTTGTAGGCGCCCGGGTGACGCTCCGGCTTGATTCTGGCGTCGTTCGGTTCACTGAATCCTGAGAGGATAGGAGTACCAGTCATCCTGTCCACTCAGCTCGGTGAGGAGAACATAACTTCCGGGCTTGGCGCGGCGCAGATCGAGCGTCACGGTCAGTTTGGTTTGATTGCCGAGGATACTGGCTTTTCCAGTGGCATAGGCGATACGGTTCGTGCCTTCGCGACCCGCTACGACAATGATGGTGTAGGGTCCGGCTTCGCTGAAGCGCGGCAGAATCAGATTGACATGAAGCAAGGCTGCCGGGAGATTCAGTGGCGGTTTTGGCGGCTGCTCCTCGCCACCCCGAAGGGTTCCATAGTTGGCGAGATCGAGGGTTCGATCGACAACGGCGGATGCCTGCTGGCCGACAGGTGGATTCGAGGCGGGAAAATTCTGGCGATTCCAGTATTTGGCAACGACAAACCCGACAATCAGGCATGCAGCGCATAGAGCAGCGATGGCGGTCAAGCGCGCCAGCCCTAGGCGTGGCGCGGCAGCAGCCGAGCGAAACTGAAGCAGAGCGGGCAGGCAATGGCCACAAGAAGTCACATGTTGCACGCGTGAATCTGAGAGAGGGAACGACCCCGGTCGTGCCGCATATTCGCGCAGGAAGGATTCGTCAGGGCATTCGGGAGTCCTAGCGACCCGCGCCTGCCTTTGCGTATAGGCGCGCAACTGTTCGACAAACCATTGTTCCGGGTTGGTATTTCCCTTAATCTTTCTCACCTCGTTCTTCCGCATCAGGGGTATCAGATTTGAGCTCGAGCAGTCCAAGCATTTCCTTCTTCGCCTGCCTCCATACGGTGATGTGGTCTGCGCCAAGCTCGTCCGCGATCTGCCGCCAGGTGTGACCAGCGAGCCGCCAGTGCACGATTCGGCGCGTGCGAGGGGTCATCCGGTCTAAAACCTGACGGATGAAAGCGTCCTGCTCGACATCGGGTATGGCGGCGAAGCTTCGCGCGAGGCGCTCCAGTTCAGAGACCGAGCCGACCGCCATTTCACTTCGATTGGCTCGATGTTTTGACAGCCGTTTGATGACGGAGGTGATTCTGTAAGAGAGTTGCAGCACCGTTCGCTTGCCATCGAAGCGCGCGTAATACCGCTCCGCATTCTGAACCGCTGCATCCATCAGGTCGTAAGCGAAATCGGGATCGTTGTGATAGAACTTCGCGCAATAGACGGCGTATGGCCACGCGAGGCCGCACGCCCGCCGAAACAGCTGATCGATCGCCGGATCAGGCGAGCCCAGATACCAGTAATCGCCGGCGGGGAGGGAGGGCCGGGGATCCATAGCAACTCTGCGCTTCTGGCTGACACTGCTTGGTTCGAATCGACGAACGGGCCAAAGCCCACGATGATGC
>JAJXZK010000236.1 GCA_021780095.1 Acidobacteriota bacterium | reverse complement strand
TCGTCCCAAGCAGCCGGGCTATGATCCGCTGAAAAACGAATTTTGGCAGTGGAGCGATCGTGCCCAGCAATACTACTGGACTCGCTGGCCTGGTAAAGATGCGAATGGGCAGAGCGTCCGTCTTCCGCAATACAACTGGGCAGGCGAGGCGTGGCCCGCTGAAGCGGAAAAAGTTGTGAAGTTCTGGATGAGGACCGGCCTCGACGGCATGATTCTCGACGCGGTCAATTGGTATACGGGCGCGACATGGCAGAAGGTTGACCAGCGCATCACCGACCCCATTTCCAGTAACGGGCGCAAGTTTATCCAACCGGAGGGAGGCGGAGCCTTCCGCACCGATGACCCGGTGGGATGGGTGACCGAAGGACACTTTACCAATCTGTACGATTATGGCCTGGGTATCTGGTGGGAGAAAGACAATCAGGCTCTCAAGCAAAGTGTGGAAAGCGGTAATCCCGACCTGCTAGAAAGCGCGTTGCGTAGCTATCACGATCCCGTGGTAGCTGCCGGCGGCACACTTTACATGCCAGTCCCCGATCTGCATGACGCGGAGCGACAACAGCTGGCAGAAGCTCTGTTGGCCACCTCCGGAGACATGCTTTGTTACTGTGATCCTCGTGGCGGAGTTACGCAGCCAGCGTCTGGAGTTCCTGCGCTCCTGAAACTGAAGGCTCACCATCCGGCGCTCTATCAAAACAGCACCCGACGCCGCATCGCCACCAATGACGACACACATTTCTACGCAACCTTGCGGGGTGCGGCGGATCATTCGGAGCGCCTTCTCATTGTCTTCAACTTTCAATCGCAACCGGCGCAGGTCAAGGTGGATCTTGGGGCAGTCCATGGTTCGAAATTCACAGGCCTGGAGGGTGGGACGGCTACGCCAGTTCGAAACGGCAGCCTGCTTGTGGACATGCCGGCCCACGGACACCGCATTGTTACGGTATCGGAGTAGCGTATTGCAAACGTGTGGCCCAACAACAGCCGCGCAAGCTTAGGAGATTTCTTCATGGGAGAATGTATGACTCGTATTCGCACTCAAATGTTTGTCGTGATCGCCGGGCTCATCGTCACCGCAACGTTATGCCCAGTGGCAACCGGACAAGACAGCCAGTACCGGCCAGAGAGAGAACAGATCCCGGTTCCAGACTGCCTGACGTTGAGCAACGCATATTCCGCCGCGCTCGCGGGCGGATATCATCCCTGCCCTGCCAATACGCATGAAGAATGGTTGAAGGATGTGACTCACTGGCGCACGGAACGCCGCATTCGAGTGGGCTACGATGGCGCGCGCTACGGTATGCCAGCGCTGCAGTGGACGCAGTCCAGTTTTATCCAGCCGCAGATGATGGTGCAGGATCGCTATCTGTACGATCCTGTCTCCGGCAAATACACGGTAGACCGCTATCTGGATGACCTCGAAAAGCGTTATGGCGGAATCGATGCGGTGCTGGTCTGGTCTACGTATCCGAACATGGGAATCGACGATCGCAATCAACATGACATGGTGCGTTCCATGCCCGGTGGCGTGGCGGGCGTGCAACAGATGGTGGCGGACTTTCATCGACGTGGCGTGCGCGTGTTGTTTCCGATGATGATGTGGGACCAGGGAACTCGCGATCCGGGAGTACCCTGGCCACAGGCAGTTGCAGAATTCATGAAGCAACTGAACGCCGACGGCATCAACGGTGACACGCAGGATGGAGTGCCCCTCGCGTTCTCATTGGCAGCGGATAAGGTAGACCACCCGCTGGCGTTCGAGCCGGAAGGGCAGCCTTCCGATGAAGCGATGGCATGGAACGTGATGACGTGGGGTCAATACCAGTTTCCCTTCGCACCGGAGGTGGACCGATTCAAGTGGTTGGAGACCCGCCACATGGTCAACATCTCTCACCGTTGGAACCGCAATAAGACAGATGATCTTCAATTCGCGTTCTTCAATGGCGTCGGTTGGGAAAGCTGGGAAAACATATGGGGCATCTGGAATGGAATTACTCCGCGTGATGGCGAAGCCACGCGACGGATGGCCACGATTGAACGGGGCGTCGCCCCATTTCTTGTGAGCCCAGGGTGGGAGCCGATGTATCCCACAACGTTCTACGGAATCTTCTCCAGTCGCTGGCCGCTGGGAGATAAGACGGTGTGGACCCTCGTGAACCGCAATGAATACGATGTGTCCGGAAGGCAGATGGCTGTCCCTGCGAAGGACGGAATGCACTACTACGACCTGTATCACGGAATGGAACTGAAACCCGATCGCGAAGGCGGAAATGATGTGCTTTCCTTCTCGATCGAGGCACACGGCTTTGGCGCAGTACTGGCGACGCCGGGCGAGGCTGACGCCATGACACAGAAGCTCATGGCAAAGATGAAGGCCATGACCGCGACACCGCTGTCCAGTTATTCCGATGAATGGAAGTCGCTGCCGCAACAGATGGTAGAGATTCCAGTGACCAAGCCGGCGGCCAGCGCGCCGGAAGGCATGATCCAGATTCCCGCAGCCGACTTTGTATTTAAGGTGCGCGGCATTGAGATCGAAGGCAGCAATGATATCGGAGTCGACGTGCAATACCCTTGGGAAGATATGCCACGGCGTTTTCACGAGCACAAGATGCACATCGATTCGTTCTACATCGATAAGTATCCGGTGACGAATGCGGAGTTCAAGAAGTTTCTCGACGCCTCCCACTACCAGCCGAAGGACAATCTGGACTTCCTGCGTGACTGGAAAAATGGGACCTATCCCGAGGGCTGGGGCAACAAGCCGGTGACCTGGGTTTCATTGGAAGATGCTCGCTCATATGCGAAATGGGCCGGCAAGCGGCTTCCGCATGAGTGGGAATGGCAGTACGCCGCCCAGGGAACCGATGGTCGCACGTACCCGTGGGGGAACGAGTGGAATCCGCAGGTTGTGCCCGTGCCGGATGCAGGACGGAGGATGGCGAGCGCCGCCGATGTGGATGCACACCCTGCCGGCGCCAGTCCGTTCGGCGTGATGGATATGGTCGGCAATGTGTGGCAGTGGACGGACGAGTTCACGGATGAACACACGCGAGCAGGCATTCTGCGCGGCGGAAGTCATTATCAACCGCAGGGGTCGATCTGGTATTTTCCGCAGGCTTACCGCAACGATGAGCACGGGAAATTACTGCTGATGGCTCCCAGCTATGATCGTTCCGGCGGGGTTGGATTTCGTTGCGTGATGGACGCCAAATAAGTGACGCCGGTCTGTCTGACTGCTTGCGTTCCCGCTGGAAGGGAAGCACAAGCAGTCTGCACCAGCCACTTACATATTGGTATGGCCGTGGCGCATGTCTTCGTTGAAGGAGGGCTTGGTGATCGCCAGCGCGTCCGCCAGGACGGTGTGGTAATGTTCCGCGCGCTGTAACAGCAATGGTGTCGCGGCGGCGAATTGCGGGTCCGCTGCCAGCTTAACGAACCCCTCGCCAGCCAGAAGGGTTGCCGCGTGTTGCAACTGATCTGTTGTGGCGTTCAGATACTGTGCATCTCTGGGATCGGCGATCCATACGGGCTGGCTGCCTCCCAGCACTCCGGAAAGCCAATAGAGTTTTAACGCCAGAAAATCAGTTCGCGCCTCGTCGTCGGTGTCGCTAAAGACAAACTTTTTTTGCCAGCGGCTGTAGTACCGCGTGGTGACAGGAACCGGCTGGCGATTGCCGCTCTTGATCATTTCCATCTGTCCCTGGTCCAGCGTCTTACGAACGGCGTTGTAAATAAATGTTTCCGCGTAAGGCTGTTCGGGGGCGGCGACAATGTCTGCAAAAGTGACCGTCATGCTCGCAGCGATCTTGGCATGCAACGGACTCGCAGTGCCATCTTCCAGATGCGCAGCGCCATGAACTACGTACGTATCGGAGCCGGAAGTGGATCGATGAAACGGCCAGCGGAAATCGGCGAATCGAATCGGCAATCCAGCCAGGGTGACATAACAATCCGGTCGGGGATTGCGAAGGCGCAGTGCGGATTCGCGCAGATAGCTGGTCAACTCCGGCAACAGCGCAGTCTGCGACACGTCGAAAGTGTTGCTCAACTCCATCTGCAACGTGCGATCGCTGGCAGTCTCCGCGCTCAATCCAAAGACGAAGCGAGTTGTCGGCGAGCCATTGAAATCAGAACCTGCGTGTGTGGACAAAACGATCAGACCCGCGGTTTTTGCCGCAGATTCAATTGCAGAGGTGAGAGGAAGATTCATCGAAACTGTTGAACTTTCTGTCATATTGTCGGTTACGTACCCTATGGTTTAGTTTACTAGGATTGTGGTGATACGTATGTCGCAGATGGGATGTGACCCAACTCCCGCGTATGGTTGGAATTTGGCCGTAGTTGAAAAGGAGCTCAAATGACTGTTGCAATGTTGTTTTCTCGCAAGGCCCGTTACGTCGCGATCACTGGAGTGCTGATTGCGTGCGCAACCGCACCCCATCGAATGCTCGCCCAGAACTCGCTGCCCGGTGACCAGCAAGCCAAGGTGGACGCGATTGCCCAGCAGGCGCTGGCGACGACGGGAGTGCCGAGTGCTTCGGTTGGAATCGTGACGAATGGCAAGATCGCCTATGTGAAGGCCTATGGGAGGGCCCAACTGGATCCGCCGGTTGAGGCCACGCCGGAAATGCGCTACAGCATTGGCTCCATCAGCAAACAATTCACCGCAACGGCCATCCTGATGCTGCAGCAGCAGGGCAAGCTGAAACTCGACGACCCTATCTCCACCTGGCTGCCACAGTTGACGCGGTCTAGGGAGGTAACGCTCCGGGAAATTCTCTCCCATACTTCCGGGTATCAGGATTACTACGCCGAAGATTACTCCATGCTGCCGATGAAGAATCCGACAACGGCGGATGCCATCTTGGATAACTGGGGAAAGAAGCCCCTCGATTTCGAGCCGGGAACGCAATGGCAATATAGCAACACCAACTTTGTCATTGCCGGAAAAATCGTGGAAATCGTCAGTGGAATGCCGGTGATGAAATTCCTACAGCAGAATATTTTTACCCCACTCCACATGACGCACGTGATGAATACGGACATGCAACAGTTGGAGCAGACGGACGCGCATGGCTATATTCGATACGCGCTAGGCCCGCTACGTCCGGCTCCGCAAGATGGCCCGGGGTGGATGTTCGCCGCAGGCGAGCTGGCCATGCCGGTGCAGGACCTGCTCCTGTGGGATATCGCGATGATGAATGAATCGCTGTTGCAGCCGGCCTCCTACAAGGAAATGTTTACCGGAGTGAAGTTGAAGGACGGCCAAGACACCCACTATGGACTTGGCGTAGAGATATCGAACCGCGATGGGCACATGGTGATCTCGCACAGTGGTGAAGTGTCCGGCTTTACCAGCGAAAACGTGGTGCTGCCGCAGGATAAAGTTGCGATTGCGGTGCTCACGAATCAGGAAGCTGTGGGTACGGCGGGAGTGATTGCGGGCAAAATCGCCGCCATGCTGGTTGGCCTGCGGCCGAACGAGTCGAAACAGAGCCTGGACCAGGCCCGGCAGGTTTTCATGGGGTTACAGCAGGGCAAAATCGATCGCTCCTTGTTCACAGAGAATTGCAATGCGTATTTCGATGCGCAGGGACTGGGCGATTTTGAATCCAGCCTGAAACCACTCGGAGCACCAATTGAATTTCGCCAAACGGCAAAAGAGTCGCGCGGTGGCATGACCTTCCGCGCCTACGACGTGGTGTTTGCCACCACGCATGTGACATTGACAACGTATCAGATGCCAAACGGAAAGATCGAGCAATTTATTGTTGCGCCGGCGGAGTAAAAAGCTAGAAGCGCAGCAGGTAGGTCATTTTCAGGTAGATGGTTTTGTCATCATTCATGAGCGAAGAATAGGTGATTGGCAGAATAGGATCGCTGACGTTGCAGGTTCCATCCGGGTTGCGCGTGCATAGCGCGCGATTCAGGTTGGCGAAGTTTCCAATGTAGCCAAAGTAGATGGCCGTACCTGGATGTGGCAGATAGGTAAACAGGGCATCGGCGAACAGATCCTTGGAATTGGGGGCGCTGGTGTATTGGGGATTCGGCAAGGTGGAAATATATTGACCGATCAGATTGAATGAGATCGATTTGGTCATCTGATAGTTCCAGCGGGAAATCAGTTCGTGATTGTCGTAGACGATGGCCCCGTTGGATGGGTTGGTGAAGTGTGTATATACATAGCTGTTGTTCAGATCGACTGACCCGATCGGCTTGATTTCCAGATTCAGATTTGGAGATGTAACGTTCACTGGGTAGGGTCCGCTGTTGCTTGGCGGGGAATAACTGATGGTCCTTCCGGTATAGACGCCGCCACCAATCGCAATGTAAGGCAACGGCGAGCTGTAGAAGTTTACGCCACTGGAATGGCTGTGGTACTCCACGTTATGTGTGAGCACGGGGTAGTCGATCGGGCGCAGCCGGTCCTGGCCAAATTCCACGTTCGCCGAGATGGAAGTCCGATACTTGAAGTTTAAGCCATACGCGGGATTGATATAGAAGTCGAGCGGTAGCCCAGTGTGGTCCCAGATCCGCTCACTGTATATGCGGGGTCCATGCGACAAGATCCAGCCGCTTTTTGGGCGAAAGGTGTAGGCATAATAGCCATTCGGTTCGCGAACGTCTGGGCGGCGAAAGAAACCTGTGTCGGTTATATATCCCGCTGATGTGTCGTTGTAACCTACCCACCAATTTTGATGTAAGTCGGAGTAACTCATTTCCTGCGAATATACCTGTCCGCTACAAGTCAGCTTGAGGTTTTCGCAAGCCTGTTCTCCGGGCGTGTTGTTGCTAAGGTTGATTGTTGCGGATGAGATGATTTGTCCGGTTAGCGTCCACCGATTTTTCAATCGCGAGCGATAATCCAAACCACCAGCACGGTTGTAGGAGCCCTGATATTCGCGGTCGGCATAAATGATGCCTACATCCGAAAGAGAGCCGATATCGCGATTGACGCGTCCGACATAGAAGTGGGCGCGCGTCCCAAACAGAGGATCTGCCGGAGGCACATCCTGACCGGGACTGCGATCGTCGACGCCAAGCACGCCGAGAGCCCACGGACCCAGCTTTCCGGTGAGCCGCGCGCCATACTGCGGCAGCACAATGTTGTTGGTGTAGTAAAGATTCACCGGCGTCATAAAGTAGCTGCTGTTCTCGATGAAGAAGGGCCTGACCTCAGGAAAGTATGGAGGGAAACGCTGATTCGGAGTCGCAGGATTGTTGATTCCCACCTGGCTGAAATCCGGATTGAGAGTGACATCCAGGACGAGGCTGTTGCGCAAAATAAACTTTGCGTCCAGTCCGGCATAGGCCTGCAGGCGCTTGTGCTGAAAATAGGGATTGTTCGGGTCGATGACGTTCAACTGACGTAGATTGCGCGCGAGTACATACGGCTCAAACTGCCAGTTCTGACCATGCGCGATGTTCATGAACCCGTCCGCGGCGATGTCCTGAGTCAGAACTCCGGCCACGTTATGAGTACTGCGTGGCCAGAACACACTCTCATTTGAGTGGGAGATATTCCGTTCCAGAATGATACCCCACGTGCGCATTTGGCCCGGATTTGCTTTGGCGAAGTACAGGCTCGCGAATGGAATGCGCATCAGGACCACGTAGCCATAGGCGGTGCGCTTTCCCCAAGTATCCCACACCGTATCGAAGGAGTAGTCGGAGCCATTTTGTTCGCTGTAGAGCGCGTCCGACTGTATGCCCAGGGCATTTGTCTCGAACAAAAATGCGCGGCGTTGGTCGTGGAACGTATCAAGAAATAGATCGACATTGTCGTCGTCACCGAGATTGTCACGAGCCAGCATGTGCGCCCGAATCCGTCCTGGAGTTTTGTCGTGACAGATGAAGGCCGCATAGAAATATTTGTGCGTATATCCCAGGTAGGCAACGGTCGATTGGGTCGCAGGCTTTCCGTCGTCGGGATAGCGCTGGACGAAGTGGCTGATCCGCAACATTTGCCGAGCCGCCTGGGATGCGGGCGGGGAAACCAGAAAGTCGCCCAACTTGGGCTCGGCATTGAGCATCGGAAGGGTGACGTGGGCGGTGCGCCGGACAGAATGTTGCGTTGCAGCGTGCAGCGATGCTTCCGGCGCCGACGGCAGTGAAGACGACGTTGCCTCTTTATCTGCGCTGTCGGAAGCAAACGTGCGAGTGCCGCAGCACACAAGAACCACCAGCAACGGCAAAATTACATGCCTGAATAGATTTTGGCGCATCAACTGATTCAATTGTCTTTCAGTCTCGATTGCATTGACCCTATAACCATTGTAGGGGACTGCGCGGCCGCGCTGGATTGCCTGCGGATATTTAGATGTTAGAGATAGCGCACTGTAATTAGGGACGTGCGCAACGCATAAAGGCGAGCACCTGCCGTGGTCAAAAAAGCAGATTTTGTTTGCGGGGTGGCTCCAAGCCGAAATGCTGGTACGCCAGTCGTGTGGCGACTCGTCCGCGAGGTGTGCGATCAAGAAAACCAATCTGAATCAGGAATGGTTCGTAGACTTCTTCCAGCGCGTCTTCTTCTTCCGCTAAGGCTGCCGCCAACGTGTTCAGGCCGACAGGTCCGCCGTCATATTTGTCAATGATAGTGCGCAGCAGGCGGCGATCCATTTCGTCGAATCCGTGCGCGTCCACTTCCAGCAGACTCAGCGCGGCCATCGCAGTCTCGCGGTCGATGCACCCATTGGCGCGAACCTGGGCATAGTCGCGAACACGGCGCAGCAAGCGGTTGGCGATACGGGGTGTCCCGCGGCATCGCATGGCAATCTCCGCGGCGCCGTCGTCATCAATGGGCACGTTCAACACATCCGCGGAGCGATGTACGATGATGCGCAATTCTTCGTCAGTGTAAAACTCCAGCCGTAGCAGGATTCCAAACCGCGCCAACAAGGGAGACGCCAGCAGTCCCGGCCGTGTGGTTGCGGAGATGAAGGTAAACGGATGCAGGTCCATCACGTGGGTACGCGCTGCCGGTCCTTGCCCGATGATGATGTCCAACTTGTAATCTTCCAGCGCCGTGTACAGCTTTTCCTGCAAGGCTGGTTGCAGGCGATGAATCTCATCCAGAAACAGCACCTGGTGCTTCTTGAGATTTGTCAGGATTGCCGTCAAGTCCCCCTGAATCTGAATCGCGGGCCCGGAGGTTTGCTGGAAGCCGACCCCGAGTTCATTCGCAATAATGTTGGCGAGCGTGGTTTTGCCCAATCCCGGAGGGCCGGAGAGCAGCACGTGGTCCAAGGCCTCGCCGCGATTGCGCGCTGCCTGCAACGCGATCGACAGCTGCTCCTTTGCTTTGCGCTGACCGATAAACTCATTCAGCCGCTGCGGACGCAGCTTCAGGTCGAGAGCGAGGTCATCCTCGACGGGTTCGGCGGAGACGATGCGATCGGATGGGCGGTTCAAGTCCATGCAAGCGGATGGTATCGTGAGCGGCGGTTGGATGCAACGCTGTCGGATGTGGCGCCGCAGTTACTCCGGAGCAACAGTACCATGCGCCAGCTCCTCCACGTACATCGATTCGTGAAAAGGAGGCAACCAGGTCGTGTAATGAATCGGAGGAAAATTGGCCCGAATGAAGCACCAGGAAGGAGGAGGAAAGGAAGGATTCTTGAACCACGGGAACAGGATGAAGTATTTGGGATCAATCACCGGCGCGAAGTTTGTAAATCCGTCTCGACATCCTTCAGGGATTTTGGAAAAAGGTGTGGGATTATAGGCGTCGGCAGGAACCTTGATCCGCGCTTCGTTGATGTGGCCGCCGTTTTCAATTTGGATCCACCCGTCGGACGGGAAGCCGGCTTGAATAGACTTTCTGGGCACGCCGGAGTTTTCCACCATTTGGATCGCGCGCACCTGCGCCCGAGATTCCGCATAGAAATCGTGAGTTCCGGCGACTGAATACGCGGCGAACAGGACCAGCATAACGACGCTGACGGCGGGGAGTCTGGGACCGATCCGCTCCTGATACAACTTGAGAAGGACGACGAGGATGGAGGGGACCAGGCCCACCATGTACCTGTCCTGGATTAAATCGAAAGCTCCGCGGGGGACCAACAGAAGAACATAACTCAGCGAAAAGGGTCCGAGAATCCATGCAACTTCATGCCACGAAGTTCCAAGGCTGCTGGTGTTGAGCGGCTCGTTCTGTTGCGTGGGTCCACTCGGCTTTCGCTCCAACTCCCGTTCCAATGCGACAATCGCCACGGCTACGATGAAGAAGGAAATTGCGAACCGGATCCACAAGGTAGCCTCGGGAGCCGTGCCGAACATGCCTGGCCGAAGTGCGGACTGCTCCGGCAGTAAGTACATCAGCCAGGGCATGAGCCAGGTATCCATCCTTCCCAGTGCATTGGCGAGAAGTTCAAACGCGACGAACACGGCAAGAACTCCGCCGATTCGCAGCCACGCGCTGCGATCTAATTCGCTTGCTGACGGCAGCCACGCCACAGAGATGGGCAGAATGATAAGGAGAAGGCAAAGCACCATCTTGACCAACTGGGCAGACAAATGGGGAAATGTCATCCACGTAATCCGCGCCCAAATCACATGCTCCGGTACAGAATATGGCTGGCTGTTAAACCATTGCAGAAAAATCAGGACAGCGGTGAAGCTGAGCCCCCACAGTACAACGCCCGCTATCTTGATGCCGCGGCGTTGTCTCAGCAGCCATACCGTCGAAGGCACCATAACGAGGGCTCCGAGCCACGCAATCTGGCGCACTGTTCCGGTCGCAACATTGAAAACGGTTGCAGACGCAAGCCACATAAGGGCAGCCCTGTCGCTCGCAGCCTGGATTGCCTGTTGGCACATATACAAACAGACGAAGATGACAAACATGCCGGGTACATCGGTCATGAAGCTGACAGCCGAGGGCATGAAGATTGGCGACAGTGCGAAGGCGAGGGTTCCGAAGATCGCGTTGCGAGGATTTATGCCGAATCGGCGCAGAATTTGATGGAGCAGGTACACAGTTGCGGCGTCGATCGGCAGCATCGAGAGCCGCATGCCAGTAAATGAAAAGCCAAAAATCCTGATAACAAGGGAACCCCAGGAAATCAACCATCCCAGCATTGCGGTCGCCCATCCGTTGTAGAGGATGTGGCCGGTTCGGGCAAATTCCAAAGCTGTTTTGTCGTAGGAGAACTCGTCGCTGAAGGGCATGTTTGCGACAGGGTTGGTGAGCAGCGTACACACCATTACGGTCAAGACGCAAAAGAGCGCATTCCTCTGTGAGTGAGAAGTCTCGCCCGACGGAACCGGAGAAAGCCTCGTACTCGTTGACCCGGTTGATCTGTGTTTGCTGTGCATGAATGCTGGGACTCTCACCTATCGAAGCGCTTCACCGCTCGAGCCACATTGCGGCCCATTCGCACACTCTCTGCGATGCCGCGGTCTTCGGGGTAGTAATAGCAGGTATCCGCAATCTGCAAGCCCTGGATCGGTGTTTGAATCGGCGGAATCTTCGCAGCGAAGCCAGGCTCGCAAACCGGTTGTCCATGTTTCAGACGGGATACCTTCACCTCGACAATATCTTCACGCACGAGCGCTGGATTGATTCGCTGGAGACAGGAGACGACTTCCTCGAGCAATCTATCGTCTGACCAGGAGAACTTTGGATTGGTGATTGGCATGTAATACGGAACGTACACAATTGCGTCACCGCCAACGCTTCTCAGATTCGAAAATTCGATGATACCGGGAATTTCCATGCCATCCTCCGAAATATTGACCCAGAAATGGGGGCTCACTGGCCGTTTCAATTTTAAGACGACACAAATCACCCCAATGCTATGAATCGCCTGATAGCGCGCTTTCAGTTCCGGGGGCAAGTCGGGTACCATTCTGGGAATAAGCGGGATCGGGACCGTAGAGATGACATCATCGGCGGCGAAATACATGGCAGCGGTGTCCACCCCGGTTACTCGACCGTTTTCGGTGACAACCCGCTTCACCGGCGTGTCGAGATGAAAACGCCCCCCGAGCCGATCAATGGCATCCACTAACGCGTCCACGAGTGTTTTAGAGCCTCCATCAATGTAGCCGAGTTCCTCCTGCATGATATTTTTTCGCGACTTGCCGATCCTGCGGATCCGAGTCCATATCCATGCGGCTGAGATGTTGTTGGCATATTCGTAGTACTTGAAATCCAGCAGCGGATGCCAGAATCGATCGTAAATATCCCTTCCGCAGTAGCGTATGATCCATTCTCTTGCCGACCGGTTCTCCAATGCAGGCCAACGATCGCGATGCGTGCAGGCAAAAACAAAAAATCCGTATCTCAGCTTGCTGATCAGCCTGACTCCGGGGAGCTTCAACAAAGAAACCGGATCACCCCAGTGATGCATTTTCCCTTGGCTGAAGAAGCCCATGCTGGTGGGCACCCAACGCATCTTGTCTGCGATGCCCAGATCCCTCAGCAACTCAAATGTCGGATGATCCGTCTTGCATACGAAATGATAGAAACGTTCAATCGAGATACCGCCGAAGTCAAAATGTGCGGCCATCCCTCCCGGCTCCGCTGAAGCTTCGAGAATGTCCACGTCGCATCCGTCGAGCAGGGCCTGGTATGCGGCTGCCAGTCCCATGACACCCGCACCGATTACCACGACCTTCCGCATCAAACAATTCCTTGTCAGCCACCGTATTCGCTGATCCTTTGGTTGGAGAAGATTAGTCTAGCAGCCGATAGACCGTGAAACGATGTCACCGTGTGTGCTTTAGATGCCAGCGATGCATGAGCCGCAGAGGGACAGCGCTAGTTTTCCACCGCTCTCTAGTAAACTCAGCAACAGCCGCATGCGCACGCCGAGATTTGAAATTCACAAACCGCAGATGTTGGCTGCTGCCATGCTATGCGTATTCGCCTTGCAGTGTTTGTGGGTGGTTCACCGGCAGTCGCTGACACGCGAGGATTATGCGTATGCGC
>JAJXZK010000313.1 GCA_021780095.1 Acidobacteriota bacterium | reverse complement strand
GGCGATGATCGGAAGAATAACGATCATCGCTGGCTTCAGCATCAGGCCAAGGTAGCGAGCGTTCCACAACACCAATTGCCCCTGCGCCCGAAACACCAGCTGCGGGTCATCTCCGAACAGGCGAAACTCGTAGAGCGCAGCGCGGATTTTTCGTTTCGCCAGCGCGATGCTTTCGGTGTTTGAAAACCTGCCGAATACCGGAAGAATCGCGACGCCGGTCAAAAAGCCGAGCACCGTCAGGCTGATCAGATAGGTCGCGGGTCGCATCAGTCCAGGTATCCCAGGCCTTTCAGCTTTAGAACAATTTCTTCATCGGACTGCGCATCGTCCAGCTTGGCAATCTCCTTAGCGAGCACATGCTCCACAAATTCGTCCGGGGAGCTGTAACCACCCGCCTGCGAAACGCGTTTCACCTTCGCCCACAACTCTTTTTTCAGCTTGATGGACGTCCCCGCCATATTTGCCTCCGTATCAAAACATCGAGTGGCCGCGCATATTTTTCGGCGCCGCCACTCCAAACTCGTGCAGCAGCGTGACAGGCACGTCTCCCAGCCACGGATGCGCGAGTTTACATTTTCGATTGCCGAGGAATGTTCCGGGGACAAGTTCCGGATCGACACAGTGATCGCCGCGCCACTGGTCATTATTATCCTCAATCACGACCGCCGGAATCTCTCCCAGCGCAGTTTCCCACGACGACCGATATCCTTTTTGCCAGCCGACAATCAAGTCCGGCGCCAGCTTGACTGCAGGCCCATGGTAGACCTGATCACTCAAATAGACCTTGTAGACTGCGGAATTCCCATTCAACGGGTCCTTCAAAGCCTCCAGACGTGCCGCAATTTTCGCGGCCACCTGATCGTGCATCGCGGGCGGTACGATTCCATTTTTCTCGCGTCCGGCAACGTTAATGTAGATCGAGTTCAGTCCAATGGAGTACGCCTCCGTGTGCGCCCAGTCCACGTGCGTCAGGGTACCATCGTCCTTGCCCAGGTTCTTTGCATTGTCGATGGCGAGGAAACCTTCTTTGTAGAGCCAGGTATTCAGATTCACGGCGCGATCGAAGCTGGTAAATCCGTGGTCGGAGATGACCATCAATGTCGCATCGGGGGCCGCCTTCATCAAGTAGCCGACTTCGGCATCGACCCTTTGGTAGATCTTCAGCAAATCGTCCTCATACTTGCCCCACAGCATGTGCGAACCTTGGTCAACCGGCCCGTAGTGCAGAAACAGTACGCCGTTACGCAGGCGCGGAAGCTCATAGTTGAACATGCGGAATTCGTCGTCGCTGACAAAGTCAATTTGCTGCTCGAACTCCTGCCGATTGAAAACTCCGGAGCGCCAGGCAGCGGTGTCTTCGGGAATTCCTTGGGTGTAATACGGTCCAATCGCGCGCGCCAAATCGGCGCTAAAGGAAGCTGGCGTCGAGATGGGAAGCTCGGGCGAGCTGGGATCGATGTTAACCGGCGAGACATAAACCTCAAACTCAGGATTGATCTTCTTCGCGTATACGCGAAACATGCCCGCAGCGGTTTTGATGCCGGGAATGATGGGGAAACGGACATGAATCCATCCCGACCATTCTCCTTCGCGAAGAATAAATTTCTGGCCGTCCACTTCAAGCAGCGCGGCTGGATGGTCAGGATCGCGATGAACGACCATGGTCACCGTCGATCGCGCATGATCTTTGCGCAAAGTGTTTTCCGGACCTCCTACAACCAGAGAGGTTTGGTTGTTGTCGACCGTTACGGGGACGATGATGCCGCCGGGAACTTCGTGCGCCACCGCCAACGGATCGTCGGTGAAGTCGGTGAAGGTTCCATAGGTGCCGCGCAAATCGGGCGTGCCCATGCCGGAGAGAGTCTCGCTCTTCGACGGGAGCGGAGGAAAATTGTTGGGCATGCGAAGGATGATAGAGTGCACGCTGGCCTTGTCTAAAATTTGCCAGAAAGCTTCGCCCTGCAGAAACCGTTCTTCGTGCCCCTTGGAAATTGGCAGCATGTATGGCCCAATGGAAACGGTGTGACTCGGCAAATCAACGTCGGCCATCGACGACAGCAGCGTCATCGTTTTCGGATCGCGCAGGATGAAGTCGAACATGCCGTCGCCGCCTGGGTCCATACCCGTCATCACGGAGGACCACGCCACCGGGCTTTGCGGCGGAATCGTTGTACCGAGCCGTTCGAAGTCGCCAATTTGTCGCAGGTGGTTCAGGTTAGGCAGGGAATCCCAGTGCCGTTCAAGAAAGGCCGGGTCCATGCCGTCAATGCCCAGCACCAAAATGCGTTTGCCGTTCGACCTGTGACGATGACAGCCACTCACCAAGCAGCATAGGACTGCGGACAGAAGGCCTACCGCTACGATGGCGCCGCGTTTCCACAAGCTCCGATTCATAACGACAGCGATTTTCCTTCCACCCACTGCGGAACTTCGACGCCGAACAGATGCAGTGCCGTGGGCGCCAAATCTTCAATGCCGGGATCGGTGTTGCTGATCGGGCGATTGGCGAACAACACGCCCGGAACCAGCACAGGATCGACGCAGTGGTCGCCGCTCCAAGCCTTGGTGTTGTCTTCAAGAACATGCTTCGTCACTTTGCCAACCGCACAGTCCCACGACACGCGATATCCCTTGTGATAGCCGACCAGCATGTCGGGCGCGGCTTGCAGGTACGGGCCCTGGTACAGATCGGCAGTTGCATACACGGTGCGGATCGGCGCCTCGCCGTCGTCTTCGCGTAGAGCGGTGAGCCTTGCGATAATCTCGCGCCGCAGCGCTTCCGCTTCTTTTCCGGGAGCTACAATTCCGTGCGCCTCGCGGCCTTGAATGTTCATATACATTCCACCCAGGCCCAGAGCATAGGCGCGTGTTTTACTCCAGTCCACACCTTCAAAAAACGAACCCGCCTCAGCGTCCGGTTTCAATATTAAGTAACCGTTTTGATGCAGCCAGGAGTTGAGATTGACGCCGCGTCGAAAGGCGCAGAAGCCATGATCCGATAGAACGTAGAGTGCGGTGTCGGCGTCGACAAACGGCAGGGTTTCACCCACCAGCGCATCCATGCGCTGATACATCTCTTCAATCGTCTGTTTGTACTGGTCGTTGCCGCCCATGTGGCCGAAAAACATATGCTGCACGCGATCGCTGGTGTCGAACACACAGGCCACCACACCGCGACGGGTATGTTGCAGCGCGCTCAGGAACATTCCCTTGCGCTCTTCGAAAATGCTGTACGCCTGGTCGAGAAACGCCGACTCGTCGATGACGCCTTCATTCAACGCCCAGGTATCTTCTGCCATGCCACAGGTGGCATAGGAACCCAGCAGGTCGGCCAGATATTTCGCGTAGTAGGAAGGGTGGCTGATGGGAAGCGCCGGCCGCTCCGGGTCAATTTGAATCGGAGACATGTACAGGCTGGTTTCCGCCTCGAGTTCCGTCAGCATGAAGCGAACAATGCCGCAGGCTTTGGCACCGACAATTGTGCGGAAAGAAAGCTGCAGCCACTTTGTGTATGCACCGCGCTGCAGGTACACGCGATGGTCTTGTACCCGCAGTTCGAAGGCGTTTCCTTTGCGCAGCAACTGGAAGGGAATGCGCAGCGTCGGCTCCTCCGCCAGAAACGTATCCTGCGGGCCCTCAATCACGCCTTCAAATCCGCTTTCCGTCACGCGCAGCGGATAGCGGCTGCCGTTTTCATACGTCGTTGTTTCCACGCGCGTAGTGAATTGCGAAAAGCTTCCTTGGGTACCCTTCAAATCTGGAGTGGACATCGCCGAGAGCATTTTTCCATCAAACTTTTCCGGTGGAAAGGTGATAGGCAAACGCAAAATTGTGCAGTCGATGCCGTGCTCCCCGAGAATTTTCCAGAAGGGTTTGCTTTTGCGCAGCAGCTCGACACTCGGGCTGGAGGTTGGAATTCGCAGGCGACCGAGGCGTAGAACTCTTCGCGGTCGCTCAATGCGCGCGGACGAGAGTTGCGGCAAATATGTCTTCAGGCTGCGATCGAGAAAATCGAAAATATTATGTTTGGCCGGACTAACTCCGGTAGCGAACGTGGACCACGCCACAGGAGACAGCGAGGGAAACGTGGTCCGCAGGCGATGATAACTGCCCGTTTCGGCCAGCTTCTTCAGGTTCGGCAACTTGCCTTCGGCAATGTAGCGCTCGGTCAAACCGGGGTCCAGCCCATCCAGCCCGAGGAAAATGATTTTCTTTACCTTGGCATCGCGAAAGCCTTTGTGACGTCGCAGGGTTCGCCATGCCATGCGAAACGGCCAGGTTAAAAAGGACAGCAGGCTGGCAAAAAAGCCAACAATCAGCGTCAGGAAAGAACTGATAAAGGCAAAGCCGGAACCGGGTCCGATGTAGGCTAGTTGAACCGCGTGCGGATGGTGGTGCGCATAGAGCAACCAGCAAACCATCATCGTCAGCGTTGCCGCAGCGTTTGTGGTGGAGATCCGCGGAAAGGAATGCAGGGGTCGATTCACCGCAGCTTGCCCTCGAGAAATGGAACCTCCAGGACTTTCGGGTGCTGCACAGGTCCGTGGCCGAAATATCCATCCTCGCCAAACAATTCTCCGTGATCGGAGGTGATGGTGATGAACGTATTTTTGGGAACCAGATCGAACAACTCTTCAACGACCACGTCGAGATACTTGACGGCCGCAATCTGGCGATGGCGCAGGTCATTCATCTTTTTCTGGTTGAAGAATCGCGTACCCTTCAGCTTTCCACCGACCACGGGATCCTGCAGGTGCTTGAACACTCCGTGGACTCCGTGAATCCTGGGCCAGTCTTCTTCCGATTCTCCCGGCAGCGCATAGGGATAGTGCGTCTCGCCGACATTCAGCACCCAGAAGGACGGCCGCTCCTCTGAGAAGTGCATTTCGCGCACCATGGCTCGCATGTCATTGTGCTTATCCATCAATCGAAAGCTGTCGAAACCGAGATTGATGGGCGTCTTAGGGTTCAGCACGGGCAGCGAGACGCGTGCGTGGGTGGCGTATCCCAGAGTATGTTTCAGAAAGGGCGGCAGGTAGAGTTGCGGCACCAGTGACTGAAATTTGAGATCCTCGCAACCGAGGCGTTGGTTATATTTCAGGAATTCGGTCTTGTAATACTCTGAGGCGAAAATGTGCTTCGGGCTGCTGTGGGGCATCAGTCCCATTAACAGATTGAAGTGCGATGGTGCCGTCCAGGAGGCATACGACCATTTGCGCTCGACGGGGCCGAGCTTGCGCATGGTCCGTGGCCGCGCCTTCATAAACGAGTCGTAGCGACAACTGTCGAAGACAACAAGAACGTAATTATTACGCTCAGCGTCTTTGCTTTTGCTGCTTTTTCTCATTGCATTGTGTCCACGATCTTACTTGCGATGATACGTGTTCATGCGGCGCTTTGGGCCGGGTTCTTTCGGGACGATTCTGGCCGGTTTTCATCCCGCCTAGGTCAACCGGCTACGGGAATCGTCATCCTCCGGCAGGGCGCACGTCTGCCGAGGGGAGCGACAGGGAAGGTCGTGACAACGGCGCTGGAAACTTAATCGGCGTCTATTCCGTCGAACAGGACGAGATAGTCACCGGCGTTGAAGATCTACTCCGAAATCCATTTGAGTTACGATTGGCACGGGGTAAGATTTAGAGTGCATCCCGGCAGTAGAAAGCTTGTCAAAAACTTGCGCGAGGACGAATGAGCTTCGGGGCCGCCTCGGACTGGCGAAACGCTCAAACACGAAGCCAATACCAGTCGTACCAGGACATTCCCAGGTCGTCCCACTCTCACCAGGATTGATTTCGGAAACCTACTCTTTAGGGAAGGGAAAAGCGCGTGAGTAGGGAACATCCGATGGCGTATGGGAAGCCGAATCCCGGCCTGACTGTCTGGTTCACAGGCCTCAGCGGCGCCGGCAAAACCACCATCTGTCGTTACGTTCAGATGGAATTAGCAACCCGCGACCTGGCGGTGGAAGTACTCGACGGTGACGTGGTGCGAACGCACCTCTGCAAAGATCTTGGATACTCGGAAGTGGACCGGAAAGAAAATATCCGACGCATCGCGCAGGTTGCGAAAATGCTGACGCACCATGGAAAGATCGTACTGGTGGCGGCGATTTCTCCCTATCGAAGTGGCCGCGAAGAGGCACGCTCCACCATCGGCAATTTCATCGAAGTCTACGTGAATGCCCCATTGGGGGTGTGCGAGCAGCGAGATCCCAAAGGTCTCTACCACAAAGCCCGCATCGGTATGATTCACGGATTCACCGGTATAGATGATCCTTACGAAGCTCCATTATCGCCTGATCTGGAGTGTTTGACCGGTGAGGAAAGTCCCCAGGAATCTGCTGGGAAAGTGTTGGCCGCGGTACTTCAGTTTCTTGGCCTTTAGCTGGGGCACAGCGATAGCTCATCCCCCAGCGTCTCTCGAAGGGCACAAAGAATATCAATGGCTCGGCGATTCGACGACCCGTGCCGGTGCGCGATTTTGACCAGCGCCACCAAACTTTTCCAGAACGGTTTTGGTCAGGACGTAGAGCACCGGAATAAAGAAGAGATTCAGGATTGTGGAGACCAGCATTCCTCCAATAATTGTTGTACCGATTGAATGCCGGCCAGCCTGGCCGGCGCCACTGGCGAACGCCAACGGCAGAATGCCAAGAATAAAAGCGAACGACGTCATCAAAATGGGTCGGAGGCGTAACTCGGCCGCTTCCATGGCAGCATCGGCGATGGAACGGCCCTGCTTACGCAGTTGCTCGGCAAACTCCACAATCAAAATCGCATTCTTTGCCGCCAGGCCGATCAACATGACCAGACCAATCTGACAGTACACATCGTCCGACAGGCCCCGCATCGAGACTGCGGTCAGGGCTCCTAGAACAGCCATTGGAACCGACAACAAGATAATGAACGGCAGCACGAAACTTTCATACAGCGCGGCCAGGGTCAGATAGACCACTAGGATTCCAAGGGCGAAGATGATGACCGCTTTGTTGCCGGCTTCAATTTCCTGCATCGCCAACCCAGTCCAGGAATACTGCATGCCTCGCAGCATGTGTTTCGTGGCCAGATCCTGCATGGCCGTTAAGCCCTGGCCGGTGCTGATGCCGGGTGCGGACGATCCGTCGATTTCTGCTGAGCGGAACAGATCGTAATGGCTAATCACTTGCGGCCCTGAAGTATCGACCAGCGTGACGAGACTATCGAGCGGAACCATCTGGCCGCCGCCGGAACGCACATAGAACGATCGCAGGTCCTGTGCATTGCGCCGGAAATTTTGATCGGCCTGCAGATACACCTGATACGAGCGGTTATTAAAGATGAAGTTGTTCACGTACGCCGAGCCCATGTACACCTGCAACGCATCGCTGATCTGGGTCATCGGAACATTCAACACCTGGGCTTTCTCGCGATCGATGTTCACCTCGACCAAGGGGTCGTTGGCGGTAAAAGGCGTGAACAGTCCCGTCAACTGGTGATTCTGCCGGCTGTCGGCAACAATCTCATTGGCAACGCGGGCCAGGTCGGTAAGGGTATTTTGGCCGGTATCCTGCAACTCAAACTGAAAACCGCCAAAACTGCCGATGCCCTGGATTGCAGGCGGCTCGAAAGGAATGACCAGGCCGCCCTGAATCGAGAACAGCTTTCCGCGCAGGTTCGCCACCAGTGCGCCCGATGAGTGCTGGTTCCCTTTGCGTTGCGAAAATGGTTTCAGGCTGACAAATACCAGTCCGTAGTTCGCGGCGCTGCCTGCAAAACTGAAGCCGGTCACGGCAAATGAACTCTCGACTTCCGGCTCGTGCATGACGATCGCCTGGGCCTGATTTGCCAATTTGTCGGTGTACGCCAAGGACGCTCCGGGTGGCGCCTGGATCTGCAGAATGATGTAGCCCTGATCTTCCTGCGGCACGAAGGATGTGGGCACATGCCGGTACATGTACACGGTCGCTGACAGGCCAGCGACAAACAGCAGGATTAATGCATAGCGCCAGCGGAGCACGACATGAATGCTGCGCGCATATCCGGCGGACATGCCCTTGATGCCTCGATCCACGGCATGTAAAAGTCCATGATGAATTCTCTCTCTTCGCAGAAGGATGGCAGACAGTGCCGGAGAAAGAGTGAGCGCGTTGAACGCGGAAATGGCGATGGAGAACGCGATCGTCAGCGCGAACTGGCGGTACAAAATGCCAGTGGTGCCGGGGAAAAAAGACACCGGCACGAACACCGCAATCAAGACCACCGAAGTCGCAATGACCGCGCTGGTGACTTCTCCCATGGCGTCGGAGGTCGCCTGATGCGCGTCAATGGCTCCCTCGGTTATATGCCGCTGCACATTTTCAATTACCACAATGGCGTCGTCGACTACCAGACCCGTGGCGAGGGTGATTCCGAACAGCGTTAAAGAGTTGATGGAGAAACCAAAGATCCGGATAAACGCAAAGGTGCCGATAAGCGAAACAGGAATCGTGACCGCTGGGATAATGGTGGCGCGCCAATCCTGCAGGAAGAAAAAGATGACCACGATGACGATGACGATGGCTTCTGCCAGCGTCTTCAAAACCTCGCGAATCGAGTCGCCCACTACCCTGGTGGTGTCAAAGGCAATCGCATAGTGCAGTCCGGGAGGGAAGGACTTGGCCAACTTCGCCATTTCCGCTTTGGCGGCCTTGTCGACAGCCAAGGCATTTGCATTGCTCAACTGCTGAATGCCCATGCCGACGGCGCTATAGCCGTTGAACTTCAGATCCGTCGCGTACGTCTGGGCTCCCAGTTCCGCATGTCCGACATCTTTCAACAGCACGATGCCGTTGGGTGAATTTTTCAGGACAATGTTGTCAAATTGTGCGGTGCTGGTCAGCCTGCCAATCACGTTGACGGCGATTTGATATTGCTGCTTCGGATCGATGGGAGGCGCCCCCAGTTGTCCGGCTGCGATCTCCACATTTTGCTGTTGCAATGCGGTCAGAGCATCGGAAGCCGTGAGTCCGCGTGCCGCCATTCTTACGGGATCGAGCCAGAGACGCATGGCATACTTGCGGTCGCCGAAGATCATGGTGCTGCCGACGCCGGGAATTCGCTTGATGGCGTCGGACACGTAAACATCGACGTAATTGCTGATGAACTGATTGGAATATTGACCGTTGTCGGAATAGAAACCGGCGGCGAATACAAAATTGCTGTTGGCTTTGTTAATGGTGACGCCAAAATTGTTGACGGTTGCCGGCAATTGTCCTTGAGCGCTGGCAACGCGGTTCTGCACGTCGACCGCGCCAATATTCAGGTCATAACCGGTCTTGAATGTAATTGTAATGTTGGAGGTTCCATCGTTGCCGCTGCTGGACGTCATATAGTCCATACCTTCGACACCGTTGATGGCTTCTTCCAGAGGAATCGTTACAGCAGACTCGACTTCCTGCGCGCTGGCTCCCACATAGTTCGCGGTCACCGTCACCTCCGGCGGCGCCAACTGAGGGTACAGTGAGATGGGCAGACTCGGGATGACGACCACGCCGGCCAGAATAATGAGGAGTGCGCAAACGGTCGCGAAGACGGGCCGATGGATAAAGAAATCAACAAACACCTTGAGCTACCTCTGCCTCACAAAATCAAATTTTGTTTGAAACCATTGCGGCCAGAAATGCGCCTGGAATTCTTACGACATCGGCATCACTGGAGCGCCGCTGACCAGCAGCTGCGTTCCAGAAACGATCACTTTATCACCCGCCTGCAGGCCGCTTTTCACTTCATAGAAGTTGCCGACCGTGCTTCCTAGGTGCACCGCTTTTTGTATCGCGATGTAATGGCCACCCTGATTTTCCGCGACATAGACAAACTGCTGGCCGCCGATGCGAGTCACTGCAAGCACGGGAACCGTGGGCGCTGGAGCGGTGCTCCATGTAAGAACTGCGCGGACCAATTGCTCGTTGCGGAGTACGCCAGGCTTGGTGTCAATTTTGGCCTTTACCAGAATGGCCTGCAGCTGGTTGTCGACCTGCGGTGACACAAAGTAAACCTTGGCCGACGTGATGGGGGTGCCGTCGGCCGTCGTAATCTCAACCGCCAATCCAGTATGCACCTGAGAGGCGCGGTCGGCAGGGACGTAGATATAGGCTTCTAGCTGGGTGTTATCGTCCACGGTGGTCAAGGTGGTGGTCGGTGAAACATAGTCGCCAATATGAACGGGAACGTCTCCCACGACGCCAGTGAAAGGCGCCACGATGTGGTAATAGGCGAGCTGCTGCTGGGCGGATTTGCGGGCGGCCACATCGGACTCATACGTGGCCTTGGAGGTGTTGAAGGTCTGTTCCGCCTGCTGAGAGGCTTGTTTGCTGGTGATGCCGGAAGAAAACAGAGACCGCTGACGAACAATATCCTTCTGGTTGTATTGGTAGATCGCCAGCGCCTGCTGCTCGGTCGCTTCCTGTTGCGCGACCATGGCTTGCTGCTGGCGAGGATCGATCTCCATCAAGCGCTGCCCGGTCTGTACACGGTCGCCTGAATGCACGAAGATCTGCGTCAGATTGCCGCTCACCTGAGGCTGAATGGTCGCAGATCGGCGAGATTTAATGGTTGCGACATAATTGTCGTTGACCGGTACGGGCTGCACCGAAACAGACTCCACTTTGACTGGCATGGCCATCGGTCCTTGCGGGCTATTTTTCTCCGCGTTCGAGCTGCAGCCTGCCACGCAGGCCAAAATACTTGCCGTTGCAACTGCGGCTGTCACAAACATGTTGACTTTATTCGGCTTCAATTCGGCGTCCACCTAGCGTCACCTGCTCCGCAAATTTTCTTTGTATCTCAAAATCATCAGATTCTTGGGTGCTCTGCGTCTCTCACCACGAGGCCAATGCATTGCAGGCTATTCGCCTGAAGCATACGATCCATGGATTCAATGAGCCCTCAGAAACACGCCGGGTTATAAAAGCGTCGCTGCTATGGGTCTGAGGTGAAAGATGCAGGAGAAAGCACTGCGGATGCAATCATTTGAATTCAATCTTCTCATGCGGCAGTCATGGACGCGAGGCCCAATGAAATGGGTTGAAGTTGGAATGGGCGTCGAAGGCGTCTGAACCTTCCGACTTCTTCAGCCAACCGACCACAGCGTAGGTCAGGGGAGTGGCGAGAACTTCATAGATTACCTTGGTTATATAGGCAGACAAAACCAATGCCAGCAATGTCCTGTCGGCAGCCTTTCCCCAGAATGCAATCAGCACAACCGTTGCCGTATCAACTGCCTGCCCGGTAATTGTGGAGCCGACGGTTCGCGTCCACAACCAGCGGCCACGCGTCAGCAATTTCATCTTCGCCAGCGTGAACGAGTTGGTAAATTCGCCGACCCAATACGCAATCAGGCTGGCGATTACCAGTCGTGGAATGAATCCGAAGACAGTGGCGAACGCCTCTTGATTATGCCATCCCGGTGCGGGAGGCAGAGCGACCACAATGGCACCCATAATCGACAGCAGTGCCGAGGCGAAGAACCCAATCCAGATGGCGCGACGCGACGCGGCATATCCGTACACCTCAGTAAATATGTCGCCAAAAATGTAGGTGATTGGAAATAATAGTTCGGCGCCGCTCAAGGTGAGTGGGCCGATTTTGCAAATCTTTTGTGCCACCAGGTTGGAGATCAGCAGAACGACGACGAAGATCAGCGTCAGCGTATCCAGATGTTTGTAGGTCCGATCAGCGGGCGCAGGCATCCTGCAATGAAAATATCAGGTATGTGTCCCGATCCTGCGGAAATGATGGCTGCTGTCTCCAGGCGCCGAAATATCGACGCATTCTCAGGCGTTGTCATTTGTTCGGACGGGCGAAAGTTGAATTTGCTGCCTTCCCGCGTTCGCTCGTGCGATCGCAGCCTTGAGTTTTTTCTGGGTCGTCTTCTGCAACAAGGAAATGAGCTTGCATTTGGAACCATGCGGCAAGTGATCGCGCGCAATGATCCCTAGCTGTTGCCAATCATGCCATTCGCCAATGGCATCCTTGACCTGGCCAAGGATTTCAATCAGGGTTTGGTCCGCTGGGTCATTTTTCATCTCCAGCAAGTAGCGCAGTTCTTTTACCTGCAAGCGGTAGGGGTGCAGATTGTTCTGTGTCAGACGAACCGGCTCCGCCAATTCGCGTTGCAGACGAAGTTCGGCCACTATCGCGTGTCCGGGCGCGATCCGGCTGCCGATGCTATCAACTGAAAGTGTCCGAAGGTTCGTCGCAGTTTGCTTCAATCGGCCGCGCAGCGACTCGCCATGCTTGACCGCAAAGGAATCGAGTCGCTGACTTCGGTCGGCATGTTCCGCGCCCAGGTACTCCAGTAGCTGGACGACGCAGTCTTCTTCTTCGCCGGTCTTCACCCCGGCGATATATCCGGTCAGAACATCCAGGTCGCGCACTTTTCCGGCGCGGCGGCGCAACTTCGCCAATTTGCGCAGCAGGCGCCTCTCATTCGCATTGGAGTCGAGTGCCAGGGCTTGCATGGCTGCCTCAAATCTGCGAATGGTCGTGCGCAGAGAATGAACCTGCTCCGGCGTTGCTTGTTTCGGCCAGTGTCTCAGAAAGCTTCTCAAGTTGCGAATGTCTTTTTGAATCCTGACGAGGTCGAACGCCATGTGTCGCCGCCAAGCAATTCTAAAATAGGGGATGAGGTTTCGAGTTGCCGTGTCGCGCGTGAAAGGCTTCCAAGAAATTGGATCCCGACGCATCCCGTAGCGCGCAATTGCATCTGTAACGTAACGTGAAGCTTCAGGATATGCCTGAACGCGCGTGCACGGCGGCAGGTTCGACGGTAGGATCCAAAAGGCCACGCGGGAAAAGACTCTATTCCAAAAAGGAAATCGTGTTCAAAACGAAATTATTGCTGGCTTTGATGTTTTTCGGAATGGGGTGGCTGGCTGCATATGGTCAGCGGACCTCGTCTCTATATCTGGGAAAAATAGTCGGACCCACG
>JAJXZK010000371.1:1312-3291 GCA_021780095.1 Acidobacteriota bacterium | reverse complement strand
GATGCCATCAACGTCACCGCGCTGGCGACCGTCGCTGGAATTATCGGCGCCAAGTTGTGGCATGTCTTTGAATCGCCTCATCTGCTGATGCAGATTCCGCTGCAACTTCTTCTGGATCGCGCCGGCTTCGCCTGGTTCGGAGGCCTCGTTGCCGCCATCCTCGTCCTGATGTGGCAGGGAAGAGTCGCCAAGGTGGGCGCATTGGGCATGCTGGACCTGGCAGCGCCTGCCGCCGCCGTCGGCTATGGCGTGGGCCGCATCGGGTGTCTTACCTCCGGAGATGGCGACTATGGCATTCCCACGTCGTTGCCCTGGGGCGTCAGTTTCCCGCACGGTCTGGTTCCGACAGTGCAGCGGGTGCAGCCCACCCCAATCTATGAGTTCATCGCCGCCCTGCTGATCGCCTGGTACTTGTGGCAGCGCGGAAAAACGGACCGGCCTGTTGGTCTGCTGACCGGAGAATATCTGGTCTGGTCTGGGTTGGCGCGTTTTCTGGTCGAGTTTGTTCGCATCAATCCAAGAATTTATTTCGGGATGAGCAACGCCCAGGTCGCCAGTATCGGCTCCATGATTGCCGGAGTGGTGTTGGTCGTGTGGGCACGACGGCACCCGCATATTATCATTCAGGCGCAGAAGCGGAAACATAAGCCGGCAGCTCACACCGTGACCAGCTAGCAATTCACCGATCGGTAGCGAAGAGTGAATGCCCGGCAAAAACGCTTTTCATCATCACTGTGACTGACATCGAAAAAATCCTTTCTGCTTTATGGATGGGCCCGCTGTGCCCGGACTTCGCGTACCGCGATCGACCGATGGACGTGAAGGCCTGCACCTGTCTGCGCGAGGAGTAGAATTCAGTGGCTGTTGAAGCCCAAAAGGGGATGACGATAAGTGCGCAAAATCAAAATTCTGGCTCTATTCCTGGCGTGTTCGTTGCTGGCATTCGCCCAACAGGGCAGCGACAATTTGACCCAATCTAAACCATACCGTCATCTTACGATTCGCGTTTCCAGTGATCTTCTGAACGGAAAGCTTGATCATGTCGAGCTGCCAAAGTACCCAGAGGCGGCATTGCAAAACCGCATTCATGGCGACGTGATATTGGGAGTGATTGTGGATGAATCGGGCAAAGTCATTCTCGCTTCCCCAGTTGAAGGCGACCCGCTCCTCACCGCGGCGAGCGTCGAGGCACTGCGGGAGTTCCACTTCCGCCCAACGGTACTGAATGGGAGGGCCATACAGGTCGACAGCGTAGTGGGGTTCCAATTCTCAATTCATGGGCATGGCGCGAACCGGACGGGGAAGGTCAAGTATCAAGCACCCGCACCTTACCACAAAATTAGCGCCGGTAATATGGCGGACAAAAATGTTTTAGTTCTGTGGCCTCGGAAGCTTTCCGGCGAGGAGCCGCAACTGCCTCCGGATCTCGCCGGCAAATCTGGCTCAGTCTATCTGAATATCACCATCGGGGAGGACGGTAAAGTCCAAGACGTGAAGGTGCTTGGCGGTGACAGCGCCCTCGTTGATCCTGTCGTTGCTGCCGTGAAGAAATTTATCTACGAGCCGCAAATGGTGCATGGAAAGCCATCAAAAATGACCACCGAAGCCAGCTATCACTTTGGATCAGCAACCTAGCCACGCCCGCAAAACAGCAAACAGCGTCGAGATGCTGTTTGCCACCCTCGCGCGTTCTCGCTAAGGTGGAATGAAAATAGTTTCTGACTCAAAGTCTCTTCAGAAATTCCTTCACCTGTTCCAACTGAGGAAACATTTTTTCCTCCTGCTGGAATTCGCGAGAGTGTACACACCTGCGTCCGCCGCGCATCCTTACCGGATGTTTTAAGTGCAGCATCTCGTGAAACACCAGGTACTCGACCGCGTAGCGAGGCGTCTCTGGCCTGTCGAACACGCGACTGACCACGATGGTATTGTGCGCAGCATCATAATGGCCCAACTGTCGCCGCGCCGAGTGGGCGCTC
>JAJXZK010000371.1:0-1302 GCA_021780095.1 Acidobacteriota bacterium | reverse complement strand
GCGTCGCTTCCCAAATGTCGACGATAGCGATTGGCGTGCAGGGGCTCAATCGGCTTGCGATATAGCTTCGCCAGAAGGATGTGGGCAATCGCGCGCGTCACGCTGTCCGGCGCGCCTTCCAGCATGTCGGAGAGTCGCACAAATGCTGTGCCTTCGCGCAGACGAATGGTCGTGTTCACGCCGGTAAAGGGATAAAAGCTGACATGAAACAGCGGCATGGGCGCTCGCGGTCGGAGCCGTCTGTACTCTTCGCAGAAAATGTCTTGCAGGCGCAGTCCAGACGTTGGAGTTTTCAGGTCAGGTTCCAGCATGGGGAGAAGCGCTGGGGGCGATGCGGTCAAAGCGATGTTCCCTTCTGCAGTTGGTTCCAGTCTTGATTGTAGAGAATTTTGATGCACGCTGTCAGCGCCTCGCATCCGGCGCCAGGCATTCTCCAGCCATGTCATTACGTAGGGCAATCGCTGCCTATTTCTGCAGCGCCTTCAGACGCTGTCGTGTTTGTTCCACTTCGTCCGGATATTGATCATGAGCGGCGGCGAGAAATTTTTGATAATACTGGATCGCCTGTTTTGTTTGATGCAGATGGTCCAATGCCGTGGCGCGCAGAAATAATGTCGCCGGACTGTCGCTCAGTGTTTGCGAGCGATGATCGAGTGCCGTCAGCACCAGCGAATATTGCCCATCTCTCCACGCAGCAAAGGCAAGCCCGCTCCACGCATCCTCCTGCGCCGGCTGGATCTGCAGCGATTTCTGAAATGTCTCCACTGCCTGCGGCCATTGTTGCTGGCGTACCAGGTTCTGCGCCGTAGCCGTCAGCAAGCCAGCATTGTTTCCGTCATTCACCAGCAGTTGCTGATAGAGGGGCGCCGCCTTGTCCGGATGTCCCGCGCTGCTGTAGAGGTCCGCCAGCATGCGTGTCACGGCAGGCTGATCGGGATTCTGTTGATGCAGCGATTCCAGTTGCGACTCCGCCGCGGAAGTATTTCCTTGCCCTGCCAGCGCGGTCACGGAAAGCGCCAGCAACGTTGGATCGTTCGGCTCTTGCTTCAACGCCGGCTGCAACGCAGTCTCCGCATCCTGGAACTTCCCCTCGTGAATCAAGGCTCGCGCGAATCCCTCTGTCGCGGCGACGGAGGTTGGATCTTTCGCGAGTATCTTCTGGTATTCCTTGCCTGCGCCATCGTAATTGCCGACATCTTCTGCCAGTTGCGCAGCAAACAGCGTGTCATCGGGCTGCTCCGGTGTCAGTTGCAAGGCCAATAGCAGGGCGTCGCTGGCGGCGGCATAATCATGCATTTCGGC
>JAJXZK010000198.1 GCA_021780095.1 Acidobacteriota bacterium | reverse complement strand
ATTTCTGCTGGGTCGCTCTTTGTAGAGCATGATCCATTCAGAGCATTTTCGTTCAAGTGAAAAGTACTTGCATAGTCGTTCACGGTTCTCTGCCCCAATGGCCCAGCGGCGATCCAGCGGAAAATTGATGAGTTTCATCATTGCTTCGGCCAGCGCACCGGCATCCTTTGGGGGAACAGTAAAGTCGCTTCCTCCAAGGAGCTCCTGGACACCGCTGCAAGCAGTCGCAACGACAGGAAGGCCCGACGCCATGGCTTCGCCGATGACCATCGGCAGCGCTTCCCATGCGGATGAGAGAACATATCCGTCGGCGGCGGCCATCAAGTTCGGAATGTCTGATCGAACGCCAAGCAGTGTGATTGCCTCACTGAGATGCATCGACGCGATCATCTCCCGGCATGCATTATCGAGGGGGCCATCACCGGCGATGAGCAACATAGTGTTTGAGCATAGTGCCGTCACTCGCGCGAAAGCGGAGATCATGTTGGGATAGTCCTTCTGTTCGCACAGCCTCCCCACGGCGAGCCACAGAAAGGTCCCTTCACGCAAGCCAATTTCCTTACGAAGCCTGGTGCGGGCCTCGGCATTGGGCTGAAATCGCTCTGTGTCGTACCCATTGTGCACGGTTCTAATGCGCCCGGGTGGAACTGCTCGGGCGGTTAGGAACGTCCGAGTGGCTTCTTCTCCCACGTTTGTCATTAGGTCGGCGAGCCGGTCCGTCAAACGGTAGGTAAGTGCGTATTTTTTCGAACCCTCCTGCTGGTTTAAGGAAGTTAATGCCTGATGCGGAGTACACACGAGATACGGTATTGATGCAAATGGCCGCAGGAGGCGGATAAAGATGATGGCGTGGAACATGTGGCAGTGCACGACATCGGGGCGGAATTCGCGGATGGTACGGCGTGCTCTCCAGACTGCGCGCAGGATGCCCCAGGGGGACTTCGTCATTCCCAGGAGATGAATGGGTGCCCTAGTTTTGAAGACCGTGTTGGTCGAGGGCCCACGCAGGACCATAATTCGCACATCGTGACCTTGTGCGATCATGCCGTCAGCCAGATACAAGACCTGTCGTTCCACGCCTCCTGTGCCTAATAGGCTGATAACCTGCAGTATCTTCATATCGGTAGCACACTCTTACGATTGAGCGCACTCTGGTCAGTGAAGGCGCCGTCGGTCGGATATTGGTCGAGCGAGAGTGTTACTTTGCGACTTGCTCCGGGGATGAAATTGTTGATCATTGCGCAGATGCTCATCCGGCTGATCCGGCGGTACGGGCCGCGGCGCAGGCAAGACTGGAGTATAGATCGAGATATCGGTTTGCCATCTTGTCGAGCGTGAAAAGCTCTTCGCATCTTTGGCGGTTGCCAGAACCCATTTGTGCCGCCTGTTCAGGATGCGTGAGGAGATGTTCCACGAGCGACGGCAATTCCTCTTCCGTTTCGAAAAACCCCTCGTACCCTTCACCAAGAGCTTCCAAGTTACCCGGCAGCTTGGATGTGATGATGGGGACACCAGCGGCCATTGCCTCCAATAGTGACAGGTCAAAAACAACCACCCGGGGCGCAGCAAGATAGAGCGTACTGCTGTTCAGTTCGTCCTGGATCTTGTGATGAGGGATCGCGCCCAGGAACTCAACATACTCATTCAGGCCCAACTGCTGACGCAGACCGTAAAGTTCGGGCGATATAACCGTCTGCGCTCCGGCGATTCTCAGCCGGAACGATAGACCTCTCTGTTTGCACTTGCTCAGAGCAAGCATCATGCGATCGATGCCCTTTTCCGGCACATGCTGGGCAATTGCGAAGATACGTGGCACATCCGAGGTAGCAGTCGCAGGGCGCTGTGCGGGAATTGCAATGCCGCTCGTCAATACATGGATTCTGCCCTGCGCAAATGTAATTAGGTCTGGATTTGCCTCGCGAAACAGTTCCAGGGCACCGCGGCTTGGGAAGACGATCGCAGCTGCTTCCTGGAGTACGCTGGCGTACTGATTCTCAAGCCACTGCATGTATCGGTCGGGGTTCTTCGTCTGAGGGACAAGCTGCGCATATTCGCGATTCATGCCACCCTTGGCGTGCTCGGAATGGACAAGGGTGACCGAACTGAGCGCGCGACAAGCTTCGAGAACCTTGTCGCCGGTTTCAAGGTCATGAACGTGACAGATGATTCGCTCATAGCTACGAGTCAAGGGCTCGAGCGCGCTGCGAAGGCTCACATAGTGGGAAGCGCGCCTTCTCTGCCGAAAAAGGGTGAACGCGTCACGGACGATCCTTATGCGCGAATTGGGAAGCCTCGTAAACACGTATTTGATGAGCTTGCCTTTTGTGGAGGTACGCGCTGATTTACCGGCGGTAACCAGCGTAAGCAGCTCGTCCTGAGACTCTAACCTGATGAGTTGCATAGTGCTCGTAGAGAGGACAAAGAGCGCAAAGTGTTCAGGCAGCCGTCCAAGAAGTGAGCTGAGCAGGAGATACGAAAAGCCCAGTGTGCCTCCCGTGCCACTGGTCGGCCATTCCGGGACTACAGTTACGATTGCGGTTTGACGGAGAGTCATCCGAGTAGTTCGTCCGATAATTTCAACGCGGCAGCAACCACCTGATCCATATTGTAGTAGCGATATTGTGCCAGCCTGCCGGCGAAATAGACATTGCGCTCCGCTTGAGCGAGTGAATTGTAGCTGGCTAGAATCTCATTGTTCTCAGGGCGAGGTACGGGGTAATAGGGATCGCCTTCTGCCTGCGGGTACTCGCGGACGATGGATGTTCCCGAGTGTTGTTGTGCGGTCAAATGCTTGAATTCTGTGATGCGTGTCCACGGTTGATCGTTGGGGTAATTGACGGTACCAACTGGCTGGAACTGGTTGAGATTGGCCAAGTGCTCATGCTCAAAGCGTAATGAGCGGTAAGGCAACCGGCCAAAGCGGAAGTCAAAATATTCATCGATCGGGCCCGTATAAACCAGAGTGTCATAGCTTATCTTGCGGCGGAGGGCGGAGAAATCCGTTCCAAGTTCGACTGTGATATTGGGATGGCTGAGGATCTGTTCAAACATTTTGGTGTATCCGTCGGCCGGCATTTGTTGAAATGAATCGGTGAAGTACCTATCATCCGTATTAGTGCGGAAAGGAATCCGGGCTGCGACGCTGGCACTTAATTCGGATAGGTCAAGGCCCCATTGTTTGCGGGTGTATCCGCGGAAAAACTTATCGCACAGGTCTCTGCCAACGCTGTTGAGGACAACATCTTCGCTGGTGCGGATCGGACTTCGAGCCTCGCGTGCGCGCTCAAAGAAATCT
>JAJXZK010000376.1 GCA_021780095.1 Acidobacteriota bacterium | reverse complement strand
CCGGCATGGCTATCAATACCGTCATTTCTGCGGGCTGCATCGTTTCCGGCGCCACCGTGCGCAACAGTGTTTTGTCGCACGATGTCCGCGTAAACTCCTATGGGGAAGTGGACTCGAGCATTCTTTTTTCCCATGTCAGGATTGGACGCCATTGTCGCATTCGGCGCGCCATCATCGATCGCGACGTTCAGATTCCGGAAGGAACGGTGATTGGCTACGACGCGAATGAGGACCGCAAGAGCTACCTGGTGACAGAAAGCGGCATTACGGTTGTCAGCCGAGACTATTCGCTGTACGAAAACCCGGTCGCCTCCGACTATATGCCCCACGACATGTAGTCCAGCCGCCCTGTAACAAAAATCCTGTCGCCCAGTGGCCATGGTTTCCGTACAATGTGAGGGAACCGAAGCGTGGGAGTCCGCGTATCCTCTGGTATGGGATTGTCGGCCTTACCATACCCGGGCAGCAGCATCTCGCGATTTGACCTGCGGGATCGTCGCGGCAGTGTGGGCCACACTACAAACCCTTCTTCAAAGGGGATATCTGAACCTAGGCAGCGGATGCCCGCAAATTCCGACTCCGTGGAAGAGACCAACGCACTCGTACGACGTTGCTTGCAAGGAGATGGCCATGCCTGGCAGCAGATCGTTGAGACACAGCACCGTCGTGTTTATGGGCTCTGTTATCGCTTCACGGGATCGGCCGGCGATGCGGAAGATCTGACCCAGGATGTATTTCTGAAGGTCTATCGCAACCTGAAAACATTTGATGTCGAGCGCGGCAGTTTCCCCACCTGGCTGACGACGCTGACCCGGAACCTGCTGGTGGACCACTTCCGCCGCACCCGCGCTGAACAGACGACCCATTCGCTGGACACAGGGTGGGAGGACTCGGAAGGCGCCTCAGCCTCACCGGCGGAAAACCTCAACACGCAGCAAGCCGACCCGCTCAAAAACTGCATGGATCGCGAGTTGCAGGCGCTGGTCCAGCAAGCCCTGCTGCAGGTGTCCCCGGAATTGCGGGAAGCTGTGATTCTGCGCGATCTAAAGGATATGGACTACAAGGAAATTGCCGAAGTCTTGCGCATTCCAGAAGGTACTGTAAAGTCGCGTATCAGTCGCGGACGAATGGAACTGGCAAGGCTGTTGGAACGTACTAAAAGGCAGGTGATGTAAATGAAGGACCACGGCGAATTTGGAGACAAGCCGGCTAAAAAATCGGCGAACGTCCCATCGGACAAGCTTGACTGCGCCGCGGTTGAGTTGTTGTGGGTTGAGGCTGCCGAGGGCACATTGGCCTTGACGGTGGCCGAGAAGGTTCGTGCCCATACCAGCGAATGTGCGTCCTGCCGCGAAAAAATCTCCCAGGCGCGCAAGGGCCGCGAGTGGCTGCTGATGCTGAAACTGGAACCCTTGGTTCCCCCGGGGGATCTGGTTGCAAAGATTCTGGCTAGGACGGCGGGCGGATCGGAGACATCCCATGCGCGGTGGTCGTCGCCGAAGATTCCTGCGGAAACCGATACGCGTGCCACAGACCGGTATAGCTTGCCGGGGTATTCTTTCCCGGATTCCGAAACGGCGCCCATCCCGGGCGAGACAGTCGGCGACAACGGAGCTCTGGGTTATGAAGGGATTCCGACTGCGGCGTCCTCCCCGGTCTGGCAGCGTCCTTCCGTGGTGTTACTGCGGAAAACGGTCTTTGAGCCGCGCATAGCACTGGTGGCTGCCATGGCCTTCTTTTCTATTTCGCTCACATTGAACATGGTTGGGGTCAAGCTCACCAGTTTTCATGTTGCCGATTTGGAGCCGCAGGCAATGCGTCGGGCGGTCACCCGCCAATATGCGCAGGCCAATGCACGCGTCGTGCATTATTATGAGAATCTTCGTATCGTGTATGAAGTGGAGTCTCGCGTTCATCAACTGCGTCAGGCTGCCGACTCTGCGCCAGTGCAGGAAAAGACCAGCTATCCTCAGGGCAAGCAGGGATCCGAAAGAGATGGCAACGGCCATCACAGCGACCGAAACGATCAAACCGATCGCAATGGAGTGCATCGAGAACGGATGGAGGTTACGCCGGTCAAGGATCAAAATGCGCAGCGGTACCGCTCCGCTCCAGTTGAACCCGCACCCATTTTCACTGGCCCGGTCATCGACGCATCCATGACCGTACCGTCGCTGTCCGGCTTGAATGCCGTTGAGGGCGGCCACCCAAAGTTGATGTCTACAGTGCTCTCTGAATCTGTCTGCCGGCCTGCCCCGCAGGCTTCGTCACACTTGTCTCCGTTGGGTCGTTTTTGTATGTCAGAAAGGAACTCGGCATGAATTGTGCAAATCATCCCGACATACCGGTTGCAGCTTACTGCCAGTTCTGCGGAAAGCCGTTGTGCGATCAATGTGTTCATAAGGTGAACAACATCGTAAGCTGTGAGCCCTGCCTGGCGGCTCGGATAGGCGCGGCTCGGCCTTCGGCGAGCAATGTGGGGGCCGGGGCAAAATTTGTCCAAACCCCAGACGGCATCGACGTCTCGGATGGAAAGGGAAATGAGTACACCGCCGGTCCCGGCTACCAATACATTTCCAGCGCTCCCAATTCTGTCGGCAACGTGCCGCCCAGTTGGGGCACAACGCCATGGCTTGCTTTTGTTCTGGGATGGATCCCGGGTGTGGGAGCGATGTACAACGGCCAGTTCGCTAAGGCGCTGGCGCATGTGGTGATTTTTGCGCTGTTGGTCGACTTTTCCCATTACAACAGCGCACTGGGTGTGGTCGTCATGGGCTGGGTTTTCTATCAGATTTTTGACGCCTATCAGACCGCCATTGCGCGCCGCGACGGCCTCCCGCTGCCCAACCCGCTTGGGTTAAACGATATTGCACACTGGTTCGGCGTCAGACCCGCTCCGCCGACAAATCCCTGGGCTGGCCGCACCGCTTCTCCGAATGCGGCCGATCAGCCCCCAAATCCCGCACCGACAGGAGTCCCGCCGGTCGGAAGTGTAGGGCCACTCTCCGGCTTCGCTCCCGCGTCGGAATATGTTCCGCCGTACGTGCCGCCCTACACGCCAACGCCGCCAAGCCCAGCGGGCCCAATGAATCCGTTTTGTTCCACCGGGCCACTCGGACCCAATCGTGGAATTCATACGGGTGCCGTCGTTTTGATTGTTCTGGGCGTGGCGTTTTTGCTGGGCAACCTCGGCATTCTCAGCGAGCACTGGATCAATCGAGGGTGGCCGATTCTGTTGATTGGTATCGGCGTGTGGATGGTGATTTGTCGTAGCCAAAAGCCGCCTGTGGGAGGTGCAAGATGAATCGTTGGTATCAAATTCGCCGTTTGCGCGGTGCGGTAATTGTGATTTTGATCGGCGTGCTGGCGTTGCTGAACCAGTGGAATATTCTGCATTGGGATACCAGTTGGCCATTGATTCTGATTGTCCTGGGCTTGTTGATGATTCTGGAGCGTGCGGTGTGGGCGGCTGACATTCGCGCCCGTCAAGCAGAGCAGCAGTATGCAGCCAGCACGGGCGCCTACAATTCCAGCCAGCCGTTGGGCGGCATTGCCGGATCGACGTCCTGGCCCGCGCCTCCTTCTAACGTTGGCTCAGGTCCGTTTATCCAAACGCAGCCGCCAACGCCGGATGATCCCGGCAGAGAAGGCCGGTAGCTGCATGGGCATGCCTCCACAAACACCGCCGCCATATCCGCCGTCGCGCGCCCAGATGAAAGCGCAGCGCGCCCAGTGGAAGATGCAGATGCGAATGCAGCGGGCAGCGTATCGCGCTTCGCTTCGCGGAGCGGCGCACCGATCGATTCTTGGCCCGCTGATCCTGATCGCCATTGGCGTGCTGGCGTTGCTGATGACGATGCACCGAATCAATGCCGACTACTTCTGGCATTGGTACGGGCATTGGTGGCCGCTGCTCTTGATTGGCGCGGGTGTCCTATTGGGGGTGGAATCGCTTTTGCTGGCTGGCCAGTCGCGGGTTCGGCTGGGCGGCGGTGTGGTTTTTCTGGTTCTGCTGCTGGTGCTGGCTGGGATTATTGCCGCGCATAACCACGTCAATTGGCAGTCTGTTGGGGATCAGTTGCAGCTGGGCGACAACGTGAATCTTGCCGAGATGTTTGGCAACAAGCATCAGGCCAAGGAGCAAATTGCGCACCCCCTTCCGCCCGATGCCAGCGTGGTCATTCAAAACGGGCACGGCGATGTGATTCTGACCGCGAGTAGTGACGACCAAATGCATTTGACGGTCGATAAAACGGTGTACAGCAGTTCCGACCGCGAGGCACAACGGGAACTGGACGGGCTGGAGCCGTTAATTACATCGGCAGGTGCCATCGTCACCGTGCATATGCCGTCCGATAACAGTCATGTGGCCGATTTAACGATCGCATTGCCGGCGGCAGCCCCGGCGCAGGTAAAGGTCGATCATGGCGATGTCACCATCAGTGGACGCAAGGCATCGGTCTCCGTCAACTCCAACCAGGGCGATGTGGAACTGACGAGTATCGTAGGTGCCTCCATGGTGGCGATGCATCAAGGTGATTTCACCGGCCGCGACCTGCAGGGAAACTTGGTGATCAGCGGGCATATGAATGATGTTTCGCTGTCGCGAGTCACGGGGTCATCCACCTTGACCGGCGACTTTTTCGGAAATGTGCATTTGGATCATCTGCTGGGAACGGTGCACCTGCACTCCAGCCGCACGGAGATTCAGGCGTCCCGGCTGGACGGTACGGTCTCTTTGAGCGATGGCGACCTGACGATGGAAAATTCGCTCGGACCCATTCTCGTCAGCACCCGTGCCATGGACATTTCGCTCAAACATATCCAGGGCCCGGTCACAGTGAAGAATTCAGACGGTAGCATCGCCGTCAGTGCGGTCGAACCGGTCGCCGCCATGGAAATTGCAAACCGCAACGGCTCTGTTGACCTCACGGTCTCGGGGAAAGCCAAGTTTTCCGTGCAGGGCGTCGCCGAAGATGGCGAAATCAATTCAGACTTCAAGCTGTCTCAATCGTCAGCGAATGATCGCGCGACAGCCTCAGGCGAGGTGGGTGGAGGCGGCCCCTTGTTACAAATCGTCACCGAAAAAGGCGATATCCACCTGCGCAAGACTGGCGCCGACAGCGGCGACTAAAGGCAACTGTGCGTGAACTGGCGTCAGGCGAAGGTACGCCAGGTTTTGCTCCGATTTCAATCGTTTCGGGCGGTAGTGAACTGGCCCGCAGCGGCGACTCCATTGCGGGTCGTGTTTTTCACGTAGTACATGGCTGCGTCCGCGGCTCGGATGACGGCATGAATATCCAAACCATCCTCGGGAAAGCTTGATACTCCGAAGCTGGCGAGGATACGCAGATTTAACCCCGACTCCGGCAGAAACGTGGTCGTCCGCAGCTTTTCCATCAGCCGGTTCGCCAGGTCCAATGCGCGCTGTTTGGATTGATGCGGCATCAGCACCACAAATTCATCGCCGCCGTAGCGATATGCGGTTTCAATGAGCCCAAGGCTGCCTTGCACCATATCGCCGATTTCCGCCAACAGCTTGCTGCCTTTCAAATGGCCGTAGGTGTCATTGACCATCTTGAAATGGTCGAGATCGAAGAAGATCAAGCTGACCGGCTTACCGCTGCGCCGGCTGCGCTCCAGAGAATGTTCCAGTCGATCATAGAGGTGGCGGGCGTTGAAGAGTCCCGTGCAGTCATCCGTGATGGTCAACTGCTGGATTTGTTCGAAGGCTCGCGCATTTTGCACGGCGATGGCTGCGTAGTCGCAGAGAGCATGGAGAAAAAATATCTCGTGATTATCCATGTTCTCCGGGTGGCAATTTACCAGTTGCAGCACGCCGTAGGTGCGGTTTCGCACCCGCAATGGCAGACAGATGATGGACTCAACCCGGGTGCTGTTCTCCGGTAGTTCGTCGGCTAAATCGTGATCTTCGGGGACGGTGGCCAGGATCATCGGTTCGCCGTGCAGGGCCACCCAGCCTGGAATTCCATGCCCCAGTGGGATGCGCTTGTGGCGCAGTTTTTCGGTTTGGCCGCCGGAGATGACGCCGTAATAGAGTTGGTGATTCTTCTCGTCCACGATGAGCAACGACCAGGCTTCCGGGCTGAAGAACCGTGTCATCTGTTGCATAATGCCATTCAATATGCCGGTCAGATCGACAGACGACGTTAGCGCGCGGGCGACGTCATGAAAAGTCTGGATCTCCAGCGCCGGCTGGCCGTCCGGGAAGCGAATCGTTTTCATTAGCAGAACCCCTTCTCTCAGCGTATTCGGTGGGCCCGCTAGGTGCGTGCCGTGGGTATTCTTCGCGCTGCAAGGGAGGGACAAATAAGAGTCATGGCTCTGGCAGCATTCTACCCCAGGCGGCGTTGTCGAAGAGATTTCGCGGGCGGTGATTCGAAGTTCATTCTATCCGCCGATGTGTACCATACTGCGCGACGGCTTCAGGAAATCCGGCTCCCCAATATGATGCCGAGCTTCTTTGCGGTCGACGGTGCGGCGGATAAATTCCGCGAGGTCGGCGTCCTCTCCGCCGCGTCGCAAGACCCCGTATAAATCGTGGTCGGATTGCGAAAAAAGGCAGGTGCGCAGCTTTCCATCCGAGGTGAGCCGAACCCGGCTGCAATGTCCGCAAAATGGATGCGATACGGGCGCGATGATGCCGATTTCGCCCAGGCCGTCCTGGAATGTGTAGCGCAGCGCCGTCTCGCTGGCGGTATTGGCGGCCAGCGGAACTACTGGCTGGAATGTATTCAGCGAGGCCAGGATTTCCTCCAGTCGAACCACCACCTCCGGCGTCCAAACTCGGTCTTCTTCCAGAGGCATAAATTCAATGAAGCGCACGATCACGCCTTCATCGCGAGAGAATTTCGCGAACTCGACAATCTGGTCCTCGTTAAATCCACGCAACAAAACACAATTCACTTTCACGGGATCGAGACCGATGCGTTTGGCAGCGCGAACCCCGGCCAGCACTCGATTGAAACTGTCGGGCACGCGCGTGATACGCGCAAATTTTTCGTGATCGATCGCGTCCATGCTGACGGTGATGCGATTCAACCCGGCATCTTTCAGCGGTTGCGCCAGATCTTCCAGTAAGTGGCCGTTCGTCGTCAGTGCGATATCGAGCGGTTGTCCCATGCCGGGGGAAAGCGGCGTACCTGCGGCGGCAAAGGCGGTTCGCATCTGCGCCAGTTCAGAAATCATCCCGATCAGCCCATTGCGAAGAAGCGGCTCGCCACCGGTCAAGCGAACTTTTTCAATCCCCAACTCAACGAACACGCGCACCATGCGGAGATAATCCGCTATGGGCAGTTCGGCATACTGCGCGCCCTCCGTGCCCGTGCGGCAGTACACGCATTTGTAGTTGCAGCGATCAGTGACCGAGACGCGCAGGTCTGTAATGGCGCGACCCTGCTTGTCCGTCAGGCGCGAACCGGCGGATAGCGAATGAACTTCGGGATGCGTTGTGGTCGCGGCCATTTCTCTCCCAGTATGGGATGCGGGAAGCGGTGCGCAGGGAGCAAAGAAGACCAGCCCCAGGAACCCAGGGCCATCGAGCTTCCTTTCCAATGCGATTTGATGTTGCCTCAAATCGCGGGAGGCGCAGCCGTTTCCAGCCATGCCCTTGGTTCCTGCCTGCTTCCCGCATGCGGAACACCGCCGCAACCGCCAGGGTATGCCCGGAGGCGGAAGCGGTCGGAAGACCCTCCCAGTATAGAAGGTCTTTTGGATCGGGCGCGTTGGCAAACTTCTCCGGGGGGGTGCGTCAGGCGCAATCCGGCATATGCATGGCCAGCAGGACACGTAGTTCGTCCACCTGCTGCGAGGTCAGGCCGCGTTTGGGGACGATATTGGATAACCTCTGCGACCCTCGCAGCACAAAAATGTTGGAGCCCTCTCGCCAGGATTGGTAGGCAGACCAGGGAAGAAGTTGAACCACTTTAGCGCGATCTTCAAAGCGGACTCCGTCCGAGTCGACGGAAAGCACGCGTGGAATACGTTCGATTCGACGTTCGTATCCTTTTTGCGCACTGAAAAAGACCCGGTAGCCAACCAACAGAAACAGGAGAAGTAGTAGCCCCCATTTCGGTTCGGACGCAATCGAAGGATCGAACAAAATCCGCGCCAGAAATAGCATGCCGATCACGGCGAGCACTCCAGAACGCCACTTGGAAGGGTTCAGCGATGGCTGCGAATGGCGACGCACGCTGCCGCGCAGCAGCTTGGGAACGGCGAGAACACTCGCCTCCTGTAGCTCTTCCAATGTGATGGGGCCGGCAATTTCCACTGGGACAAGGTAGCACAAGCCGAGCGCGATGCCGGCGTAGTTTGGACCAACAACCGAGGGCGGGTAGGAGACGATGTTTTCCTGGAGGAATGGTTGCGCTGGAAAGCGCCCGGGCGGTGGATCTATCCAGCAGCAGCTTTGGCTTCTTTAATTTCTTCAATCAGCGGCGGGACCACGTCGAACAAGTTTGCAACCACGCCGAAGTCGGCAATCTCGAAGATCGGAGCTTCGGCATCTTTGTTGATCGCGATGATCATGCGCGAGCCCTTCATGCCGACGATATGCTGGATGGCTCCGCTGATGCCCAGCGCAACATATAACTTGGGCGCGATCGTTTGTCCGGAGCTGCCGACCTGCCGATCGAGCGGCAGCCAGCCCGCATCGCAGATCGGTCGCGATGCTGCGATGTCGCCGCCCAGCAATTTCGCCAGTTCTTCCGCCATTGCGAGATTTTTCTGTTCTTTGATGCCGCGGCCGACAGCGACGATGGATTCCGACTGCGAAAGATCCACTGCCTCCTTGGCTTCTTTGAAAATCCCGTGCGGCTGTACCCGAATCACGCCGTCCGGCACCGTCACATGGAGCGTTTCAACCGGTGCAATTCCCGCCTCCGCCATGTCGCCGCGAAAGGCCGCGTTCTGGAATGTCGCCATCCACAGCGGTCGCGCGTCGCTGAACGAAACATCGGCAGCAAATTTTCCCTGGAACATCTGCCGAGTAAAGAGCAGTTTGCCGTTTTCGTATTTGTATCCGATCGCATCGGGGATGACGGTCGTGCCCAGCGCCAGCGCCAGCCGGGGTGCAAAGTCGCGCACCTGGTAGGTGTGCGGCATCAGCACCAGTCTGGCCTGCTTGCCGGCGAGAAATTCTTTCAGTACATGAACGTAGCCATCGGACGTGTATACCGCTAGTTGAGGGCATTCGATGGCATATACCTTCGCCGCTTTCTTGCCTGCTAATTCTTCCGCGATTGCAGCGACATCGTTGCCGAGTACAGCGATCTCTACCTGCCAGCAGGTTTCTTTGGCGATGGCCTGCGCGGCCGCGATGGTTTCCAAAGAGACGCGATTCAGCTTCGACTGCTGCTGTTCGACGATCACCAGAATAGTTTCGGGCATAGGGCTCAATTTCGAATGCTAAAGCATTTTCGCTATTACTGTAGCGCGGACTTCGTTCTATCCCACCCTAGCTTCGCTAGGATGGGGCACCCTTGACATTGCACTATCTGTGAAAATGCTCTAGAAGCGACCGGGACAGATGAGTTCGCGGCGAGGGAAGGCGCTTCTAGTCAAACTCTGGACTGCCTTTGCGCAGCACGGTGCCGACCGTAATGCAGGTGAGCGAAAGCGTGCCGGCAAGAATCATGTAATACCCCATGGGGTGAATCCAGCCCGGATCGTAGGTAAAATCCTGACCCGCCCACACCGTCATCAAGGTGGCCATAATTCCCAGAATTCCGCCCATCACTTGCAGCATCAGGCCACGGAAGCGGCGCTTGTCGAGTGCGGCTACCTGGTCAGGTGTCAGGTCGCGTTCTTCCGGAGGCAATAACATGTTTGGCATCGGTTCGGTTCTCCTAGCATTGCTTCAAAGCGACGCGCGAGGTGCGCTTGCCGCGCCCATTGGTGTACGCATCATTATTAAATCACGCGAGCTTGATTGCGAAGCACATCGACCAGTTTTTTCGCAATGTCGGCCGGCGAGCCCTGCAGCATCTCCGTCTTTTTCTGTTTCGTCGGAATATACAGCCGTTCAATCGTCTGCAAATTTGTCCCCAGCTTGCCTTCCAGGTCGGCCTTGGTCAACTGCTGCAGAGGCTTATTTCTGGCCTGTTTGATGCCCATCAAGGTGGCATAGCGCAATTTATTGATTCCACTCTGGATGGTCAGCACACAAGGTATGGGCATCTCCATCCACTGGTACTGGCCGGCCTCCAACTCGCGCTTCAAGCGTAGGCCGGTGTCCGTTTGTTCAATGCCGATGATGATGGTTGCGTGCGGCCAGCCAAGAATTTCCGCCAGCAAAACACCGGTTTGCGCGAATCCATAATCATCCGACTGCAAACCCGTAAACACTATGTCGAAAGATTCCCCTTCGATGGCTGCCGCGATCGCACGAGCGGTGCTGACGGCATCCATGGAGACAAAGGAATCATCCACAAGATGAATCGCTCGATCCGCACCCTTCGCCAGGGCTTCGCGCAACACCTGCTGCGACCGCGCCGGCCCTACGGTGATGACAACGACCTCGCCGCCATGCTTTTCCTTCTGGCGCAGCGCTTCTTCCAGCGCGTAGGCGTCCGGCTCATTCGCCTCATAAGAAATGTCGTCGCGAATCCAGGTGCCCGCCTCATTCAGCTTGAGCGGAGCATCCTTCTGCGGAACCTGCTTGATGCAAACAAGAAGTTTCATGATGTTAGGCGCACTTGAGATAGTCTATCGGACTGCTTGCGCCCTGGTCGAGCATGCCAATCTGTACGATTGAGTGGTACGTACCACGTACGTGTACAGGCCGACGCGAAATTGAGCGTCAGATTCTTCCCTGCGAAATGCTGACCCGATGAAATAACAGCATGGCCTTACTTTGCGCGGCGAAAAGCTTTCACGATGGCGACGTACTTCTGCGCGTTTTCCGTAATTGTGTCAACGCGGCCCTCGCGAGCGGCTTTGGCATCCACCAGGTCGCCACCAACACCCAGTGCAAACGCGCCTGCGCCGAGAAATTCCTCCGCAGTGGCCAGTGAAACGCCGCCGGTGGGTACCAGTTGAATCTGCGGCAGCGGCCCTTGCAGCGCTTTCAGATATTTCGCGCCGCCGAGAGCGCTGCATGGAAACACTTTCACGACATCAGCGCCTGCCTGCCATGCGGAGACGATTTCCGTAGGCGTCAATGCTCCCGGCATGATGGGTATGCTGTAGCGGCGGCATAGCTCAATGGTGCGCAAATCGAGCGCCGGGCTGACAATGAATTGCGCTCCCGCCAGGATGCAGTTGCGAGCCGTCTCTGGATCGAGAACAGTTCCAGCGCCTAGCAGCAATTTGTCGCCATGATGATTCGCAAGCTGTTCGATGACGCGGATCGCACCCGGCACCGTCATCGTAACTTCCAGAATGTTGACTCCACCTGCCATGATCGCGTCTGCAATGGTGATGGCCTCCTGCGCGGAAGAGGCGCGGAGGACCGGGATCAATCCCAGCTCGTGCATGTGCTGCATAACGTTTGTCTTGTTCATTACAAACTCTCCTCGATTGTCCAACACGTCCAGGGATTGATCGTTATCTAATGACGCGTGCGCTTGTACCCCGCATCAGTCGCTCAACTTCATTCAACGTCGCCATCGTGGTGTCGCCGGGGGTGGTCATCGCCAACGCTCCATGAGCGCAACCGCAATCGACTGCCCACTGGGGCCCCTCGCCGCTCAGCAAACCATAAATTAATCCTGATGCGAAGGAGTCTCCGCCTCCGACGCGATCGAAAATCTCCAGGTCCGGCATGGGTCGCGCTTCGTAGAACTCACCACTGCAATAGCAGATCGCGCCCCAATCGTTGCGCGTCGCCGTTTTTGCATGGCGCAACGTGGTTCCGACGACACGGAAATTTGGATACTCCGTTACCGCGTGGTGAATCATGGCGCGAAACTGTGCTGTGTCCAAGTCGGCAAGATTGTCATCGACGCCCTTGATTTCAAATCCAAGCGCAGCGGTAAAGTCTTCCTCGTTGCCCAGCATGACATCGACCAGGTGTGCGAGTTCACGATTCACTTCACAGGCGCGCTTCTTGCCGCCGATGGATTTCCAGAGTGAGTCGCGATAGTTCAGGTCATAGGAAATGACGGTGCCGTGACGATGTGCAGCCTGCATGGCCTCGCGTGCCACCAGCGGCGCGGTCTCTGAAAGTGCACAGAAAATGCCGCCGGTATGGAACCAGCGTGCGCCCTCGCGGCCAAAAATATCATCCCAGTCAATCATCCCCGGCTTAAGCTGCGAGACGGCTGTGTGTCCACGATCGGAGCAGCCCAGTGCAGCGCGCACGCCGAAACCGCGCTCCGTAAAATTCAAGCCATTGCGAACCGTCCGGCCGACGCCGTCATAGGGAAACCAGAGCAGATGTGAAAGATCGACGCCGCCCTGCAGCATCATGTCCTCAATCAAGCGGCCCACGGGATTGTCCGCGAGCGCGGTGACGATGGCGGTGCGCAGATTGAAGCAGCGTCGCAAGCCGCGGGCAACGTTATATTCACCGCCGCCTTCCCAGGCATGAAAATTCCGCGTCGTGGCGACGCGCTCATCGCCTGGATCCAGGCGCAACATCACCTCGCCCAGACTGACAAGGTCCCAGCGGCAAGTCTCACGCGGCTTCAGATCGAGTTGCTTGGTATCGTTCATTCCTGCATTTCCTTTCAATGTCTTCCGGGTTCCACTCTACGGCCGAGTCGCGATTCCGTTGGCTTCTCTGCGCGATTGATTTGGCTGCTCGCAATGATAGTTGACCTTCCGACGAAAGCGAAATCAGCCGGCCTCAGGCGGTCTATTGTGGCCAGTGCAGCACCCGTTCCTGCCGCAAATGTGAAAAACTTAAGGTAGATATGATTTCTGTCAGCAATGTAAGCATGCGCTATGGTTCGAAGATTTTGTTCGAAGATGTATCCACCACATTTACCGCAGGTCGCCGCTATGGCCTGACTGGCCCCAACGGAGCCGGCAAAA
>JAJXZK010000352.1 GCA_021780095.1 Acidobacteriota bacterium | reverse complement strand
CAGCTACAACGAGTCCGATCAAGCTGCTGCGCACGGGCAGGTTGGCTTTTATGGGCTCGATCTCTACAGCTTGCACGCCTCCATGCAGGCGGTTCTTGACTATCTGGACAGCGTCGATCCCGAAGCAGCCACCCGTGCGCGGCATCGCTATGCCTGCTTTGAAAACTTTGGGGATGATCCGCAAATGTACGGCTACGCTACCGGTCTTGGACTGAGCGCATCCTGCGAGACAGAAGTGATTGCGCAGCTGGTCGAGTTACACAGGCACACCGCCGACTATCTGCTGCGGGATGGGGAACGCGCGACGGAAGCATTATTCTCCGCCGAGCAAAATGCCCGCCTGGTAAGGGATGCGGAAGAGTACTACCGCACCATGTTTCGCGGGCATGTGTCGTCATGGAACGTTCGCGATACCCATATGGCCGAGACGTTTGACGCGCTGGTGCGCCATCTGAGCTCTTATGAGCGGGAGGCGAAACTCATTGTGTGGGCGCACAACTCGCACATCGGTGACGCCCGGAGTACGCAGATGCACAGTGCGGGTGAATTGAACCTGGGGCAGCTTATTCGCGAGCGATTTGCTGGTGCCTGTCGGCTCATCGGATTTACGACCTTTACAGGTACAGTGACGGCAGCGTCTGAGTGGGACGGCCCGGCAGAGCGCAAGCGGGTTAATCCGGCCCGCAGCGATAGCTACGAAGGCCTGTTCCATGCAGCGGAGCTGCCTGCGTTTTCGCTTAGTCTGCAGGCCGGCTCAGATGTGTTTCGTTGCTTGCAGGGCCCCCGGTTGGAACGGGCCATCGGCGTGATCTACAAGCCGGAAACGGAATTAGCCAGTCACTACTTCATGGCGCGGCTTGCCGAACAATTCGATGCGGTTCTTCATTTCGATCAAACCCGCGCCGTAGAGCCATTAGAGCGTATGGCCGAGTTGCATGACACCGAGCCCGCCGAGACCTACCCGACGGGAATCTGAGAGTCCCTGTCCCGCGCGGGTGATTCGAGTCACGCCGGTTGTTTCGAGGCGAGTGCGAGTGTGGAGAAATCGGGTGCTTGGAGTCACAGCAGGAGTAATATCCGAGTTCTTATCGTGGGTAGTGTAAGAGATAAGAGGCGAGCCATGCTTGTCGGAGATCTTCAGCTTAAAGACCATATTGAGAATGAGCTCAGTTGGGAGCCGAGCATCAATTCTGCAGCCATCGGAGTAGCGGTCAAGGACGCAATCGTGACAATTTCGGGCCGCGTGGACAGTTATGCGGAAAAGCACGCTGCCGAGCAGGTCGTGATGCGAATCCGTGGAGTGCGCGCGCTGGCCAACAAGTTGGAGGTAAGGCTGCCGGCTGAAAGTGAGCGGCGCGACGAAGACATTGCACGGGCCATCGCGGAATCCTTCGCATGGAACGCAGGGATTCCGGAGGATGCCATCAAGGCGCAGGTTGCCCATGGCTGGGTGACTCTGGAAGGCACGGTCAATTGGGACTATCAGAGGAAGCTGGCGGAGCACGCTGTTGCCGGGTTGATGGGCGTCCAGGGTGTGAGCAACCAGATCACGATTAAGTCTCTGCCGCTGCAAACTGATGTGAAGGCGAAGATTGAACTGGCTCTGAAGAGAAATGCCGAATTGAATGCCCAGAACATCAAGATTGCAGTCAAAGGGAATAAGGTGACTTTGTCTGGCGCGGTGCAATCGCTGGCGACGCGCATCAGCGCGGAAGAGGCGGCATGGAAAGCTCCTGGTGTCGCATGCGTTGAAGACAATCTGCAGATTACTCCCGGTATTGACCGGGCCCGCTTCGAGTAGTTTTTAGCCGCGTCGATTTTCTGCACACCCTCGCTCTCTCCTGCGCCCCTTCGTTAATCGACTCGGTAACCCGCACAGCCCTGGAGGTGCAATATGCGTACCGTGGATATCGCCGTAGAACCCCTCGCGTCGACGGAGCAGCTAAAGTCCCTGGTCGATGAGCTGGGACCGTGTGTTTCTATCTATCTCTCGAGCTTTTCGGTGGGCAACAGCCCATCCCTGTTCGATACCCAATTGCACGCAATGCTCACCGCTGCCGAACGGGACTTACGGTCGCAGGCCGGATGGGTAAGGCCGCCGGATCTGCCAATTGATTCAGTCCGGGATGCGGTTATGCGCGAGTATCGGGAGAGGCATCGCGGTAGCTTTGCCATTTTCCTGTCTCGTACCGCGTCACGCGTCTTTTGGGTGGCACGACCTCTCAATGAAATGATGCGCATCGATGACGTCTTCTACATTCGCCCGTTGCTGCCGTTGCTCGCGCTTGCCAGGGATTTCGCCGTCCTGGCCATTAGCCAAAAGGGAGTCCGCTTTCTTAAGTGCACTGATGCGGAGCATCTTGTTATTCCGTTGTCTGAGGTGGTACCGCACGGCGTGGATGAGGCGAACCGCATGGACGTCCCCGGCCACAATTTAAACCGTTCGCCTGCCGGAAGCGCCGAGGCAACGGGACGCCGCATACGCTTCAGCACCGATACGGGAGACCAAAAGACGGATTCGTACCTGTTGCGTTTCTTCGCCATGCTGAACGAACATATCAATCGGCTCATGCAGGCTGAGCCGATTCCTTTGGTTGTTTGTGCAGCAGAGCGCGAACTCGCTCTCTATCGCAAGGCGAATAGCTATCCCCTTCTTGTGGGCGAGAGTATCCATGGCAGTCCTGAGTGGCTAACAGACGAGCAGCTCTGGGAGGAGGCACTACAGGCGCTTGAAAGGGAGAGAGCAAAGGACGGCCAAAGAATGACACAGCAGTTTTCTGAGAAGACCGCCGGAACGCTGCTGGAAAGGGACCCCGAATCAATCCTTGCCGCCGCTTCCGAAGGGAATGTTCGCGCCGTACTTCTGCCTGAAATGACGCAGGACGCTCTAAGCGAAGACCTGTTCAACCTGATCGCCGTTCAAACTCTTCGCAAGGGCGGTGAGGTCATTACCGCGACCGGCCGTACACTTTCCAATGGAGATAAAGCTGTCGCGTTGTTGCGCCACGCGTCGTAAACAAGAAAGGAGGCATGCGTCTTGTGGGATTAGACGCATGCCTCAAAGTTGAGACGGTGTTTGCAACAGCTGGTAGATGCAACCTACTCAACGTATGTTCCGGTGCCCAGTATTCAGGCTGCGGCTTGCACAATTGGCGTGGAAATGGCCGCAAGGGTCTGCTGCAAGTGCTTGGCGTCGTCACGAAGAGCGATATCCGCCTGAGCGATCATGCCGACACACAGTCCCTGATGGTCGACGATTGGAATGCGGCGAACTCTGTTCTTCTGCATGCGGGACTCG
>JAJXZK010000435.1 GCA_021780095.1 Acidobacteriota bacterium | reverse complement strand
CAAGGTGAGAGCGCGTAGCTCAGTTGGTAGAGCAACGCCCTTTTAAGGCGTGGGTCCTGGGTTCGAGTCCCAGCGCGCTCACCAAATTTGCTGCAATCACAGGCGATTGGAGCCGCGGTCGGGCTCACTTACGCCATCTCTTCGCCGTCCGATCCTAGGCTGCGAGCCTGATCGTACAGGTCCGCTCGAGGCCCCTGAAACGGGAAGCACCGCTTATTCACTGGGATAGATCAGGTACGCCTTGCGGCGCTCCATGAAATGCTCCACGCTATCGCGCCAGGTATCGGCGATGGATTCCGGATCTTCGTGATCCTCCAGTGCCTTCAGCGTCGCCTGATTCACCAGCAAGGGTGCAATTGCGTCCACGTGATATTGGGTTGGATACAACTTGTACAACATCGACGCAATCTCAATACCCGCCTCAGGTACGTTCAACTCGTTGCGGTTTGTGATGACGAACTGAACGCCCTTGCAGACCTGGCCAGCGTAGGGATACGGCGCTTGCGGAGTAAACTCGACTGGAACGAAGCGAATCCCCGGAATCATGCGACGATTCAGAGCGGCAGCAAACTGTGTCGCAGCGATCCATGGTGCGCCGACCCAAGCAAAAGGGGTGTCCGTGCCGCGGCCCACTGAAATGTTGGACGACTCGATCATTCCCAACCCAGGATACATAGTGGCCTCGTTCAGAGTCCGCAGATTGGGCGATGGGTTCACCCACAGCAGCGACGTGGAGTCGTACCAATCTCCGCGTTGCCATCCCTTCATCGCAATCACCGTCAGCGAGGCTCCAAGGTGGCCCTCGCCGTTAAAGTAGCGGGCCAATTCTCCCATCGTCATCCCATGGCGGACTGGCAAGGGCATAAAGCCGGTATAACTGGAGTGACCGGCATCCGAGACCGGCCCCTGCACAAAGGAGCCGGTGATTGGATCGGGCCGGTCGAGAATCACGACATCCGTTCCGGTGTGCGCCGCTGCCTGAAGAAAATAGGCAACCGCCGTCTCATACGTATAGAAACGCACTCCTGCGTCTCGCAGATCGATGACAACCGCATCCAAATGACGCAGTGTTTTTATCGGAGGATGGCGCTCGGCGGCGGTCGCCCCATACATGCTGACCACTGGCAATCCCGTCGCCTTATCCAAGCTGCCGGAAATGTCGGTGGTATCCATCTTTCCGGTGATCCCATGTTCCGGGCTGAACAGCGTTGTCACTTTCAAGCCTGGAACTTTGGCGGGCGCGTCGTGGAACAGGACATCGATGGTGCGTCGGCCGCGGCTATCCAACCCGGTTTGATTGCTGAGCACGCCTACGCGCAAACGTCCACCGTGCTTTTTTTTCAGATCCGCCAGTGGAGCAAAATTCTCCTGTTCCAATACGTCGATCCCGGTTTCAACGGAGGCGTTGCGGCTGGGCCAGCGGCGCATATCCGTCAGGGACTCGTTGTATCCGGTGAGGCGCGAGATTTCCCTCCCTGACTCCGGCATCTGAACATCAAGCGCCTGAACAGCCGCGTTGGCGAGTTTCCCTTCCAGTGGAATCGTGTTCGGACGACGGTCGGGATAGTTGCGATTGCTGAGAAAAATCACATAGCTATCGCTCCACGGATCCATCCAGATGTCCGTTCCGGTCCATCCGGTATGGCCAAAGCTACCTACTGGAAACAATTCGCCGCGATTGCCCGAGAACGGACTTTCGATGTCCCATCCCAGGCCACGCAGAGCAACAGCGGTCGCAGGGTTCTGAGGAGTGGTCATCTTTTCGGCCGTCAGGCGGTTGAGCGGGAATTTGCTCGCCCTCCCCGCCAGCAGGTCTAGCAGATTCTGAGCGAAGATCGACAGATCGTTGGCGGTGCTGAACAGACCAGCATGTCCGGCGACGCCGCCCATTCGTCTGGATGTGGGATCGTTCACCACGCCCTGGAGCATGTGATGATCGTCGTCGTATTGCGTCGGTGCGATGTCGGCACGCCAAGCATCGGGGGGGAGGAATCGCGTATGATCCATTCCCATCGGAGCGAACACATACTTCGCGGTGTATGCATCGAGAGTCATGCCGCTGAGTTTTTCGACCAGCGCTCCCATCATGATGAAGTTGATATCGCTGTAGCGAAACGCAGTTCCGGGCGGACGTTCAGGCTTGACGGCGAATGCCATGTCATACGCGGTCTGCTTGCCGGTCCACGGGGAGCTGAGGTCCAGGTCCGGCGGCAATCCGGAGTAATGCGTCATGATCTGCCGGATGGTGATGTCCTTTTTATCATTGCCGGCAAACTCAGGGAGGTATTTCGACAATGGATCGTTAAGTCGAAAGCGACCCTGCTCATATAGCTGCATCACGGCCGTGGTGGTGGCGATTACCTTGGTCAACGACGCCATATCGAAGATGGTGTCTTCCGTCATGGCGTTGGGCGCAGGTATCGTGGAGCGATTGCCGTAGGCTTTATGAAACACAACATGGCCGTCGTGGCCGACAAGGACCACCGCGCCAGGTACTGTATGTACCTTGAGCGCGGCGGCCATGATGCGATCAATACTGCCGAAATCCGGCGAAGTTGCCTGTTGCGCCGTGAGTTGGATCGATAGCAAAAGAAACAAGACGGGCATCGCCCATTTCAGCATCCAGCCATTTCGAGTGATTGGATCGCTGAGGTGGCGCTTAGAACAAGCTTTCGGCGCTGTCGCGCGATTTTCATTCTGCATTTTCAATTCACATCGCTTCCTTAGGTGGCGTACAGAAACGTGGATTCGCGTGGCACCCTCGGTCAAGGCAGTCCTCGCGACTGGAACAAAAAAAGCCATTCAGCAGTCGAGGTCGTACGGATAGAGACTCACGACAGTTTCTAGTGATGCGGCAAACTTACGGCGTACAGATACCAGGCGGCGTGAGGCAACCACTCCTCTGTCCAGCGCCAGTCTTCATCTTTCCCGGTCCGGGCGAAACCTTCATTGAACGCAATTCCGTCCTCATTGCTAAAGCCGGCGGTGACGCCGTTGACAATCGCACCTGGAGCGCTGGTGTACTTGTACGAGCGGAAAAACATGTACGGAGCATTACCGTGACCGCTTCCCATCAGCATACTTGCGTCGAACGGGTTTCGTCCCAAAATCCAGTGCAATTGGTTCCAGGCGTATGTTTCCAATTGGCGCTGAAAAGCCGGGTCGTCGCTGTAGAGCGGTGCGGCCATGCGAGCCGCGGCTGCCAGCGAGGCCAGTCGGGCGTCCTCGCCCTGCCACCAGGGGGCAGCCTCGGTGTCATGCGGAAAGAAGTACGCGCTGCGCACGGTGTCATCGCCCATGCGTACGAGTTGCCGGGCGTAGCCAAAGGGATTGTTTGTCTCGGATGTAGTCCAGAGTTCGAAATGCAACGAGCGCGACACCGCATCGCGCACCCGCGCCTGCTGGGCTGGACCCGCAATTTGCGCATACGCCACAAGGCTGACAACCGGCAATCCCGCGTCAGACGGGTGGAAGAACGGACGAGTGCCATCATCGGCGCGCCAGTAGTTATGATACTTTCCAACCGAAATCAGGCGATCCATTAGATGGTTGGCTCGTTGATCCGCGGCTTGAAGATACGCCTCTTTGTGAGTGGCCCGATAGAGTTCCGTCGCGGCCATCAGCGCGCAGTAATCGTCCAGGATATTCTCTTTGCTGTCGTTCAGCAGTTCGCGATTGCGGGCGGAGAGGAACGCAAATGCATCCTCGGCGGCCTTCAGATATGCGGCCTGGTCCATGTCGCCACTGATGGGCATCGTACTGGCGAGCGCAAGAGCGGCGATCGCCATGCCGCCACCGGAACGGAAGCTGGCCTCATACGCGTGGGGGCCTTCTGCTGCGCCAATTTTCTCCGTACTGTCCGCGACGCTCATCTTAATCTTCGTCCGCGTGTTGGGATTGCCGATCATTCGATCTTTAGCGAGCTTGTCCTTGCCTGGTGCCGAGATCGACTCGAAAAAAGATCCGCCGGGCCGCTTCATGCGAACCAGAAAGTCCGCTCCAAACAATCCTTCATCCAGCAAACGGCGTTCATACTCGGTGAAATTATCGTCATGGCGGCCCACCAGAGTGCGATAGCTTTCAAGACAAGACCAGGCGACCAGCGGCACCTGCTGCGGATTGAAGTACGACGTAGGATTTTGATGAGAAAGATGGATGCCGTAATCCCCGGTCGCGTCGTACCAGCCGCCTCGCATGTCGGCAAATCCACTGCCGTCCGGCAGCCGCAAATGTTCATCCGCCCGGTTCATGTCACCGCTGGCCCGTTGTCCCTTGAAGTAGAAAAGGACGTTGGAGAGCGTATTTCGCTCCAGAACATTACGGTCGATGGAGAAAGCACACGACGTGACGGCGCCGCTCTTCGTGATTGCAGCAATTTTGTAGTGACCTGGCGTCTGCACGGAAGAAAAGTCTGCCAGCCAGAACGTCCGCCCCCACTGATCGACCTGGCCAACCGCCTTGACAGGCCCATTCAACACAACCTTGCCGGTATCCGCATCCGTCAAAGTGAAGGTTTCAGGTGGGTCCTGCCTGTCCTGGGTGCCGTCAGCGACCACCAGCGCCTGCTTCGCAGCGGTAGTCTCGTAGCCCACCTGGTCCACCACTATACGCATCTGCGCCAGGCACGTGGGTGCGATCAGCAGCAAACAGCAGCCGAAGAAGAATCGCAGGGAAGAGGTCTTGCTTATGAAATCACAGTGCAGAATATCTGAAAGGATAAAAGGTCGCATTCGATTTCGCTCCCTGCGTTTCTTAACAATGGTTAGAATGCAGGAGGAGGGCCTATGAGCGCAACTATTCAATTGCAGAAGCGTGGATTTTTCTGGAGACAATCGTTGTGGAAAACCCCCGCGGCCAGGGATTCGTTGCAATTTTTTCTGCTGCTGGCTCTCTCACTGGGGCTTCTGTCGTCAACGGCCCAGGCCAAGAAAGACAAGTACGTAATTGCGGCGTATGTGTTCCCGCGCAACATGGTGCTGACATCCGACCAGGTGACCGCGAAAAAGCTGACGCGCATCAACTTCGCATTCGCGAATATCGACCAGGGACGAATCGTGGAAGGCGACCCGTCCGACGCAGCCAATCTGGCGATGATGGTCGGGCTAAAAAAAGAAAATCCCGACTTGACCGTAATTGTTTCGGTGGGGGGCTGGCTGTGGTCTGGCCGGTTCTCCGATGCGGCGTTAACCCCCGCCAGCCGAGCCAAGTTTATTGATAGCGTCGCCGACTTTATCACTCGCTACAAGCTGGATGGGCTCGACATCGATTGGGAATATCCTGCCATGGCGGGGGCCGCTGGAAATGTATTTCGTCCGGAAGACAAGCAGAACTATACACTGTTGCTGAAAGAGCTGCGCGATCGCTTCAAGAAGATGCAAAAGCCGCTGCATCGCCATCTCTACATCACCATCGCAGCAGGCTCGTCTGCGGAATTTCTTGAGCACACAGAGATGGACAAGGTCCAGAAGTATGTCGACACGGTGAACCTGATGGCCTACGACTACTATGAACCCGGGAACGATAAGATCACAGGCAATCATGCCCCTCTGTTCGTCGATCCGGCCGATCCCAAGGGAATTTCTTCAGACAAATCTGTCAAGGAGTTTGAGGCGGCCGGCGTTCCGGCATCGAAGATCGTTTTGGGTGTTCCCTTTTACGGACATGTTTGGGGCCATGTAGCCGCAACGAACAACGGCCTGTTTCAACCCGGGGATCCGGTTCCCGATGCCTATTCCACCTACAGCAAATTAACTCAGGATATTACCAGCCAGGGATTCACTCGCTATTGGGACGCGAAGGCCTCCGTGCCCTACCTCTATAACTCTCAGAAGCGGATTTTTGTTTCCTATGAAGATCCGGAATCATTAGCGCTGAAATGCAAATATGTCATCCATCACCATCTAGCCGGCATGATGTTCTGGGAATATGGAAGCGATCCATCGGGCAAATTGCTGGACGCGGTTGATCGAGGATTACGCCTGGGTCATTCAGCCTCACGACAGACGGAGGCACAATGAGCGCCTCGCCGACCCTTGTATCCACTCCCGCGACTGTAACCGCACCCACCGCTCGCATCGCATCGATCGACGTGTTTCGCGGCCTGACGATGATGGTCATGATCTTTGTGAACGATCTCGCCGGGGTTCGCGGGCTTCCCTGGTGGACTTACCACGCCCACATGCAGCAGGATGCCATGACGTATGTGGACATGGTGTTTCCATTCTTCCTGTTCATTGTGGGCATGTCGATGCCCATTGCGATTGCGGGGAGACTGAAGCGCAACCCGTCCTACGTTGCTCTTTGGCAACACATTCTCTCGCGCTCCATCGGCCTGGTTGTTCTGGGATTGATTCTCGCGAATGCAGAAAAGGGAGATCCAGTTCGCATGGGACTACCGACAGCCGCCTGGGCGCTGATCGGGCTAGCAGGCGCGATCCTCTTCTGGCTGGTTCCGAGTCGCAACACACGGCACGCACGTATCTTTCTCGGCCTGCGGATCGTGGGCTTTCTAACGATCATCGGCGTGTTCGCGATCTTCCGCAGAACGACGCACGGAGCCTCCGCGTGGATTGATTTCTCCTACCCTGAGATTTTAGGACTCATCGGATTCGCCTACTTCTCGGTCGCGCTCCTGTATGTCTCCACCCGACGATGGTTGTGGGCTCCGCTGGCATGGTTTGTTGCGCTGACAGCATTTTGTGCGCTCGCAACGGGGCATATCATCCGCCTCCCGCGACACCTGCCGCTCTACATCTGGCCGTTCGGCCAGGGTTCTTCGGCTTCTATCGTGATGGCAGGCGTGGTGACGTCGATCATCTTCCTCGGCAAACATCGCTGGCAGCGTCTCCGTCAGAAAATGTGGCTGGCTCTGGGATTTGCTGTCGTCACGCTCGCGGCAGCGTGGATCCTGGCTCCGCTTGGTATTTCGAAAATTAGAGCTACTCCCACGTGGTGCCTCGCAAGCGTGGGTGCGAGCGTTCTTTGCTTCATGTTGCTCTACTGGGTCTGCGACGTGATGGGAAAAACTCGTTGGGCGTTTTTCGTGAAGTCCGCTGGCGAAAACACATTGCTGACATATTTGCTGCCCGATATCTACGCCTATCTCACAGCGTTTGTCGGGTTCGCCTATCTCGATCGATACTTACAGACGGGGGCTTCGGGAGTTCTCGGGGCCATCCTTTTCACCTTTGCCATCCTGGCTGTCTCGGCCGTTCTGACTCGTATGCGAATTCGCCTGCAACTCTAATTGCGAGATGGGTTGACCCGTTGCGACTCGCTCAAAGCATCCAGTCGTCCAGCGTCCCACTGAGAATGGCTGCGCGCAGGTTCGCGATATCAGGGTGCAACGTGCGGTCGCGTTCAAGCTTGGCGACAACACTGCGCACCTGATTCCACGCGGCTTCCACACGTACCGCCGGCTTGAGTGGCCTGCGATATTCCAGGCCCTCGGCGGCAGCCATCAATTCGATGGCCAGCATTGACTCCGCATTCTCGACGATTTGTCGCAGCTTCCACGCGGCCGTCATCCCCATAGATACATGATCCTCTTTACCGCCAGAGGTCGGAACGCTGTCGACGGAAGATGGATGAGCGAGCACTCGCGCCTCCGCAAGCAGCGCGGCTGCGGCCACATGCGCCACCATATAGCCGGACGAAACGCCGGCACGCGGCGTAAGAAAAGGCGGAAGGCCTTCATTCAAATCGGGATTCACCAGTCGATCGATGCGACGTTCGCAAATGCTCATCAGGTCCGTTATCACAATGGCTGCGTAGTCGAAAACATAGGCTAGCGGCGCGCCATGAAAATTGCCGCCTGAAAGAATCTCACTTTTCGCAGTCTCCGCATTCGCATCGGCGACAAAGACCAGCGGATTGTCGGTCGCGGAGCCCATTTCAATTTCAAGCACTCGCCTTCCCTGCGCCAGTCCATCCAGGACTGCTCCATGGACCTGTGGCATGCAGCGCAGGCAGTATGCATCCTGGACGCGCGGATCATGCTCGCGATGCGATTCTCGGATCTCACTCTGCGCCAACAACGACCGCAGATGTCGCGCAACTTCCACCTGGCCGGGATGCGGCCGCGCTGCGTGAATCCTTTCATCGAACGCGGTCGGCGTACCCTTCAAGGCTTCCAGCGTCATCGCGCCGGCCAGGTCTGCCAGACGAGCGACGCGTTCGGCGCGCAACAGCGCCAACCCGCCTACAGCCGCCATGGCTTGCGTACCATTCAGCAATGCCAGGCCTTCCTTGGGTGCAAGCTGCAACGGCTCCAGGCCGGCCGCGCTCAAAGCCTGACGTGCGCCCACGCGCTTGCCTTGATAGAACACTTCTCCTTCGCCGATCATTCCCAGCGCAAGATGAGCCAGCGGCGCCAGGTCTCCACTTGCCCCAACCGACCCGCGGGCTGGTACGACCGGACTAAGATTGTTTTCAAGCATGTTCAACAGATGTTCCGCCACCGATACGCGCACCCCACTGGTTCCCTTCGCCAGCACATTCGCCCGCAGAAGCAGCATGCCGCGAATTTCCGCTTCCGCCAGCGATTCGCCCACGCCGCACGCATGGCTGCGAACCAGGTTCAATTGCAGGTCGGCCAGTTGATCGGGAGGAATCGATACCTCCGACATTTTGCCAAAGCCTGTGTTGATGCCGTAGACCGTCGCACCTTTGGCGAGATAGCTGTCCACCACCGCGCGGGACGCCTCCATGCGCCGCCGTGCCTCCGGATGCAGAACGACCGGTATTTTTGAGTAGGCCACGGACGCAAGCTCTTCCAAGGTCAGCGGCTGTCCGTTCAATGCAAGCGATGAGGAACTCAAAGCGTTCGCCTCTTTTATATTTCCAGTGTGTAGTGTCGATTGCTCACGGCGCGTAGTCTCTCGGCTGCGCTTTCCGGCGTGATGTCGCGCTGCGGCATTCCCAGCATTTCAAATCCGACCATGAATTTCCGGATGGTCGCCGACCGCAGAAGCGGCGGATAGAAATGCGCATGAAAATGCCACTCTGGGTGCGATTTCGAATCCGTCGGACTCTGGTGAAATCCCATCGTGTAGGGAAAGCTGGTGTGAAATAGATTGTCGTAGCGCGTTGTGACTTGTTTCAAAATATCCGCCAGGTCCACTTTCTGGGCGGAATCCATCTCCGTGAATGTTCCAAAGTGACTTCGGCTCAGCACGAGCGTTTCGAACGGCCAAACTGCCCAGAACGGCACCAGCGCGACGAACTCGCGATTCTCGCAGACGATTCGTTCCGCCGATTGCACCTCGTGAGAAACGGTGTCGCAGAGCAGGCAACTGCCGTGTGAAGCCAGGTACGCCAGTTGCGCGACTTGCTCCGCCAGCGGTTCGTCCGGAATGTGCTCCGTGGACCAGACTTGGCAATGCGGATGCGGGTTGCTGGCGCCCATCATTTGGCCGCGATTTTCAAAAATTTGAACGTAGTTGATCTCGGCACGTTGACCTAAATCTTGACACTGCGAGACCCATTCTTCCACGACGCGTTCGATGTCCCGCAGCTGCATCCGTGCCAGGGTCAAATCGTGGTCACGATGGAAGCAGAGGACGCGGCAAATTCCCAGTTCTCGCTCAGCACGAAACAAATCGCCATGTGGCGCACCCGTTAGCGGAACAATATCCGGGAGAAGCGCGGCATAGTCGTTGTCAAAGACAAACAGGTGGTTATACTGCGGATTTTGGTGTCCGCCAGCTCGCGTATTACCGGGACACAGATAGCACGTGGGGTCATAGTGAATCGCCGGGAGGGTCTCAGTCTTCGCAACCTCTCCCTGCCAGGGTCGCTGGGTGCGATGCGGCGATACCAGAACCCACTCTCGTGTCAGCGGATTGAAGCGGCGATGTGGAACTTGAAGCCAGGTGGGTGGCAGCATAGGAGGTGGGGTCAAAAGGTCCCTACTCATGCTAATCGATGTTGACCTTCGGCGCTCCCAGCAAATGCCTTGCGAGCACTCGCTCTCGAGGGCAAAGCGTATGGCTCGCCGCGCATGGCGGCAACCTCTAACCTGGCCCACTCCCTCCACAGATTCAGCTCATGAGTCTCTTGCATCATGGCCGCAACGCAACGATCGTCGACATTCGCTGCCGTTTCCATAAAGTAGAACTCTCCGGTCGACCTGGAACGAAGGAATTCCGTGTGCGTAACTCCGCGCGCCATCCTCATACTGGAAAGCAACGCAGTATTCGCACGCCTGAGTTGTTCGATTTCCGCCGTGGTAGTACTTTTCTTACCCGGGGGCAACAGTTCACTTGCCTCGGCTCCTTCTGACGATCCCGCCCGATTGGGGGATACGGCAGAGAACAACACCTTTCCATCCGCGGTGAGGCTATCGACGTATATGCGATCAGCCTCGATTGACTGCTCCAGGAGAAAACCACTCTGGTGATCGCCCAAGGCATCGAGAGCGCGCCAGACCTGCTCCGGCTCACAAAGTTGCTGGCTGTCGATTCCGCACGATGCGCTTCGAGGCGTCAACAACCACGGCGCTGGAACCGCCTGCATGAAGTGGCGCAATTCGTCGTAATTCGCGACCAACATACATGCCGGAACCTCAATTCCCATGTGCGCCGCTTTGATGCGCGCGGCCGCCCTATCGCTAAAATAGCGGGCCGTTGTGACACCCATGCCGGGTATTCGCAAATGCTCCCGCAGTGCCGCAGCGATCTCAACATTGAACCTGTCCAAAGCAACGATGCGCGCGAATTTTCGAGATCGCGCGAGGTAGGTGATTGTATTGGTAATTTGCTGCAAGCTCATACCTGCAGGCATGCTGTGCACTTCGCCGATCGCATCCAATGGCCATCCGGCATTCCGATGCTCGTCGATTGTCAATAGAAGCACTCGATAACCGAGGTTTGCCACCTCCTCTAGGAAGCGATGGCCTGTGTAGCTGACAGCCATGCATAAGATGATCTCTCCACCAGTGCGACGCATCGTCATATGGGCGCAAGTATAGCTCCATACTCTGCCTGGACGAAGCGATTCTGTCTGCGCCGTCATAAGGATGAGACGATGAAGGGAGTCTCAGTCGACATCAGTATGATATTGCCTATGGCATTTGGCCGACGGATCGACGGAACAGAGATTCTGCATTCATTCGATGGGTGGACCGCGCGCTGGCATCAAATCCCTTTCACTCAGCCGCCTGCCGACGATTTCGACGCCGCGGTTGTAGGGCTCCATCGCACCAATTTTGAGCTTTGGCACCAGGAAGATAAAGCGCGAGACGTGCAATCTGGAGACGCCGCCATTGCGGCCGCAAAGCGCGCGATCGACTCGATCAATCAACGACGCAACGATCAAATAGAAAGCTGCGATGAACTTTTACTAAAGGAATTGTCCGCGGAAAACCTTCCCAATCCTCAGGCAGAGCTACATTCTGAGACCCCGGGAATGATGCTGGATCGGCTATCGATTATGAGCCTGAAGATCTATCACACGCGTGAGGAGACAGAACGAATTCCATCTCCCCCCGGTCATCGCGAGCGCAATCTGCGACGCTTGGCGGTACTTGAGACGCAGCGCAATGATTTGGCGACTTGCCTGGAACTCCTGTGGCGGCGCGTGTTACGTGCCGAATTGCGATTTCAGGTCTACCGCCAACTGAAAATGTATAACGATCCTGACCTGAATCCCGTTCTATACGACAAGTAAGAAGTTACCGCTACTGCTGCGCTGTGCCCGGACTGGACTGGGTGTTGGCTGCTGGAGGATTGGACTGCCCCGTCGCCGCCGGCGCGGAGTTCATGGTGCCTTGCGAGTTACCCTGCGCGTTCGCATCTGGTTGGCCATTCGGACTCTGCGCGTTGGACAAAAGCTGGATCTCTACGCGCCGATTCTTGGCACGGCCGCTGGCACTTTTGTTGCTGGCGACTTCCACATCTTTCCCGATGCCGATTAGATAAAACTTGTGCGCCGGAACGTTATATTTCTCCGCGAGGTACTGCGCAACGGTTTCCGCGCGCCGCTCGCTCAGTTGATAGTTATAGTCCTTGTTGCCGGTCGAATCGGTACCGCCGGTAATTTCCAGAATGTAAGACTTCGTATTGCCAAGTTGGCTGGCGAAGCTATCCAGTTCCTCTTTGTCATGCTTGGTTAGAGTCGCCTTGTCAAAAGCAAAATGCACGTTCGTATCGGCCACTTGGCGGTAAGTGTCAAGGTTGCTGACGACACTCTCCAGGGTGTCTGCATGATTCATAGCTTCTTGCGCAGACTGTTGTGCCTGATTCGCAGCCTGTCCCGCGGCCAGCGCCTTCTGATCCGCAGCGGTGGCGGAGGTTTGTGCCCGCTGAACGCCCTGTGTGGCACGGGAATCTACATCCTGAATGCTGCGGTGGTTGGCAGCTGTCTGATCTTCCAGCTCGTTCGTATGCTGGATCAGAGGGGTGGTCTGTGTGCGAACGTAATTCTTGGTTGCGCAGCCCGCGAAGGTTAGGACGAGAATGGATGCTCCGCCAAGGTAGATTTTTGAACTTATTGCACTCCGTGTCATAGCCAGCTTCTCCCTGTAACGACGCAAAGGATTCCGCGTCTTTTTAATAGGATGCAATCCAGCAGCCAATCGAACATTTTACGTAAGGCATTATTTTCTTACTGTTACGGCCATTTGATAAAGCTCAGAATCCCTGAGTTGAGACACAAACGGCAATTTTTACATGCGACCGATACTTCCCTGGTGTCGAATCCGTAACCTGCAGAGAAACGCCTACACTGGTAGGGACGCCGTATTTCATGGACTTACACGAGAAAATTCGCACGCTGCCAGCTGGACCCGGCGTCTATCTGTTCCACGATGTGGACGGAAAGGTAATCTACGTCGGCAAAGCCAAAAACTTGCGGTCGCGGGTGCGTTCTTACTTTCTTGAGGCGGCGCAGACGAATGCAAAAACCGGTTCCCTGATGCGGGAAGCCGCCGACCTGGAATACATTCTGGTCGCGAACGAGCACGAGGCGTTAGCGCTGGAAAACAATCTGATCAAGCAGCGCAAACCTCGCTTCAACGTGCTGCTGCGAGATGACAAGACTTATCCGTAGGTGAAACTCACTCTCGGCGATGGCTATC
>JAJXZK010000248.1 GCA_021780095.1 Acidobacteriota bacterium | reverse complement strand
CCATCACTGAAGCCCTGCCACGGATCACTGCTGACAATGCACAAGCTTGGTTCAGGCTGGCTCTCAATGGTCTACGGTAAAACAGAAAATGCTCTAATGCAGCAAAGCGCTGATGATCGCCACCAGCTCCGTCGCATCCACCGGCTTCTCCAGGTAGATGTCGGCCTGCGGCTTGGCGGCGCGGAACGCCTCCGTGCAATACCCCGACACCACCACCACGGGTACCTGCACACCCGTCTTCGCAGCCAGCAGAATCTGCCGCCCGTTCTCTTCGCCCAGATTCCAATCTGTCACTACGGCATCAAATGTCTCTTTTTTCAACAGGCCGATGGCTTCGTTCGCGGAGTTACTTGTCGTCACCGCGTGACCGGCGCGCTCAAGAATTCTTTTCTTCAGCGCCACTGCAGCCGGTTCGTCATCGACACACAATATGTTGGCCATCACACATTCCCTCTCTCTTCTCGCGCTCGTAAGAGAATTTGGAGAAAAAAAGCCAGCTCGATCCATCTCCGGCTACTTCCAGCATTCAGGTTCGCTAACTTAGCTTTTCCGCAACCGACTTCGCTTGAGTAAATAGGTACAAGTAATCCGGCCCCCCAGCTTTGGAATCTGTTCCAGACATGTTGAAGCCACCGAATGGATGAGCTCCCACCATGGCGCCCGTACATTTACGGTTGAAATATAAATTGCCAACATGAAATTCCTGCCGCGCGACCGCCAGCTTTTCCCGCGAGGTCGTATAGATCGCTCCGGTCAGGCCGAATTCCGTGTTGTTGGCAATTTCCATTGCATCTTTGAAATTCTTCGATCGAATCACGGCCAGCACCGGACCAAAGATTTCTTCTTGCGCCAGTCGTGACTGCGGTGCAATGTCAGAAAAAATTGTCGGCTCGACATAATAGCCCTTGTCCGGCGTTTCGATCGCGTTGCCGCCCGCCACCAGCCGGCCTTCCTGCTTGCCGATCTCGATATAGCGCAGCATCGATTCGTATTGCGACTGGTTCACCACCGGTCCCATCGCCGCGTTCTCTGCCGGGCTTCCAACTTTCAACAGCCGCGCACGCTCCCGCAACCGATCCACGAAAATATCGTAAATCCGATCATCGACAATGGCGCGCGAACACGCCGAACATTTCTGGCCGCTGAAACCGAAGGCCGAGCTCAACACGCCGGTCACCGCCGCGTCCAGATCGCAATCCTCTTCCACAATGATCGAGTCTTTCCCGCCCATCTCCAGAATGGTTCGCTTGATCCAGATCTGGCCCGGCTGCGCCTGCGCCGCGCGAGCATGGATGTCCAGTCCCACTTCCTTTGAGCCGGTGAACGCGATGAAACGCGTCTTCGGATGTTGCACGATCGCATTGCCGAAAGTCGCGCCCGACCCCGGACAAAAATTCACCACACCCGGCGGCATGCCCGCTTCTTCCAGCAAGCCGAAAAACTTGGCTGCAATCGTCGGCGAATCGCTCGACGGTTTCAGGATCACGGTGTTCCCCGTCACCACCGCCGCCGATGTCATGCCCGCCATAATCGCCAGCGGAAAATTCCATGGCGGAATCACCGCGCCCACGCCCAGCGGAATGTACAGCAGCTCGTTCTTCTCGCCCGGATACTGAATCGGCGCGGTCGCAGCCGCCAACCGCAGCGCTTCCCGAGCATAAAACTCAAGAAAGTCGATGGTCTCGCCCACATCGGCATCCGCTTCGGCCCAGTTCTTGCCTACCTCATACGTCAGCCACGCGCAAAAATCCAGCTTGCGCTGCCGCAGCAGTTCCGAGGTGCGCAGCAACAGCGACACCCGCTCTTCCACCGGAGTTACCCGCCAGCCCGCATACGCCGCCAGCGCCGCCTCCATCGCAACTTGCGCATGGCCGGCATCCGCCTTCTGATGCACGCCCACCACCTGCGATGGATTGGATGGATTCAGCGACCGAATCTTGCCCTCGGTGCGAATCCGTCGGCCTCCGATCACCAGATCATATTCCTGGCCCAGTTGGTCCGCGACGCGCTCCAACGCCTGCCGCATCGCGCGTGCAATATCTTCCCGGCTGAAATCCAGGAACGGTTCATTGCGAAATTCGCCTTTCGGCATACGAACGGGAATCACTGTCGATAACTCTAGGGTCGCCATACAGCCCTAGTGTAGACCAGCCCCGCCTTTCCTGCCGGTGACGCCTGCTACACGCCCTCGCCTATTTTTGCTTCCCGGAAGGCAGGCCCCAACCTTCGACATACCTCCGCACCACGCGCATTCCCTCATAGTTCTTCCCGAAGTTACTGGTACGATGGTTGGCAAGTATTCGGCATACCTCGTTGAGGCACAATTTTCTTTATGCGATCCAAACCACTTCTCAGGTTGATGGTTGGCTTCGTTCTTTGTTTTTGTTCCCTGCCCGGGTTCTCCAGCCAATGCCTTGCGCAAGGCCTGCCTCCCGCTGCGCCTGCGGCCCCGTCGGAACACACTCTGACAATCCCGCCGAAACCAAATCCGCAGACCACGGCTCCCGACTATTCGAAGGAGGCGTACGTCATCGACCAATATGACATCGCCATGAATTTCCAGGCAGATGGCACCTGGCAGCAGGTCGGTACCGTTGTGGTGCAGGTCAAATCCCAGGCCGGCATCCTGCAATTCGGCAACATCTCGGTTCCCTATGAATCGCGCAATCAAAAAGTCGACTTCACCTACATCCGCATCCGCAAACCGGACGGCTCCATCGTCGAAGTCCCTCCCGCCTACATTCAGGACTCGCCGGCCAACGTCACCCTGCAGGCCCCCATGTACAGCGATCTGCACATCAAGCAGGTTCCTGTCACCAACCTCAATCCCGGTGACACGCTGATGTATCAGTTCAAAATCGATCAGTTCCGGCCCGAGATACCGAATCAATTCTGGATGGTCACGAACTTCTTCAAGGCTGGAATTGTCCTCGAGCAACACATCGAGATTCGCGTTCCTTCCTCGAAACACGTGCAGGTCGAGAGCGCGGAACTCCAACCCACCATCCGCCATGAAGGAAATGTCACCGTCTACGACTGGAAAGCCTCGCACCTCCATCTCGAACCGACAGACCGAAAGTCGCTGGCGCTCAAGGTCGACGAAAAACCATCCATCCAGCTAACCAGTTTCGAAAACTGGCAACAGGTCGGCGACTGGTACCGCGCCCTGCAATCGTCGCGCGTCGCGGTGACACCGGCCATCCAACAAAAAGAACAGGAGCTCACGAAGGGCCTCACCACGGATGACGCCAAACAGCGCGCCATCTACGCCTACGTCGCCACACAATTTCGCTACATCGGTCTTTCCTTCGGCATCGGC
>JAJXZK010000452.1 GCA_021780095.1 Acidobacteriota bacterium | reverse complement strand
AGCCTCTTGGAGCTTGCGCGCAAGCGGGATGCCAACATCGATCGCGCCACCGTCTATAGAACGCTTGAACTGCTGAAGCGCCGCGGCATGATTGATGAACTCGACCTGATGCACCTGAACGGTGAAAAGCATTATTACGAAGTGAAGACGCAAAAAGACCATCTGCATCTGGCCTGTTTCGAATGCGGAAAGATCGAGGAATTTACAACTCCCACCTTTGAGAAGCTGAAGCGCGAGATCGCCGAGAAAAATCATTTTTCCATTCAGGTGATTCGTTTAGAGGTGGGAGGATTATGCGGACAGTGTGCTGCTAAGAAAGAGGCGTTGGCAGGATGACTTGACACGAAAAGAACCAGACCCACGCGGCTAACTCTTGGCGGAGTACGCGCGGATCTGGTCGACCACAGCCAGAATGACTGCGGGCTTCCTTCACTATAGGGCTCCCGCCCCACTGCTTTCAACCATTCCACCGACCAACCCGACTGTTGCTGTTGCAGCAACACGCGCATTGTGCAGCATCGAGCCAGGCACTGGTCGCCAGTGCAGCCAGTTAGCAAAACCACGGGGCTGCGTTGATATTGCCGGAACCGATGCATTCGAAGATCTTTTGGAGGTATCACGTGACGTTGGAAGACTTGAGCGGATGGTGGAGGCGTGTTTGTTACCGGATCGCATGGCTCGAAGTAATTTGTGCATTTCTGATGTTCGGCTGGGTGCAACGCGCCGAAGCGCAGCAGGAGCCACCATATTTCGTCACTTATTCTTCCGTCCTGGAAGAGCCGGGTAATCTGGAACTCGAGAACCAGAATATTGCGGCTGCGCCGAAGAATGCGAACAAATTCTTCGCGCCGACCATTGAGTTCGAATACGGCGTGACTGCGTGGTGGACGGCGGAAGCCTACCTGCAAGGGCAGGCAACGCAAAACGACTCCGCGATCTTTACCGGATTCCGTTTTGAAAATCGTTTTCGCCCGCTGCCCCGTGAATACTGGATCAATCCAGTTCTCTACGTCGAATATGAAGACACCAATGGTGCGGACAAGAGCTTTCTTGAAATTACCGGGAATGACACCGCTGCCAGTCTGCAGGTACCTAACGCGATCTCGCGCAAGGAGGTTGCGCGTACGGTCGAAGGCAAGCTGATTCTTTCCAGCTATGCCAGGGGATGGAATTTTTCGGAGAACATGATCGCCGAAAAAGCCGTGAACGGAAACAATCCCTGGGAATTTGGCTATGCGCTTGCAGCGTCGCGACCTCTGGCCTTGGCGGGAAGTCCGAAGCTGTGCGTGCTTTGCGGACAGAATATCGCCGCGGGTGCGGAACTGTTTGGAGGGCTAGGAACACGCTACACCTTCGGCCTCAATCGCACCCAACATTACGCCGCCCCCACCATTGCGCTCAACACGCCGCTAGGATGGACCTTCAAGTTTTCTCCCGAGCTTGGCCTGAACGACAACTCTGTCGGCGTGCTGTGGCGCTTCGGTACGTCGTATGAAATCCAGCAATTTCGCGACAGGTTTCGGAGGAAGAAATGAAGGGTAGAAATTGGATTCTGGCGATCCTGCTGACAATCTCTGCGGTATGTTTTGCGAAGGCCACGAATCAATGGCTGAAGAAGGTCCCGCAGGCTGAACGCAGCCGCGTTAACCCGTACGCGGGAAAACCAGACGCCGTCGCAGCGGGCGCGATTCTGTTCCACAACAACTGCGCGCAATGTCATGGCAACGACGCGGCCGGAAAATTCTCCCGCCCCAGTCTCCGAACTGAAGAGGTACGAAATGAGACGGACGGTGAGCTGGCGTGGCTGTTGAAGAATGGAGACGTTTACCGCGGCATGCCGCGCTGGAGCGGTCTGCCGGAGCAGGAGCGCTGGCAAATTATCGCGTATCTGCGCAGCCTCGGACCATCGTCATCCGTGGAGGGGAAGAAATGATGCCTCCGGAACCACGCTGCATGGACTGCTGGTGTGGGTCGGCATTGGCTTAGTGTTCGCAATGGCTATTGCAGGCAGCGGATCAGGTCAGGCTCCTGCAGCGTCAAGAGAAAAAGATGCGGCTGAAACCTGTGCGGAGTCATGGCTTCTGGCCTGGAACTGATACCCGAGGCTGGAAGCCAATCAAATGAGCAGGAGTGCGGCATTCGGGGATTCGCAAATTGTGCCAGGTCCTCACGCTTCGAAAAAATCGCACCATGTGCCGCGTGTAGAGTTCAGGCCTTGTAAAAGTATCGGATGAGTGAATGCGCACGCGTCGATATCAATCGCACTGCCTATTCCACCTGAAACCTAGAAATATTGATACATCTTGGCCAATAAAAATATCTCGGTTATTTCTATTAGGTCATAGGTCACCTGTTCTCTTTGTCCAACCAGTCATATCTTTTCGGCACAGCAGTCGACGATAGGTTCCCTCTTGCATTCTGTGAAGCCTTGACACCCTACGTAAGTAGGTTGTGGCGGAACAAGCTAGACTGAAGAGGCTGCGAGCGAGCCAGCAACTCCCGCACGATTTGGCAAGCAACCCGCATTGCGTGGGCCACATCCAACGGCGGCAGCGCTGTACCTCAAGAGATCCACGAAACGACAAGAAGCGCGTTGGGCAACCTCGCGCTCTCGCCTTGACTTCGTCAAGGTGATTGTGATCTGAATTAGGGAGTTTTCGCTTGATATTCCGGAGAGACTTATGAGAAAAAGCAAAGCCGCGGTAGCAGAAAAGGGAGAGGCTCCCCCACCCGATCCGAGCGGCAATGGTCGCATCGGAATGCTTACGGAACCCGGCTCTGCGGAATTCGTTCTGATATTGGAACGAATGCAAGCCATGCGCGACGGCGACTTCTCTGTTCGCCTGCCGGGGTCATGGACAGGACTGGCCGGAAAAATAGCGGATGATTTCAATGAAATCGCGAAGACAAATCAAGGAATCGCGAAGGAGCTGAAACGCGTCGGTCAAGTGGTCGGCAAAGAGGGGCGGACTCGCGAGCGGGCGAAGTTTCACGAGTCCAGAGGCGCGTGGGGAGAAATGGAGGTTTCGGTCAACACGCTGGTCGAGGATCTGTTGCGGCCGACTACGGAAGTGACCCGCGCGATTGCTGCCGTGGCCGAAGGCAACCTCACTCAGACGGTACGCATGGACGTTGACGGCCGGCCGCTGGAAGGCGAGTTTCTGCGCTCCGCCAAAATCGTGAATACGATGATCCAGCAGCTTGGAGTGTTTACCTCGGAGGTGACTCGCGTCGCCCGCGAAGTCGGTACAGACGGCAAGCTGGGCGGCCAGGCTCAAGTGCCCGGAGTGGCTGGGACATGGAAGGATTTGACCGATTCAGTCAATTCAATGGCCGGCAACTTGACGGCCCAGGTCCGTAATATCGCCGAAGTCGCGACCGCTGTGGCCAGCGGCGATCTTTCCCGTAAGATCACCGTCGATGTTCGAGGAGAAATTCTGCAACTGAAAGAAGCCATCAACACCATGGTCGATCAGTTGCGATCGTTCGCCTCAGAGGTAACCCGAGTGGCGCGGGAGGTGGGCACGGATGGCAAGCTGGGCGGACAGGCGGTGGTTTTGGGTGTCGCCGGTACCTGGAAGGATCTCACCGACTCCGTGAACGCAATGGCAGGCAATTTGACGGCTCAGGTCCGCAATATTGCGGAAGTCACGACTGCGGTGGCCCGCGGTGATCTTTCGCGCAAGATCACCGTCGATGTGAAGGGAGAAATTCTGGAACTGAAGGACACCATCAACACCATGGTGGACCAGTTGAATGCCTTCGCTGGTGAGGTAACTCGAGTCGCAAAAGAGGTAGGAACCGAAGGTAAGCTGGGTGGCCAGGCGCAGGTACCCGGCGTGGGCGGCACCTGGAAAGACCTCACCGACAATGTGAATTTTATGGCCAGCAACTTGACGGGTCAGGTCCGCAATATCGCCGAGGTCGCGACGGCCATCGCAAGCGGCGACCTGTCGCGCAAGATTACAGTCGATGTCCGCGGAGAAATTCTGCAATTGAAGGAAACCCTCAACACCATGGTGGACCAACTGAACCGATTCGCCGGCGAGGTCACCCGTGTGGCGCGCGAGGTCGGATCGGAAGGCAGATTGGGCGGTCAGGCGAATGTACCCGGTGTCGCCGGCACCTGGAAAGACCTGACGGATTCGGTGAACTCGATGGCCGGAAATTTGACGGGTCAGGTCCGCAATATTGCCGAAGTGACGACTGCCGTGGCGCGCGGCGACCTGTCGCGCAAGATCACCGTGGATGTCAAGGGCGAAATTCTGGAACTGAAGAACACCATCAACACCATGGTGGATCAACTCAACGGATTCGCCGGTGAGGTCACGCGTGTGGCCCGCGAAGTAGGAACAGACGGCAAACTGGGCGGCCAGGCTCAGGTACCGGGCGTTGCCGGAACGTGGAAGGACCTGACCGACAACGTGAATTTCATGGCCAGCAATCTCACTGGTCAGGTTCGCAACATTGCCGAAGTCGCAACCGCCGTGGCGCGCGGCGACCTGTCGCGCAAGATCACCGTGGACGTCAAAGGCGAAATTCTGGAGCTGAAAGACACCATCAACACGATGGTGGAGCAGCTTCGCTCCTTCGCGTCGGAGGTGACGCGCGTAGCCAGAGAGGTTGGCACCGACGGCAAGCTGGGTGGTCAGGCACAAGTTCCGGGCGTGGGCGGCACATGGAAAGACCTTACGGATTCCGTCAACTCCATGGCCAGTAACTTAACCGGCCAGGTGCGCAACATTGCGGAAGTCGCCACCGCAATTGCGAACGGCAATCTCTCGAAAAAAATCACGGTGAACGTGAGCGGCGAAATTCTGCTGCTCAAGGAAACCATCAATACCATGGTGGACCAGCTGAATGCGTTTGCCGGCGAAGTGACTCGTGTAGCCCGCGAGGTTGGATCGGAGGGCCAACTGGGCGGACAGGCCAGTGTTCCGGGGGTCGCTGGAACGTGGAAAGACCTCACGGATTCCGTGAACTCGATGGCCGGCAACCTGACCGGCCAGGTTCGCAATATTGCCGAGGTTACAACTGCCGTGGCTCGCGGCGATTTGTCCCGCAAAATCACCGTCGATGTGAAGGGAGAAATCCTTGAACTAAAGAACACCATCAATACCATGGTGGATCAACTGAACGCCTTCGCCGCCGAGGTCACTCGCGTCGCTCGCGAGGTCGGCACGGACGGCAAATTGGGCGGGCAGGCGCAGGTCTCGGGCGTTGCCGGCACATGGAAGGATCTCACCGACAACGTCAACGTGATGGCCGCCAACCTGACAGAGCAGGTGCGCGGCATCGTTAAGGTCGTCACCGCCGTCGCCAACGGCGCATTGACGCAAAAGTTGACTGTGAACGCGAAAGGCGAAGTGGCGGCGTTGGCGGAAACCATCAACAACATGACCGATACCCTGGCCACCTTTGCCGACCAGGTCACGACCGTTGCGCGAGAGGTTGGCGTCGAAGGGCGTTTAGGAGGGCAGGCCAACGTGCCCGGTGCGGCGGGAACATGGAAAGATCTGACCGGCAACGTCAATCTTCTGGCAGATAACCTGACCAACCAGGTCCGCGCCATCGCCGAAGTCGCTACCGCGGTGACCAAGGGAGACCTCACCCGCTCCATTCAAGTGGAGGCGAAGGGTGAAGTCGCGGAGTTGAAAGACAACATCAATACGATGATCAACAACCTCCGCCTCACCACCGAACGCAACACGGAACAGGATTGGCTTAAGACGAATCTGGCTCGATTCACCGGAATGCTGCAAGGGCAGCGCGACCTGACTACGGTCGGCAAGACATTGCTTTCGGAATTGGCTCCGCTCGTAAATGCGCAGCAAGCCATCATCTATCAGATGGATACGGAAGCGGAGCAGGAGTTGGTACTGCTCTCCTCCTATGCCGGCGATGGACCTGACGGCCACTTGCGGCGAGTCAACATCGGCGAGGGACTCTTAGGGCAATGCGCGGCGGAGAAGCGCCGCATATTGATTTCCGATTTGCCGGAAAGCGATGTCACCATCCGTTCCGGGTTGTTCGATGCCATTCCGCGCAATGTCATTATTCTGCCGGTCCTTTTTGAAGATCGCGTCAAGGCCGTAATTGAGCTCGCTTCATTGAGCAGCTTTACGGCCTCCCATCTGGCGTTCCTTGAACAATTGACGGCCAGCATCGGCATTGTATTGAACAGCATTGAAGCCACCATGCAGACCGAAGGCCTGCTGAAGCAATCGCAGCAACTGGCGACAGAACTGCAAACCCAGCAGAAGGAACTGCAGCAGAAAAACGAGCAGCTTGCGCAGAAGGCGCAGCAGCTTGCCGAACAGAACGCCGAAGTAGAACGAAAAAACCAAGAGATTGAGCAGGCGCGACGTGAGCTTGAGGGCAAGGCGAAAGAGCTCGCCCTCACCTCGAAATACAAATCGGAATTCCTGGCCAATATGTCTCACGAACTGCGTACGCCGCTGAACAGCATTTTGGTTTTGGGTCAGCAGTTGAGCGAAAATGCGGACGAGAATTTGACGGCCAAGCAGGTCGAATTCGCCCGCACTATCCACGGAGCGGGTACGGACTTGCTGAACCTCATCAGCGACATCCTCGACCTGTCGAAGATTGAATCCGGAACCGTATCCGTGCAGGCCGAAGAAATCTCCTTCTCCAACCTTCTCGATACGATTGGACGTGCATTCCGTCACGAAGCGGAAAACCGGCGACTCAGCTTCGACGTGCATACGGATCCTCGGCTCAGCCAAAGCTTTGTCACCGACTCAAAACGGTTACAACAGGTGCTGAAAAATCTGCTGTCGAATGCCTTCAAATTCACCGCCCAGGGCGGCGTGCGACTCGCGGTCTCAGTGGCAAATGGCGGTTGGACCAGCGAGCACCCGATTCTAAGTAGAGTTTCATCCGTAATCGCGTTTGAGGTCTCCGATACCGGAATCGGAATTCCGCAGGAAAAGCAGCGAATCATTTTTGAGGCTTTTCAGCAGGCGGATGCTGGAACCAGCCGTAAGTACGGCGGGACCGGGCTTGGATTGGCCATCAGCCGTGAACTGGCGAGTCTGCTCGGAGGGGAAATTCAGTTGCGCAGCATTCCCGGAGAGGGTAGTACCTTTATTCTTTATCTGCCGGAGGTTTATAGCGGCCCCGTCGCTGTCGCTGCACATCCTCTCGAAGCAAAAAATGCGACCTTCTCAATACAGAAAGAGATGTCGCCCGTTGTGCTGGCAGACTTTGCATCGGAGCAGATTCCGGATGATCGTGAGAACATTCTTCCGGGAGATACAGTGCTGCTGATAGTCGAGGATGACCCGCACTACACCCGGATTTTATTCGACCTTGCTCGCGATAAAGGGTTCAAAGTGCTGCTTGCCACGCGTGGCGCGGACGCTCTTGCCTTGACCCGTGAGTTTCAGCCGGCGGCCCTATCCCTGGACGTTTTTCTTCCCGACATGCTCGGCTGGACCGTGCTGAATCACCTGAAGCAGGACGCCGCGACCCGCCACATCCCCGTTCAGATACTGACAATGGATGAGGACAAGGCGCATGGATTGGCGAGCGGCGCATTCGCCTTCCTCACCAAACCCGTCACTCCGCAAGAGCTGGAGAGCGCACTGCAGCGGATCAAGAAGTATTCCGCTACTCCACTCAAGCGTTTGCTTGTCGTAGAGGACAACCCGGCGGAGCAATTAAGTATTAGCGCGTTGCTGGCCGGCGAGGACATTGACATTACCGTTGCCGACTCCGGCAGTAAAGCTCTCCAGGCGATTGACGAAGAATCGTTCGATTGTGTTGTGCTCGACCTTCGCCTACCGGATATGTCCGGGTTCGACGTGCTGGATCGTCTGCACGATACGCTTCAATCTAACGATCTGCCGATTGTGGTGTTTACCGGGAAGGAATTGTCTCTGGAGGAAGATACTCGCTTGCACATGTTGGCTCGCAGGGTGGTGGTGAAAGGGGTCGAATCGCCGGAGAGGCTGCTGGACGAAACGGCCCTGTTCCTCCATCGTGTGGTTGCCAATCTTCCGAAAGAGAAACAGAATATGCTGGATCGGCTACACCGTTCCGATGACGCCCTGGCAGGAAGAAAAGTGCTTGTCGTGGATGACGATGTGCGGAACATATTTGCTCTTAGCAGCGTGCTCGAACGTCGCGGAATGACTGTACTGACTGCCGACACAGGCAAGCGAGCCATTGCCATACTGGACTCGACGCCGGACGTTGCGATTGTTTTGATGGATATCATGATGCCGGACATGGATGGTTACGAGACCATGCGCGTGATTCGCCAAAATCCTTCTTTCCGTCGTCTGCCGATCGTCGCGCTTACAGCCAAGGCCATGAAGGGAGATCGCGAAAAAACCCTCGAAGCTGGCGCATCGGAGTATCTTGCCAAGCCGGTCAATACTGAACAGTTGCTCTCAACGTTACGCATGTGGCTTCACCGGTGATTCAAATCCATGACGGCTTTTTATTTTTATAAAGCTGAAAGCAGCCGATGATTACAAACCAGAAATTGAACATCCTGATGATCGACGATCAGCCCGGCAAACTGCTCAGCTATCGAGCCATACTGGACGATCTTGGCGAAAATCTAATCTCGGCCACCACGGCAAAAGAGGCGCTAGATCTCCTTCTCAAGAACGAAATCGCGATCATCCTCATGGACGTTAGCATGCCCGAACTCAACGGGTTTGAACTGGCGGACATGATTCATCAGCATCCTCGTTTCGAAAAGATCGCAATCATCTTCATCTCCGCTGTTCATCTGACAGACCTCGACCGTATCCAGGGGTACCAGCGGGGCGCGATGGATTACATCTCAGTCCCTGTCGTACCCGAGTTGCTACGGGCCAAGGTGAGCCTGTTCGCCGACCTTTACCGCAAGACGCGGGAATTGGAGCTGCTAAATAGCGAACTGGAACAAAGAGTCATCGCTCGAACGGAAGAGCTGAGGGAAAGCGCAGAGCAGATTCGAAGCCTGAATGCCCAATTGCAGCAAAGAATCGCCGAACTCGAGAGCATCATGAAGGTGTTGCCGGTCGGCATCTCGGTCGCCCATGACCCCGACTGCCGCGTCATCACCGGAAACGCGGCTATGTATCAGTTGCTGGAACTGCCTCCCGAGACAAACCTGTCTTTGAGCGCGTTTCCAGAGGAGAAGCCCGCGGTCGAGATCTATCGCCAGGATGGACGGCTCGCGATCGACGAATTGCCTGTCGAGTTAGCCGCCGTCACGGGCAAAGCCGTGGCCAGTGTTGAATTGGAGATTCACCACAAGAGCGGCAGGGTCACGCAGGCGCTGGCGAGCGCCAATCCGTTGTTCGACGATTCCGGCAATGTCCGCGGCGCAGTCGGAGCCTTGATCGACATCACGGAACGCAAACGCATGGAACAAACGTTGCGGGAACGCGCGGATCTCCTGGAACTTGCTACGGAAGCGATTATGGTGCGCGACGTCGACGGGATTGTTCGCTTTTGGAATTCTGGCGCCACCGATATGTATGGCTGGACTTCCGAAGAAGCGATCGGCAAAAATCTGCACCAGTTGTTGCGGACCACCTTCCCAACTTCGCTGGAAGAAATGGAAGAGATGCTCCTGCAAGGCAAGCGGTGGGAAGGAAATCTGATCCAGTTTACGAAGGATGGGCGCGAGATCGTTACCGCGTGCCGCAAGAATCATCGATGCGATGGAACAAATTCCGGTGCGGTGTTGGAGATATGTCGCGATATCACCGCGCAGATTCAGGCTGAAGAAGCCTTGCGTAGATCGGAAAAATTGGCGGCGATGGGAAGGATGGCCGGGATCGTCGCCCACGAGATCAATAATCCTCTCGGATCCATCACCAACATCTTCTATCTCTTGCGAGAACATCCTTCGTTGGATGTAGAAGCCAGGAATTACGCTCGCATGGCCGAAGAGGAATTGGCTCGCGTCACTCACATTACCAGGCAAACGCTCGGCTTTTATCGGGAGTCGGCACAGGCGATCCCGGTGTCGCTTTCAGCTCTTTTGGACGACGTTTTGGAATTCCAATCCCGCCAATTGCAAATGAACGGCATCGCTGTGGATCGAAGATACAGAAGCGACGGAGTCGTACAGGGTTTTCCAGGAGAACTCAAGCAGGTCTTTCTGAATCTTATCTCCAATGCTATTGAGGCAATGCAGGATGGTGGCCGGCTGCGTATCCATGTGGGAGAGACTTCCGCCGTGCATCTGCAACCTGCCGGGGTGCGGGTTTCCATATCGGACACCGGAGGCGGCATCAATCCCGAAGATGCGGAAAAGCTCTTTGAACCGTTCTTCAGCACCAAGTCCACCAAAGGCACCGGATTGGGCCTTTGGATAAGCAGAGGCATCGTTCAAAAGCACGAGGGCACGATTCGTTTTCGCAGTGTGACTTTTCGGGGTGAAAAGATCACCTGCTTTTCTGTTTTCATACCCACCTCATTGCTCTTGCGGAAGACAAAACAGAACGTCTCGCCTGAAGTTGAAGCCGTAAGCCAGAAGCCTGTTTAGGCCATGGGAATCGGCGTAGTAGAGCGACAGAGGGGATAGTCCATCCCGTTCCATTCATTCAAGATCGCCGCTCCCTGTGCGCTTCAAGATTCTCCGAAATCAATCGAGAGGCCGAATACCGGTTGCCGGAAAGAGTCACGAGGGCGACAACCCGGAACGAATTTTCACGACCTTTGGCCGGGGATTGAAGGCTGAATCGGACGTTTTGAATCAAGATAAGTCCACGGAGTGAATGAGCGTAGCGAATTCATGGTGGGCGAGGCGTCACTCACATTCGGCCTTTTACTCGCCTAGATTCAACAGCTTGCAATTCTTCTATTTATTTTCTACTACGGTTTCTTACCACGATCTGAAACCCGCTACCCTCAGCTGTCTTGCCTTGCTCGGCCCGATGAAATTGCTGTCTACTCCGGAAGAGATTCCTCGTGAATCAACGCGAATTTATGCTTCTTGTGTTTTGAGTCCAGCACTACGAACCAATTTCCATCCTGATAGAACTGGATCGTTTCGTTTACCGGAAGAACCAGCATGTGCTTTCCGACCTCTGACCATGTAAGTCGGTTATGCGATGTTTCAACCACCACGATATTCGATTGGCGCGTGATCGGCACAGCCACAAGCATGGTTCCGATGGGCATTGCCACAGCCCCGCCGTTGGAAGCGCCGATATTCTGGGAGATGACCTTAGCAGATTGCAGCGGGACTAGCTTGTGAGCGGCAGCGGGCAGCGTGCACATAATCAGGCATGACAGCATCACGGCCCATTTCCGGCCTCCGGTTGGGCAGAGCAGAAGCGTAGCCGCAAACGGTTTTTGCATTGTTAGTTTCCCCTGTCTTGGTACGCAAGCATACGCCCAAGCTTCAGAGATTCAGTGGAAAAAGATCGTTCCCGCCATTACCCATTCAGGTGCATGAACCAGGCTGTAGCCGCATTGTTGTCATTGTTCCACCGCAATCAACTTCCGCATTGATCCGAGGTTTCCCCGATTTATCAGCGACTTAGCCGTACCATTGATATTCGTAATTTATTCGCCTAGACTTTCTTTCGTGATGGATCTGCGAACCCAATCTCAGCCAGTTCTCACCTCGAAGGCATGCAGGGCGGCGATACCTATTGGCGTCATCCCGACCGCTCACATCATCCGCACTTGCCCTCGCTGCGGTGAACGTAGGCGATACCTTCCCGCAGAGGCATTCCACGGCCATCCTTCCTACCTCTTCAAGAAAAGGCCGAGTCGCTCGGTACGCTACTGGTGAGCAGCCATGTTTGACCCCGACGCGCACATTCCCCGGCCGAATCGCGCACTCATTTACCTGGGCGCGTGCATGATCGCTGGCATCCGTCTGGCGAGAGAATCGCAGGTACACGTGCGTGTGATTCCTACGATCAAGGCAATCGATGAATCGATTGAGGTAGCGCAAGAAATCTTCTACAAGGTTTTTCGGAGGGCCTCGCAAAAGCCATCGGCTAATAAGGAGTCCTGAATCGGCTGCAGTGTGCACAAACGATTGTCATCGACGACGCGCCGGCCAGTGGCGATTGAATCTTTGGCGCGGTTTCTCGGGGCGCTCTGGGGGAGGGAGCGAAACTTTGTAGTCGGCATCTCTCGTTTCCTCACTCCGAAAGAAGAGCTCGTCCTCTTCTACAGAAATAGCGCCAATGCTTTCCAACTTGCTCACCGAATCATCCAGGAGCTTGCGGATGACGCTCCCGACACCTCCATAACCTAAAGCCTCCCGTGCCATCCTATAGACGTTTCCGCGTGATCTAGCCCCATCCCGCAGTGCATCGACAATAGCCTTCTCATGATTGTTTACAGGAATTGGTGGATTCGACACTGGAAGCTCCGCAAATGTGAGGTGTGCGCCAATGTCTTCGTGATGATCGCCCAATTCGGTATCTTTCTCGAGCTCCATCAATATCCGCTGCACCTGCTCCTCAGAATTTTCACGCCAGCTTCGATAGGGGATTCTGACAACTCTCCAACCTGCTCGCTCCAACACTTCCTGGCGTCCGATGTCCTCTATCTTCAACTCGCCATGCGCGTCCTGGTGCCATATTTCTCCGTCACATTCCACTGCAATTCGGGCGCTGCTATTCTGCGCCACAATATCGATGAAGTAGCCGCAAGATGGAAACTGGGCGATCACTTCAATCTGCTTGGCTGCAAGCGCAGATAACACTTGCTGCTCAAACCCGGACTGGGCCTTCGCGAGCTGTGTGTCCAGCTCCTTCAGATTTGAAGGCGTCGCTTGCTGACACGATGAACAATAGTTCAACCACTCCTTGATTGATCCGCCTCCGGAACTCATGCCGTATTCAGCTATATCAGCGGAGTGAAAGATGTGCATTTCATCCCGCGCCCGCGTGAAGGCGACATTGAGCATCCCCTGAATGTGAGGTCGGTCTTGCTGGCGAGCAGAAAGTTGAGCTCGATCCATTCCGCTTGCGTCGTACGAAAGCGAATACAAAATGACATCCCTTTCGTCCCCTTGGAAACCATCGGGATTCACAACTACCAAATCGTGGTCAGCTCTGAGCTCCTCATTAACTACTTCGGCAACGAGATCATTCACACATGGCATATGTTG
>JAJXZK010000360.1 GCA_021780095.1 Acidobacteriota bacterium | reverse complement strand
GCAGATCGCTTCGGCCATCAGCATCGTGGTGCAGGTCTCCCGTCTCAGTGACGGCAGCCGCCGCGTGGTCAGCGTTTCCGAAATTACGGGCATGGAAGAGAACGTCGTCAGTATGCATGAGATTTTTGGTTTCCAGCGCAAGGGCATCGGGCCGGACGGCAAGGTCGTCGGCGTCTTCCAGCCCACTCGCATTCGTCCCAAGTTCCTCGATCGGCTGCGCGTATCCGGTATCATGCTTCCGCCCAGCATGTTTGAAACCGCAACGGAAGTAAACTAGTGCATCGGCAAGGAGGGTAGCTCGAAATGCTGCTAGTGGTAGTCCTCGTATTTCTCGGCGTCTTCGCCATCTCCGCTCTGCTGCTGATCGCCAGCGGCACCGGCGCTTCGAAGTCGACCAAACGTACCCTCGCGGTTCTGCACGCCGCCCTGAGCGCTGACGAATCAAAACCCCGTGACCCGATTGTTGATGTCCGCAAGCAGGAACTATTCAGCGCGCTCCCCACTCTGAATCGCATCCTCCTCAAGCTGGAGATCGCGCCCCGTTTGCGCCAGCTGCTCTACCAGGCAGACCTCCACTGGACGGCCGGGACCCTCCTCTTGATGTGTGCGGTGGCCTTCGTCATCCCCGCGTATCTCATCGACTGGCGCACCGGTTCGCTGCTCTTCGGGATGCTCATCGGAATCGCTTTCGGTTCCGCTCCATTACTCTTCGTGCTCTTCAAGCGCAGCAGACGCTTCGGCAAGTTTGAACAGCAGCTCCCCGAAGCGCTGGACCTCATGGTTAACGCGATGCGGGCCGGACACAGCCTCAACTCCTCTCTTGATCTGGTCGCCCACGAAATGCTTGACCCGCTTGGCGGCGAGTTCCGCATCTGCTTCGAGGAACAGAACTACGGCCTCGAATTGAAGACAGCCATGAACAATCTCGTGAGCCGTGTGCCACTTCAGGACCTCAAGATGGTTGTCACCGCCATTCTGATCCAGAAGGAAAGCGGCGGCAACCTTGCCGAAGTCCTGGACAAGGTTGCCTACGTCATCCGCGAACGCTTCCGCCTGAAACGCCAAGTGCGCGTGCATACCGCGCAGGGTCGACTCACAGGATGGATTCTGACCTTTCTGCCCGTGGTGCTCGGCCTCGCCCTCTATATGATCAATCCCAAGGGCATCAGCCTTCTCTGGAAGCGCCAGTTGGGGATAGACCTTCTATACTTCGCCGGGATCTCCAACGTCATCGGCGGCTTGATCATTCGCAAGATTGTCAACATGGAGGTTTGAGGCTGACCTATGGGAATTGCAGTCTTCTCGTTTGTGGTTATCTTTCTGCTAATCGGCAGTGCTGGCCTCATCCTTTTCTACCGCGAGGCCATGCTACAGCGTATCGCTGCCGTGACCACGCCGCGCACCCGCGCACGCGGATTCAAGGGAACCATGCAGGAAACCGGTGCCCAACTTACCTCGGTTGTCGAACGGTTTGAACGCGTCCTGCCCAAAAGCGCGGCGGAAGTCTCCGTCACCCAGGAACGCCTGATCCGCGCCGGGTTGCGGGACGAGTCCGCCATTAAGATCTTTTACGGGGCCAAGCTCCTCACTCCGCTCGTTCTTGCTTTCCTCCTCCTCGTCACCGGTATCGGCCATTACAGCCCCTTCTTCTTCTATCTCGTTGCTTTAGGCGTCGGGTTCATGATTCCCGACTTTTGGCTCACGAATCGTATCAAGAAGCGCCAGGCGCGCATCACGCGCGGGCTACCTGACGTACTCGACCTCCTTGTCATCTGCGTGGAAGCCGGTCTTAGCCTCGACCAGGCCGTTGCCCGCACCGCCGAAGAACTCAAAATCACGCGACCGGAACTAAGCGATGAACTCGGCATTGTGGCCCTCGAGCAGGCCGCCGGCCGCCCACGCGGCGATGCTTGGAAGAACTTTGCAACCCGCACCGAAGTTGAAGCGGTCCGAAACCTCGTTTCCGTGCTTGTCCAGTCGGAAAAATTCGGAACCAGCATCGCACGCACCCTGCGCGTTCACTCCGACACTCTGAGGACTCAGCGCAAACAGAAGATTGAGGAACAAGCTGCGAAAACCACCGTAAAACTGGTCTTCCCGCTCGTGTTCTTTATCTTTCCCTCTATCTTTGTCGTTACCCTGGGTCCTGCGATACTCATCATGATCGAATCGTTTCAGAAATTTTTTCACCAATAGGTTAGGAAAGGAGATCAGACGTGGACAATACAACGATTATCCGGGTAGTTGCCGGCGTGATCGCGGTCGTGCTGCTCATCATCTTGATTCAGCGTCGCCGCAAGAAAGTCTAGCGAAATTCTTGATGTCGCCTCGGCTCGTCGAACCTGCTGCTCGGCATGCGAATTAATCCATTTCGCGTGCTCGGATGCAATCGCAAGTCGCGTGTCTCATTCCTCGTGACCCTTCTTCCGGGCTGGATAAGCTGGCCCCTGATCTTATCTGTCCCGGAAGAAGAGCCATATATCAAATTGGCCAGCGACGTGCATCCTAATTCCGCAAAAGCGTGAAAGAAAGGACCCGCGAGAGTGCAACAAAGCTCGTCAAGCTCTTGAGCCCTAAAGGGACGGGTGGCCGGCATGGACCCGAAAAAACAAAAAGAAATGGACCGACGAACCTACTGCGTTTATAACCAGACTCGTGAATGCTTTCTCTGCCTCGGCGTAGTGCCGGCAGATACGACCTTTGCCCGCCTCAAGGGGCTCATCGGAAAGCTGAGACTCAAGCTCGATGAAGGCCTATGGGTCGTGCCGTCGCAGGGCGTACACACGCTGGGCGTGCTCTTTCCCCTCGATCTGATCTATCTTGATGAAAACCACAAAGTCATTCACGTCATCGAGCACTTCCCCAGATTCCGCATTGCGCCGATTCGCATTCAGGCTGCCAGCGTTCTTGAACTTCCGACCCATACGATCTACACCTCTCAGACCCAGCCAGGCGATCAACTCATCATCTGCGCCGCAGAGGAAATTGAAAGCAGGTTGAATCAGGCACATATCCCGGCATTGGAAAGCCGGGCGCAGTAAAGCAGACCGGCTTTGTGCATGAAAAAGATAGGTATTACTCTTGCCACTGCGCGGAACGGATGCAAGCTTTTTGTTGCAATTGCACAGTGCCACTGCAATACCACCCATGGACGATTTTGGGCTCCCCAGATCCGGTCGCTTTTGCTGGATTTTGATTTGGCGTTTTGTTTAAGAACCATCGCTGCCGCGGAACGTACCAGGAAGAACTGATGAAGCCAATGAAGGAATGGTTCAAATCGATCGTCTCAAACGACGCTAGAACGGCAAAGCGACACAAGTCCCCACCGCTCGTCGCTTATTT
>JAJXZK010000114.1 GCA_021780095.1 Acidobacteriota bacterium | reverse complement strand
TGACCCGAGCCTGTCTGACGCCCACTACAGGCTCGCGACGGATTACGTACATGTAGGGCAGAAAGACCTGGCACGTAAGGAGTTTGCCATTTACCAGAAGCTTCGGTCGCAGCACATGGCGAAAAGTGATAAAGAAAGGGCTGAGATCAAGCAGTTCGTGGTATCGGCGAATCGCGACACGCAGGAAATGCCCTAGCGATTCAATGGCGGGATTTGGAGACAGTCTAGGAATGCGTACATATTCAATGAGCGGCGTCCGATCGGTCTTTGGCAAGCAGGAATCCAGCCCGCAAGAGATTGCGGCGCAGCTTTGCCGCAGCAGGCGGGATTTTTTGCGTACGGCGGCGGGGCTGACGCTGGGCGGCGCATTGATGGGGAGAGGGCCGCTCGTGCACGCAGAATCGCGAAAGAGGAAGCGGAAAGTCATCGTGATCACATTTGGCGGAGGCGCGCGCGACCAGGAGACATTTGCACCGGAAGGGCAGGAGAATATTCCCAACCTGCTGCACGAATTGATTCCTCAATCGAGTTTTTTTACCCGGATGACGAATCACGGGATTCTTGGGCACTACGTGGCTACGGCGAGCCTGGCGACCGGGGTCTACGAGACATTGAATAACTTTGCGGCGATACCTCCGCATCATCCCACCGTGTTTGAGTATTTCCGCAAGGAATTAAAGCGTCCGCCCTCGGATGCATGGGTGGTAGCCCCAAGTAACGGGTTCAATCGCATTGGCGAGAGCGATGCCCGTCACTACGGCAATGGACTCGGTGCTACGGTGATCCTACCCAAGCGGCTGCTGGTTGCGGCTAATTCCGGCAAGACGGATGACGTTGCCCATCTCATCCACGACAACTACGAGACTCCGTATTACACGCCCCAGGTAGAAGGGAGCGAATTCGATTTGCAGCAGCTGCAGACGATTCTCAAACTTTCCGTTGCCGACTTCATGGCCCATGCGCGCACCCTGTCGAGCCCGGATGAACTTTCTGTCTTTATCGTGAAGCGTCTGATGAAGCTGGAAGCGCCCAGCCTGCTGTGGATTACGCTGCACGATATGGACATCGCACATTCCGGGGCCTACTCGCTCTATGTGGAAGGGATTCGCCGGACGGACCGTCTGTGCGGCGAGATCTGGAAGGCGGTGCAAAGCGAGCCGGAGTATGCAGGCAATACAACACTGCTGATCCTTCCGGACTTCGGGAGAGATTCCGACGAAGATGCGGGGGGGAACGGATTCCAGCACCATCGGACAGGAGATATCGCCTCGCGCACGACCTGGATGATGGCGCTGGGGCCGGATATACGGCAGGGCGTGGTCTACGACACCCCTGTGCAATCAATCGATCTTGTTCCTACGATCGGGGCGATGTTTGGCTTTTCCCCCGAAGATGCCAAGGGTAAGCCTATCCGCGAAATTGTGTGATGCCCATGCAGCCACGTGACCTAAAAGTCGAAACTTTTGCCGGATATCCGCCGCAGGCAAGAAAGCTGGCGGTCGAGCATCTTGCCATGCTGCAAAAGCTGCCACTTAGCTTCCTGCCAAGCTTTCTGCGGCAGCTGATCGATTACGATTACAAATTTCCGGCGGAGCGCGTCGCGATCGACGCAGAGATAAATACGACGAGCGCTCTTTCTGCAAAAGAGCTGGAGGAGTGGTTCAGCGGGTTTGCACAGATTTCGCTTTCACCGAATATGGAACACGTTGACTGGGTAAATCGCCCCGCAGAGTTTCTAGAGCAGGAGTCTGCGTACCTTTGGACAACGGGCCAGCTCGATGCATTTCGGAAGGCCGCGATGGAATACGGCAATCGGCTACTGGCGGCCGCTCCGGCCAAACCGATTCCCGTGCAGAGATTGGGCATCGCAGTTGTAGGGCAGGGAGTCACGACCTATGATGGGCCGTTGTTCCGATACCTTCGCATGGTAGGTACTTACTTCACGCGGGTCGATTCTACCAACGGATTTCCAGTGCTTCTGGCGGCGGTAGAAGCCCGCGCCAAGGTACATCCTGTTCCCTATGGCCACTGGTATATTGACGGTGGTCAGGAAGCAGGCCATGGGGTGGATGTGACCTGCGTTTCGTACGACGCTCTCAAGTCTGTGCGTTCCTCGCTTTTGCATTTCATTGACAAGCAGATTGCGAAGCCAGGAATGGGACCAGAGGAACTGCGGACGAGAATGGCGCGGCTCACGCCTGCCGACCTGGGCATGCGCGGAGGAGATCCGGTGCTGGGGCGTTTTCAGGTCCAGATGTTTACTGAGGGCTCGGGAACACAGATTTTCGCAACTACGTTTGCGATGTGGACGGCACGCGAGGCTCTGCGGCGGGCACAGCCGCTTACCCTGCTGGTTCGCTACGCGCCACGGCAGCGGCAGCGCCCCATGAATGAGCTATTATCGAATACTGATAAGACGCCGGAGATGGATTATCTGGGGTCGCTCATGGATGCGGACATGGGCACCTACTACCACTGGATTGATCAGCAAAGGCTGCCGGGCGCCAACACTTCAGCATTTCTGGCGTGGTTTGAGGGACATAATCAGGCAGTTGTCATCGCACCTACAATTCCGCGAGGCGTCGAATCCACCTCCGCAACGACCCTTGGCGAATTGCTGAAGCTGGCTACAACCTAGGATTGTTCGAAAAGATGCAGACGAAGTCCCAGCCGACATTGGCAGCCGCGGGCAGAGGTATTTTCCCCCAGGGCTTGCGAGCGCTTCATCGCGGTTCTCGATGCGTTAAGCCGCGCGTGCCGAGGATCGCAGCGGTCCTTGCGACGATTCTGATGTGGCAGGCGGTTGCTCCGGCGCAAGCGCAGACGACATCTGCATCGCAGCCGAAGGGATGCACCGTTGCCGGAGTTGTGTTCGCAGACCAGAAGCGCGTCGCCGAAGCGCGCGTGATTCTCGAAGCACAGGGCGCGGCCTCAGCGGGCACGAAGCCGAAGAGATTGGAAGCAAGCACCGACGCTGCGGGAGAGTTTGCATTTCCAGGATTACGGGCGGGCCTGTATCGCGTGACGGCCATGAAGGCTGGGCGACGGAGCTCTTCTGTGCACGTGGATGTGTCGCAAGCGGCAGGGTCTCAGAAGGTGTATCTGCTGCTGGAAGGCGCCGGAGCACAACAGGCCGCGGCGCGCACTCAGCGCGCCGTAATCCTTCCTATGCAGTTCTCTGACAAGCCAAATTTCACAGTCGCCGGAATCACTGATTGGACAGCCGTGGGAGGCCATGGATCTGATGCGATTCTTCGCACAAGCGAGGCGCTTGCGCGCGAAACAATGACGCTTGAGAGACAGGTGAAGAGTTCCGCCGTACCTGAAGGCAAGATGTCGGAAGCGG
>JAJXZK010000187.1 GCA_021780095.1 Acidobacteriota bacterium | reverse complement strand
GCAAGCATCAGTGGCGCAGCCGGCATTCTCGCCCGCGGACAGGCATCGGCCGAGGACCGCGCCGAATGCCTGGAGATCCTGACCAAGGAGTCGCAGCGACTGAACAAGCTGCTCAGCAATTTTCTCGACTTCGCACGTCCACGCTTACCTCGCTTGCAGAAGACAGAGCCACTCGAAATGGTCCACTCTGTAACCGCGCTGGCGCAGCATGCCGCAAGCCGCCAGGCGGTGAAGCTGGAGGTTGAGTCGGGGCTGGCAGCGGGTGAGGTGGAGTGCGATCCAGAACAGATTAAGCAACTGCTCCTCAACCTGATTCTGAATGCCATCCAAGCGACGGATGGGGAAGGCATCGTGGTGGTCCGCCCCTTCTTTGAGGGTGGACGCCTGTGTGTGGAGGTCTGCGACCGTGGGAGGGGAATCGCTCCTGAAGACAGGGAACACATCTTCGATCCCTTCTTCACCACCAAGGAAAACGGCACTGGTCTGGGTCTGGCCATCGCATCGAATATCGCGGCTCAGCACGGCGGTGCGCTCTTCTGCAGACCAAACTCGGGCCAGGGCACTGTCTTTCGGATGGAACTGCCCGCGCATCGAACGAAATCGGAGCTTACATGAAGCGCAACCAGATTCTCGTTGTGGACGATGACAGCAGCCTTCGTCGAGTGATGAAGATGCAGCTGGAGGAAGCGGGGTATCAAGTATCGCTGGCCTCCGATGGTGGCGCCGCATGGCTGATGCTGCAAGATATGGAGCCGCAGCTCATCATCACCGACCTGCGCATGCCTACTACCGGCCTGGAGCTTTTAGACCGCATCGGCAAAACGGGAATGCAGACCACGGTCATCGTTGTGACTGCGTTTGGCACCATTGAGACTGCGGTGGAAGCGATGAGGATGGGTGCATACGATTATGTGACCAAGCCGCTCGATTTCGAGGCCCTGGTGCTGGTCGTGCATCGCGCCATGGAGCGGCAGAACCTGATCGAAGAGGTACACTCGCTCCGTTCGGCCCTGGACCAGCGATATGGCTTCAAGGGGATTGTGGGCCAGTCGAAAGGATTATTGCGCGTGCTCGATCAGGCTGCACGGGTGGCACAGCGCGACGCCACGGTTCTCATCCTGGGTGAGACGGGTACAGGGAAAGAACTGGTGGCGCGCGCCATTCATCAGAGCAGCCGGCGAAGCAGCGGACCCTTCATCGCGATCAACTGCGGCGCGATTCCCAGGGACCTGGTCGAGTCGGAGCTCTTCGGATATATGCGCGGCGCTTTCACAGGTGCAGTGACGAATAAGTCTGGACGGATTGAGTCGGCGGACGGAGGCACACTGTTTCTGGACGAGATTGGAGAACTCCCCCTGGAAGCGCAGGTCAAGCTATTGCGTGTGTTACAGGAGGGCGAGCTTACTAAACTCGGCGCGAGCACCCCTACCAAAGTGGATGTCCGCGTGATTGCGGCGACGCACCGCAACCTGACCGCGATGATTGAGGACGGCACGTTCCGGGAGGACCTGTATTATCGGCTGGCAGTTGTCCCATTGACGCTACCCCCTTTGCGGGAACGAAAAGAAGATCTCCCGGAACTGATCGATGTTTTGTTTCAACGGGCAAAGGAACGGCATGGCCTGCTGGATGTGCGTCTATCGTCCGCGGTGCATCAGCGGCTGATTTCGTATCGCTGGCCTGGAAATGTTCGCCAACTTGAAAATGTGCTGGAGCGGATGTTAGTACTTTCTCCGACCGACCTGATTACGCTCGATGACCTGCCGGAGGAATTGATGCCTTCCTCCGCAAACGTGGCCGGGCTTTGGTCCGACCTGCCGGAGGGAGGGATCAGCCTGGAGGCGATTGAGCGCGAACTCATCGGACGGGCCCTGGAAAAGTTCGCAGGAAACCAGACGCAGGCGGCGCGCTACCTGGATATCAGCCGCCGCACCTTGATTTATCGAATGGAAAAGCATGGCTTCGCTTCTGCCGACGCTACGGAGATATCCCCGTAGTCAAAGCGGAATGACCGGCCGACTGGGGTGATCTGCGGGAGGTTAGCATGACTGCGTTTTCGGCGTCCAGCGCTACAGTTGCCGGCCCACTGCAATCTCGCATCGCATTTCAGGGAATGATTGTGTTGGTCGGGACGGGCAGATTTGAACTGCCGACCCCTCGCACCCCAAGCGAGTGCTCTACCAGGCTGAGCCACGTCCCGACGGTCGCGTTCAAAGATGAACGCAGGGTCTTGCACAGTTTACACTGCCGTCTCGATCCGAAACACTTCCTGAAAAAATTCTATGCTGTCGGCGGAACATATTCCTTCGGCATGGCGGAGCCTTCGCCGAAGAAGAACTGGTTCATCTGCTCGACCAGAAATTCCTGCGCCTCGGGGGTCCACGGCTGCAGGCGATATTCATTCAGCAGCATCTTCTGCCGCTCCAGCCATTCTCCCCAGGCCTGTTTCGAGACGCTGTGATAGATCTTGTTGCCGAAGTCGCTGTCAAAAGGCGGCTCGTCGAGCCCTTCCATTTGCGCTTTATACTTCGCGCATTGAACCATGTGTGCCATGCTTGTTCGCTCCCAAAAATTATTTCTCTTCTTTAGTGTACGGTGTTGGGAATCAGTTTGCTTCGAACTCAAACGCTGGGTGAGGCGCCGGATTCTTCTAAATAGATTTTGGTGTAGTCGAGATAATTTTTTGCGTACATCAAGATCGTCTCGCGGTCGGCATCGCTCAGCTCGCGGCGCTGCTTGCCTGGAACGCCGGCCCATAGAGTTCGCGGCGGAACAATGGTGTTTTCCGGAATCACCGCGCCGGCGGCGATGATGGAGCCTTCGCCAATGCGCGCGTTATTCAGGATGACCACGCCCATGCCGATGAGACACGCATCTTCCACGATGCAGCCATGCACGGTGGCATTGTGGCCGATGGTCACCCAGTCGCCGACAATGACCGGGTAGCGATAGCGCATTCCATGCAGCACAGAGCAGTCCTGCACGTTGGAGTTGGCTCCAATGCGGATGGAATGCACGTCGCCGCGGATCACCGCGTTCATCCAGATGCTGGAATGTTCGCCAAGGGTGACGTCGCCGATGACCTGAGCGGAGAGATCGACGTAACAGGATGAGGGGATGACGGGAGATTTGCCCTGGTAGGAACGGATCATGAGCGAGTGTGGAAGTTTCCCTTCGTGGCGGCCGAAATTGCTTCGCGTTTCGCGGAGGCGCCTGCTCTATTTTACGAGGGGGAAGGGCGGCGGCGGCAGGCAAATCGTTGAAGGAGTATGCAGCAAAGTCGAAGGATTCTATAGAAGCGTGAAATGTCGCAAACTATGGATTCTGAGTATGTTACATGGAATTTGTTTCCAG
>JAJXZK010000443.1 GCA_021780095.1 Acidobacteriota bacterium | reverse complement strand
CAGAGTCTCGCCAGAGACAGTCTACATCATTACAGAAAATGCTCTAGCCGCAAACTGCGCGGCTAGGATGGGGCACCCGGCAAGCTTTGGCGCATTCGAATTCTCATCCCACTCAAGCCAAAAATAGGGCTTGAATGGGCCACCTCTATCCTTCCTTCGTGTGGATGCCGAGGGCTTTCATTTTGCGATAGAGGTGGCTGCGTTCCAGGCCAAGAATTTCCGCGGCGCGGCTGACATTGCCATGACAGTCTTCCAATTTGCGCAGAATATAGTCGCGTTCGTAGGCCTCGCGCGCCTGTTGCAGCGAAGAGAATTCCTCCCCGTGGCGGCCGGTGCTGCGCGCGACCAAAACCGGCAGGTGCTTGCGTTCGATGCGCGAGACCTGCGGATTGAGGATCATGACGCGCTCCAGAATATTTTTTAGCTCGCGCACATTTCCCGGCCAATGATGCAGTTGCAGTGCGGCCAAGGCGTCGGCAGAGATTTCCATTCTTGGCCGCCCATACTGGCGTCCGAATTCCCGCAGCAGCTCGGTCGCAAGCAAGGGAATGTCTTCTTTTCGTTCGCGCAACGGCGGCACATAAAAGGGAATGACATTCAGACGGTAAAAAAGATCTTCGCGGAAATTCCCTTTGGCGATTTCGTCTTCGAGGTTTTTGTTGGTGGCGGCAATCAGGCGCACATCGATGCGAATCGATTGGGCAGCGCCGACGGGAGTGAATTGCTGCTCGTCGAGCGCGCGAAGCACCTTGGCCTGGGTCTTCAGGCTCATGTCGCCGACTTCGTCGAGAAATAAAGTGCCGCTGTCGGCGCGTTCGAATGTGCCGCGCTTTTCTGGCGGACCGCCGGGCAGCGCGCTATGACGATAGCCGAAGAGTTCGGTTTCGATGTAGTCCTCGGGAATGGCGGCGCAATTCAACTCGACGAATACGCGATCCGCGCGCTGGCTTTCCGCATGCATCGCACGGGCGATCACTTCTTTTCCTGTACCAGACTCGCCATAGATCAACACGCGTCCGTTGGTGGGCGCCATCAGGCGAATCTGTTGCCGCAGCGCTTTTACCGGAACGCTTTCTCCGGTGATGCGCGCGCGCGCGGTGAGCTGCTGCTGAAACTCGCGGTTCTCAATGCGCAGGCGTCGTGCCTCGACTGCGTTTTTCAGGATGATGAGGGTTCGCTCCAGCGAAAGAGGCTTCTCGAGGAAGTCATACGCGCCAAGCTTGGTCGCCCGCACGGCCGTTTCGATAGTGCCGTGGCCGGAGATGATGATGACTTCGGGTCCGGCGATGGCGTCAAACTTGCGAATCTGCTGCAGCACTTCCAGTCCGTCGCGATCCGGCAGCCAGATGTCCAGCAACACGGCGTCGAAAATGGCATCGCGGATCAGATCGAGTCCTTCGGTTGCTGTGCCGGCTGTGGTGACGGTGTAGCCTTCCTCGGTGAGGATTGCATCCAGGGTGCTGCGAATATCCGGCTCGTCGTCGACCACCAGGATGTGATTCATCGCTCCACCGCGCTCGTCGAGGGTGAGGCGATCTCCGGAATCGAAGAAGAGTCAGCAAAGGGAATCATGATGACAAAGCGGGCGCCGGCGGGAGAATTTGTTTCGACGTGGATGTTGCCCTGATGTTCCTGCACGATTTTCGCAGCGATGGAAAGCCCGAGACCGGTGCCGCGGCGGCGGGTAGAGAAGAACGGTAGAAACAAGCGCTCGCGGATTTCATCGGTGATGCCGTGGCCGGTGTCGGCAACCACGATTTCCGCCATGGTCTGGGTTTCGCTGATCCCGGTGCGCACGGTTAAGACGCGCAGCAGTGTTGACTGCATGGCCTCCGCGGCGTTGTCGATAAGATTGCTGAATGCGCGCTTCAGGGCCTCTGCGTCAGCCATGACCGGAGGAAGATTGGTTCCCAGATGCAGCCGGATTTCGATCCCTTCGAGGCGACCTGCGAACAGCGTCAACGTATTTTCCACGATGTGATTCAAGTCGGTGGGCGTTCGATTGGCTGCGGGAAAGTCGGCGAGGGCCGCAAACTGGTCGACCAGCTGGCGCAGGGTTTCGACAGAGGAGCGAATCACCTCTGTAGAGCTGCGTAGCACCTGAGACGAATCATCAGTCAGGCCGCGGTCGATGTGGCGTTCAATGCGTTCGGCGGAAAGTGCGATCGGCGTCAGCGGGTTTTTGATTTCATGGGCGACGCGCTGGGCCACTTCCTTCCACGCCATTTGTTTTTGTGCTCGCAACACGTCGGTCACGTTGTCCATCACCACAAGGTGCCCATGAAGTGAACCTCGGAGCTGGGTGACGGTAAAAATCAGATGCAGCGGACCGCGAGAGCTTTGCGCCTCGATTTCTGTGGAGGCTGCAGGCAAGCGACGGCTCCGGCGGAGTACCCGTCCGATTTCAAGGGCAGATTCCGTTGGGAACAAGGATTGAATCGGCTGACCTTCAATGGGTAACTCGCCCAAGGGATCGAGCATTTCACAAAACGCTCGATTCGCCTGCAAGATTCGCAGATCGTTGTCGAGTGTGGCCACGCCGCTGGGAATGGTTTCCAGGACAGTTTCCAGTTCGCGACGGCGCTCATCAATGGCGGCGTTGGCTTCGGAAAGTTTGTAAGTGGAGGATTCGAGCTGGGTCCGACTATTTTCAAGATCGGTGGCCATGTGGTTGAACGAACGCATCAACTCGCCCAGTTCTCCGGACGCGGCAATGTCGACGCGCGAGCCATAATCTCCGGACGCCATGGCATCCATCGCGTCGGCGAGGGCTTCCACCGGTCGGGTAACCTGCTTGGACAGAAACAGCGCCAGCCAACTGCTGACAAACAGTGTCAAACCGGTGAGTAGCAGCAGGACAAGGAGATACGTCTGTCGAACTCGACGGCGGGCTCGCAGCAATGTCCAATATCGTTCGGTTCCGCTTTCAATATCGTGAATCGCGGTAGTGACGTCGGGTGGCAGCGGCAAACCAACCACGATAATGTCGCCATTCTGCGATGCAGCGTCGCCGACGGAATAGTCCGCCTGTCCAATTCTCAAGATCGGGTCGTCAGTGCGCTCTGCCGCCCGGAGAATCTCGTCGGACAGAGACACCTGCTCTGGCATCACGTGTGCCTGTTCATTGGGGCGAACACTGGAAATCAGGTTTACGGGACCGCCGTCGGTGGGAAGCTGGTAATCGTGAAGAACCTGGCCATCGCGGTAAATGGCGACGAATCCACCCTGCAGTGTGACCTTGTGGCGACGAAACAGTTCCAGCAGCGGCTGCGGGTGGGCGGGTAGATCGGCAGCGATAACGGCGGGTTCGTGGGCCAGAGATTCCGCCTCTGCCCGGGCGTTGTCGGCAGCGTATCGAGACATCTCCATGGCCACCTGCATCGACTGGTCCCGTAACTGGACGACGGGCTGCGAGAACCAGCGGTCAATGGAGCGGTTCATTAAAAGATAGTTAAACGACAGCATGAAAAATGCGGGCACGACGGAGAGCAGTAGTGCTCCGAGTAACATACGGGCACGCAGCCGTGAACCCAGAACGCGGCTTTGTCCACTGGCGTACAGTTTAAGAATATTTCGCAGCAGCAGAACGACCAGCATGAGAAATAGAAGAAAGCTGATCCCCGAGAGAGCTGTAAACAGAAGGATCGAACCGCTATTGTCGGGTGAGAGGAACTTCAGGTTGAAGGCATTTTCAGCGATCAGGAACAGCAGGATGACAAGCGCAAGCGAGCCCAAGACCACTACAGCCGTTCGTCGGTTGCTGGCTCCCATGTTGGTTGGCTCTCTCCAAAGTGATTATAGGTTCGAGAGTCGGGGATGGAGGGCTTTTTCAGCGTGGGAGGCCCCATGCAAAACTGCCAGCCATGTCTCGATATTCGCAACCTTGTGCGCGCTTTGGCCCTTGACAGGGGCGCGCGATTGAATAAATCTGCAGACGGAGGTTTTATGATTCGCGACACGCGTTTTGGTTTTCGAGCTTTGCCGTGGGTACTGATGGCGGCGGTTTTTTTAGGTGTTGGCTGTACGAAAAAGCCGACTGACGCCCAACTTGCAACCGATGTGCAGAAACAGATCACAGCTGACTCCGCGCTTCAGGGCCAGCCGATCTCAGTGGCGGCGAACAACGGCACCGTGACGCTGAGCGGCACGGTCAATGGACCGGGTTCGCGTGAGCTGGCAAGCAATGATGCATCGAAGGTAGCGGGAGTGAAGACAGTTGTGAACAATTTGACAATGGCAAACGGATCAGACATGGGTCAGATGCCTGGGAACGACCAGTCGGCCCAGAGTGGCCCGGGAATGCCTCCACCGCCTCCACCGCCATCGTGGAACCGTCAGTATCGGCAGGGTGGTGCCGGCATGCCGCCTCCACCTCCACCTTCGCCTGCAGGTGCGCAGGCTGGCGCAGCGACACCGGCGCAGCCTATGGGCTCACAGGCGATTGTGGTGCCCGCGGGAACGAGGATCCGGGTCCGGCTTGGGCAGACCCTTTCGACCAAGGACAATCAATCAGGTGATCCGTTCTCGGGTGTCGTCGTTGATCCGGTGCGAGTGAATGGCCAAACCGTCATTCCTGCGGGAGCGGAAGCGCGTGGCGTGGTCACCCAAGCTCAGAGCCTGGGCAGATTCAAGGGGCAAGCGCTGCTGGCCATTCGATTGGATGACATACGTGCGGGCGGCCGGACATATCGGGTCAGCACCAGCCGCGTGGAAAGAGTGGAACAGGGAAAAGGAAAGCGATCTGCCGTGCTGACCGGTGGCGGAGCGGGACTCGGTGCCCTGATCGGCGGCCTTGCGGGTGGAGGCAAAGGAGCCCTGATTGGTGGCCTGCTGGGCGGCGGCGGTGGTGCAGCCGGGAGTGCGTTTACCGGGAATAAAGACCTGGTCATTCCTGCCGAAAGTATCCTAACGTTCGACCTGGAGCGCAGTTTGACAGTGAATGAATAGGCGAGATGCCTCTAACAGGAGGACTGAAAATCGGAACGAGGGGTGTCCCATGGATACTCGCAGATGGCAACATTTCACTGCCATGGCGTTGATTGGGGATGGAATGATGGCGATTGTGCGGCCCAACCGGGACGCACAGGCATGGAACGTGGGACCCAAGCCCTGGCGAGGTTTGATGCGCTTTATGGGAAGCCATCCCACGCTAACGCGGTGCGTTGGAGTGGCCCAGGTCGTCGCCGGAATCATGTGGGCGAGCCGGGAAGAGAAAATTCTGGAGAAGTAGAAATGGCGGCTCGTCGCGCAATGGACTGCCGCGGCGCGCTGACGGAGTGACGCGCCGGGCGGCTCCTGTCATCGACCGCTCATCTACATGGTCGCATCCGGAACGACGTGACGATGCGGTATGGCGCGGGCGTCCTCGACGGCGCTTGAGCCGGATCGAATGCCGGAGTAGTCTTGGCAGGAACAATCTCCTTAGGCCAAATCTGGAATTGGGAGAGCTTCGCGACGCGGAACGACTAAGGTTGCGAGGCGGTTTGCGGTTGGGTCTGGACGTACTTGAAACGGCATACGAAGGTGGGGCAATGAACGTTGAAGTGCGGGAATTACGGGCGGAAGATGTGCCTCGCATTGCGGAAACCTACGGCGGGGCAGCCTGGCACGGCGGGGCAAAAAAGTGGGACCAGCGCCTGGTAGAGCATGCCCATGGTCAGCGGCTGGTATTGCTGGTGGTGGATGGGACCGATGTCTTGGGATACGGTTCCCTGCTGTGGGTTTCCGGGCACGCACCATTTCGCGAGGCGCACATCCCGGAGATCAACGATCTTGTGGTGTCGGAACGGGCTCGCAACCAGGGCATCGCGACAAAGCTGATCCACGTGCTGGAGGAGCGGGCGCGGGCGGCGCAGTGCCCGAAGATCGGTGTGGGCGTCGGGCTGTTCAAGGAGTACGGTGCGGCCCAGCGCCTCTACGTGCATCTGGGATATGTTCCGGACGGAAAAGGCATGGCCTCCGGGGGGCTGCCTGTAGCGGCCGGCGACAAAGTGCTGGTGGATGACGACCTGGTGCTGTGGTTGGTGAAGGAACTGGATGTTGCTCGTGATTCGTCCAAACACCCCGGGTGACTCTATCCGACAAAGGGCAGGCCTCCGACTCGATTGGTAGTAAGGGTCAAGGCGCTTTAGGAACTTCGACTCGACCCGTCGCTGGGTTGTAGCCATCCGTAAGCGTTTCCAGGAAGTCCACGATCTGATCTTCTTCAAGGTCGGTCAGGTTGAGATTGCCGATCGTTCTGTCGAGGTTCTTGCTGGAGTCTGGCGGAAGAAAACAGTCGACATTGAGGCGTTTGCCAGCGCAAGTTTGACCGGGTTGCACTTGATACTTGTCTCGAGTGTTATAGAAGTGGACAACTTCTTTCAGACTCTTGAAGTAGCCGTTATGCATGTAGGCTTTTACGAATGCATGTGACGGCAGGCCTGGCCGGAGATCGACGTTCCGTAACGTGGGCGTCTGAACTGCACCCTGAAAGGCTTCGCTATAGCGCGACCACTGCGGATTCGGACTTCCACCTGCTGCCTGAAGAAGCGCTCCCAAACCTCCGTCATGAAAGTTGAGACCGTCCGGATTCGCGGTGAAGCCGTAGGTGTCGGGCTGACTTTCGTTCAGGAAAGGAAGACCTGGGTTCCGGGGAACTCCGAGATTGGCGAAAGTGAAGTCGGTGAACAAAGGCTCAAGATTTGTGACAACAGGCTCGGCGCCGTTCGGTTCGGGGGCAGCGGATTTACGTGGTTTGGATTCGGGAGTCGGGCCGTTGTTCTGGGTGCCATCGAGATGGCAGGAATTACAATTTGCTTTCGTGCGAAACAATTCCCATCCATGCAGTTCGTCGGGCGTAAGTTGTGCTCGCTTGTCGCCTGCCAGGTAGTAGTCAAACTTCGAGGTAAAGCGGTTGACCGGAGGATGCGCTTCATACTGCGCGATAGACAGCGTCAACTGATCGTAGGCGACCTGTGCTCGACTTCGATCGAGTTTGCTGAGATGAATCGCAGGATGGTTTGGATCGTAGTTTCCGCCGGGTTGGCTACAGACGGATTCGGTATCGGCGGGCCATTCAATCGCAAAGATTTGACTGCCCCAGACAGCTTCGGCAAGGCTGCTATACGGCGCCCGCGAAACGCGATAGACAAAACACGCGAAGTCGGTAAAGCCCATTTCCAGTGGATTGTCCGGAGGGCCCTGCGCCTGCTCTGCCGCAGGATTGTCGAGGCGGGTTCCGGTCGCGCGCCCGTCCCAGAAGTTGCCACCATAAAAGTTTTTCTGTGTCCCGTTGTAGTGAAAGATCGGCGCGAAGGTTGCGTAGGTGTAGCTTTGCGGTTTGCGATTGCCAAATCGGGAGCGAACCGATCCCGGATACGATCCCGTGGTTTGATTCAGCGTTGAAACCGGGCCGGTGAATCCCGTTTCCGGCATGTGGCAAAAGGCGCAAGCCTCATTGCTTTTGACAGAAAGCGTTTTGTCGTAAAGCAAAAGGCCTCCGAGTCTTGTCTCGTTGGCGAGCAGGTCGCCTCGATCGGGAGGATTGGCATGAAATTGCTTGAGGTAGAAGGCCTCATAGCGATCGATGCGCGCCTCGACTGCCTGGATTGCGGCTTGCGCATCGGCCGGAATGGCGGCGCTTTGATTTTGATCCTGGGCTTGGACTGGTGCGACAACGTGAGAAACCAAGCCGGTTCCCAGTACAACTCCACCGGCTACTACTAGAAATGCTAAGGCAGAAAATTTTCCTGGACGCATGGCAGCTGACTCCCTTGCAGTTCGCTGCATGGCGTCGTGCTCCGTGGTTTGGGCGGGACACGGTTCACCGTGCTATGGCCTAGCTGGATGCTGAAATGACCCGATCCGGTTGCCCCAATGCGTCAAGATGGGTCGAGGTATCGGGCGCTAAATTTATGGAACCGTGGGGTACGTGGGGTAGGTGGGTGGCGGCGGGGATGGCAGGTGAGGCTGATGCGAGGCGATGTAGGCGAACGAGCCGACACCGATGGCGACCGCAGCGATGGCCAGGATGGTCATGATCTTGATAGTCCGGGCGTGGCCCTTCTCTCGCAGTAGAGAAGTATTCTCGGTAGTCGTTGTCTGGGTGGAGAGCTGCTCGACCTCCATGACGAGATTGCCCATGGCGAGGTCAAATTGACGATCGCGTGACCGTTTCAGGCCCGCTGTGCTTTGGATATGCGACGTTAGCTCCCACAGCGAAATGTGCGTCTTGGGATCGAGAATGTTCAATCGCAATTGGGGATCGTGCCATTCGGCGCCATTCCAGTAGCCTGCGTTGTTGCCCGGCAGAAGCTCAGAGGCAATGGGGTTGACCAGGCTGATCTGGAAGACCAGGTCGGCTTGATCGGGAGAGGACACGAGCTGATAGTGTCCCCAGGTCTGCATGTCCGAATAGAACTGCACGTACGGCCGATCCGGGCCGCCACTGTAGACATCCGGAAAGAGGTTGGTTTTATCGCCTGCATTGGCGATGAAGATAGTTTTCGCGGTGCGAATCTGCGCGGGAACTGGGACTGAAACATCGGCAAGCGGCGTGGCGGGCTGGCTGCTGGATGAGGTCCCCGACAGGGAACTCGACTGGTTCGCGAAGGGCGTACCGGGCGAAGTATTTGGGGCGGGTGGCGGTGGCGGCACTGTCGGCGCCGCGGAGCCTGCTTGCTGTGGGGAAGGCGCGTTTGGCAACGCGTTGGGTTGAGCGTACAGCACGGGCTGAAACACCAACCCGATCGCGAGAACCATGCAGAGAACATCCAGTCCAACAATCTTTCTCATACGCGAGCCTTTTCCCGGCCGTACTAGCGCGGCCATGATTTGAAAAGCGCTACGATTCCATTGACCCGCGATGAGGAGGAATGTTTCTGCGCGAATGCATATATTTCCGAAAGCGAATGGGAGGGAGCGCGAACGGCAGGAAGAAAATCGTGAGAAAAACTACGCGGCTTCGATTTCGACGCGCACGCGGCGGCCGAGGCTGGTGGCGATGTTGACCAGCGAGTCGAGTGAAAACCTGGAGACGCGACCTCGGAGCAGGTCGTTTATGCGCGGCTGGGTGATGCCGCAGCGTTTGGCTGCTTCTGCCTGCGTCCATCGGTTCTTCTTCACGATGCCGGCGATTTTCTGCATGAGCTCCGCACGGGCACGCAGATTCGCCGCCTGTTCCGGAGTGTTGGCCAGGGCGTCCCACACACTCTCGTAGGCTTTAGATTTTTTCATTTCGAGTGTCTCCTTAATTGCTGGAACCGTTCTCTCGCCAGGTCGATGTCGCGTTTCGCCGTCGCCTGGGTTTTCTTTTGGAACGCGTGCAATACGTAGACTGCATCGGCCAATCGAGCGGTGTAGATGATTCGATAGACTCCGGAATCATCTCGGAGGCGAATCTCTTCCACGCCTTTGCCGATGCTGGGCATCGATTTAAAGCTGCCGGGCTGATCGCCGCGCTGCACCTGCTCCAGTTGATAGCCCGCGTCGTGTTTGGCGTCCTCTGAAAACTCGCGAATCCGTTCGAGAGAGTCGCCGAGAAACCGCACAGGTTTCATGGAACGATTATACTGGTTTGGATATAGATCGGGAAGATAATTTAGAGTCGGGTTGGGGAAAAGCTTCCCACATCTCAAACGCGAGATGTGGGGCACCCAGCTTTGGGATGTGGTCTGTCTGCTGAATCTACCCCACTCAAGCCAAAGAGCGGCTTGAGTGGGCCACCCGCCTGCAGCAGTGACGCCATATCGTTACCAAGTTTTCGGCTCGGCGGCCGAAACAACTACAAGGAATTTTTCGGGCCGAATCGTCTTGGTAAGCCTCAATCCAAGTTGACTCCGAAGCGCATCTTGCAGCGAATTTACATTGCGAGAGGTCCAGTGTAAATCAAAGTCATAACGTCCAGACAGGTTTGTCTCGTCTACAATCTCGATTCCACCCAGATCAGTCTCCATCTTTTGAATCAGTCGAGGAATTCCGGTGGCGACTCCGGTGAAATGACCAGGCTGCGCCAGAAAGCCGAGGGTGGGAGTGGCGTGGGATATTTTCATTCGAGCTTTCGCGTCCGGATCAACACGCAACACATAAACCCCAGTCGATCTTGTTTCGTGCCGGATTACTAACCCGAACGTGTCCGAGAGTCCCTGGCTAGCCAGAGATCTCTGCAAACCTTCTCGGTGTTGCGGTACCACTGTGAACAAATCGTACCGATTCTTATCGAACCAATCCGGAGCGATGATGTGGTCGCCGCGAATGTTGTTCGCATACTCGAGAAGCATGCGCAACGTGGCCCCGTAAAAGTCGAAATGCCCGTCGGACTGCCATTCCGCACCGGGACTGAATCCGCTGACGGAGACAATTGCGGCGGGACGGATCAGAACCTCCAGTAGTGGCGGCGGCGTTCCCGGACTCTGGCTGAGACCGCTGGCGACTGGTTTACTCGTCGCGGGAACAGCGCCGACCGCCGCTCCAGAAATCAGCCGGTCGATCATCGCAGCAGTGACTTGGTCTGGAGAGGTCACCGCCCGAACGACTCCACGCGAATCAATCAGGACTGTTTGCGGCCGGCCGACAATCCCATATCTTCGATACGTGCCTCCGTTCGCATCGATACCGATCCATCCTCGCATTGGCCGTCGTTGCAAAAATGATTGCACGACGACCGGCTCTTCATCGGTGATGGAAAGAAATATGACAGGCCGATCTTTAAACTGGTTGGCAAGTTCGTTCAAGTGTGGGATTTCCGCTACGCAGCCTCCGCACCAGGTCGCCCAAAATTCAAGCACCACCGATTTCCCCTTGAAGGCGGCGGACGAACGCGGCGTGTCGCTGGGGGCTTGAAGGAGGTTTGATAGTTGCACTCGGGGTGCTGTGCTGCCGACCCGTGGAAGTGTGTTCTGGGCGAAGCAACTCATCGTAAAGAAACAGATTGCGAGAAGGGTCTTTGTTGCCATCCAGAAATTATCCTCAGCCACGATGTGATCATAATGGCGGTGGAGCGGTTCGGATTTTCTTGGGGTAATTCTGGGAGCGTGCATTCGCGGCGGTGATGCTGACAGCGAGATTGATTTATCCGACCTGCGGGAGTTGACGGAGACGTTCTGGCAGAATGCGGTGCCGAACCCGTTTTATCGTCCGGTGAAGAAACAGATCACCTTGAGGATCGACGCGGATATTCTGGCGTGGCTGCGACAGCAGGGGCCGGAGGGATATCAGTCGCGGCTGAATGCGCTCCTGCGAAGCGTGATGCTGCGGGATTTGGAGAGCAAGCGGAAGCGGGCCTAGACTTACACCCACTCAAGCCAACAGAAGGCTGCTCGTCGACCGGGGCACTCCAATTTGGCGTCCAGGCTGCGCAACAAGGTGAAACCCTGCTGCTTGCCGAATCCGACGAAACGGCTGGGCTTCTTAGCGGAGTGGCCAGTAAACAATAGTAATATCCCTCCTAACCCCTAGCGCCGTGCCAATGTAAGTCTGTGGGGTCACCAAGCACCGGGGTCACCAAGCACCGGATTTCGCTTGTCCACGCAGCAAGTATCCTTCCTCTTCGGCTTAGAGGTTTGACGTCTAGATAATCCCTTGATATTCTTGTGAAGTTTGGCGAGCGACGGTAGTGTGCCTGAGCGAGGCGCCGTCCAGTTCCGCTGGCAGTCGACGGCGGATTGCGTTGATTCCGTGGTAACGTAATAGAAGGATTCGATACTCGTCCTTTGCACCTGCGACACCGGCCACCCTGGCGGGCTATGCGGGGCAGAACAGCGAAACGGAGCGGGCAAGCGGTATACGCCGGTCACCGTCGTTGTTTCAGTCAGACTAAAGAATTTGGATGCAACTCCGCCCTTTGTGCGAGAAATCGTGCGTGTGCGGAAATCGTCAGTCCGCCATGTTGCGGGCAGGCAGTTTGTGCGGCGAGTGTGGGATGAAATACAGAGATCCTTCGCTTCGCTCAGGATGACGGCGTTTTCGCGGGACGGACATTGTCCGATCCCACTCAAGCCAAAGGACGGCTTGAATGGGGCACCCAAGGTGATGTTGGGGTGAAAAGTTATAAGGACCAAGCAGCACCGTAATAAAGGAGATTGTTCTTGCCTACATTTAGTCAGCTTGTCAGGAAAGGCCGGACGGCGCCGCGGTACAAGACCGCCAGCCCGGCGCTGCAGGGATGCCCGCAACGGCGCGGTGTTTGCACCCGCGTGTATACGCAGACCCCTAAGAAGCCAAACTCCGCACTGCGCAAGGTTGCGCGTGTTCGTCTGACGAACGGAATTGAAGTCACCACCTATATTCCCGGCATCGGCCACAACCTGCAGGAGCACTCGATTGTGCTGATCCGCGGCGGCCGTGTGAAGGATCTGCCGGGTGTTCGGTATCACGTGGTTCGCGGCACGCTGGATTCGGTCGGCGTGGCGAATCGCAAACAGAGCCGGTCGAAATATGGCGCCAAGCGCGCCAAGGCCGCAGCCAAGTAATCCAGATATCAATTCCCACTCAAGCCAAAACAGGGCTTGAATGGGGCACCCATAAGCAGTTGTCGGGTTCAGTAAGAACAAAGGATTGAAGCAGATATGCCAAGAAAAGGTCACATTGCGAAGCGGGAAGTCGTGCCGGACGCGATCTATAACTCGACGCTGGTCACGAAGTTTGTCAACTCCATGATGTGGGATGGCAAGAAGTCGACGGCGCAGAAGATTTTCTACACCTCGATGACGAACCTGGAGCAGCGCGGCGGCGATGAGGCGTTGAAGCTGTTCAAGAAGGCAGTGGAGAACTGCAAGCCGCTGCTGGAAGTGAAGACCCGCCGTGTGGGTGGCGCGAACTATCAGGTTCCGATTGAAGTGAACCCGGAGCGTCGCACCTCTTTGGCGATTCGCTGGCTGGTGACCTATGGTCGTGCCCGCGGCGAAAAGGGCATGGTCGACAAGCTGACGAATGAATTGCTGGATGCCGCGAATGGTCGCGGCGCGGCGATGAAGAAGAAGGAAGACGTACACCGCATGGCCGAAGCCAACAAGGCTTTTGCGCATTATCGCTGGTAGCGCGCCGTTAACGACAAGAGAACCGTAACAGCAACCTGCGGAAGCAATTCCGCGAAGTGAGAATGGTACCGTGGCCCGTCAAATACCGTTAAATCGTTGCCGCAATATCGGAATCATGGCGCACATTGACGCCGGAAAAACGACAGCGACGGAACGCATCCTGTTTTATACCGGCATCACGCACCGCATCGGTGAAGTGCATGAAGGCACTGCGACCATGGACTACATGGAGCAGGAGCAGGAGCGCGGCATCACGATTACATCGGCTGCAACGACATGTACCTGGCGCGATAT
>JAJXZK010000029.1 GCA_021780095.1 Acidobacteriota bacterium | reverse complement strand
GAAGAATTGGTGCGCCCTACGAAGACCGGCTGGATCCTGCAACGAATATTTTGACCTACGAAGGGCACGATGCTTCACGATCTGCCGAAATCTCCGATCCCAAGAATGTTGATCAACCCTTTCTGAGCCCATTTGGAACACCGACCCGCAACAAGAAGTTCTTCGATGCTGCCAAACAGTATGAAAATGGAACCCGCGTGATCCCTTTGCGGGTCCGCGTTTACGAGAAACTACGACCGGGCATCTGGGTATTCAACGGAACATTCGCTCTTGAAAGGGCGTGGATACAGGTCAGCGGCCCTAGAAAGGTCTTTAAATTTTCACTTTCCCTACTGCCCGACAATGTCAAAAGCACCAGCGGTCAAGCCTCAGAAATTGATCACACGCGAATGATCCCATCTGCGATCAAACAGGCAGTCTATAAGCGGGATCGGGGACAATGCGTTCTTTGTGGCGTTAAGGACAACCTCCATTTTGATCATGATTTGGCTTTCAAACTCGGTGGGACATCACTCTTAGCAGAGAATATAAGGCTGTTGTGTGCCCGCCACAATCTGCGGAAGGGAGCAAGGATTGAATGAAAACAGACGGGATTCGGTGTTAACCAACTGAATAGATTCGCCTCTCAGCAATCTTAAGCCAGCAAATGCTCATCTTCGGCATGGCTGCCGTGTCGCGAGGTGAGGGTGATGGCCGCGCCAAGAATCATTGCCCCTCCCAGCCAGGCAGCGGGCCCCAACCGGTCCCCCAATAGGGAGACGCCGAGCAGCGATCCAATCATCGGCTCGAGGTTTAGGAACACGCCCGCTCGGGAGGCAGGCACGCGGGTCAAACCCCAGTTCCACAGCAACGTCGTGCTGGCAGTGCACAGCAGGCCGCTGGCAGCCAGCGCCAGCCACGCTTGCAGCGAGACATGAATTGGCGGCGGCCCATCCACAGCGAACACCCATACCGCGAGCATGACAGTCCCTGTCATCAATCCATAGGCCGTCACAATCAGCGGAGAATGATCGCGCAGCAGTCGCTGGTTCATCAGAATCCACACCAGCGAGATCATCAGCGAAACCACGATCATCAGGTCACCAATCATGCTTGGGGCGTCGCCGCGGGCCGAGGGGGTGGAGTGGCCAAAGGCGATGAAGGCTGCGCCGATCGAGGAAACGGCCAGCGCGATCCATCCCACCTTATCCATCCGCTCATGCGCAAAAATGCTGGCGCCCACCGCCAAGACGACGGGCAAGGTGCCGACCATCAATGCAGCGTGGGAAACAGTGGTGCGCGCCAGGCCGGCAAACTGCAGCAGAAATTGCACGGGCACGCCGAGAAAAGCCGCAATCAGCAGAATGCGCCAACCGCGCGTGTCCAATCCCGGACGCCCTCGCAACAGGATGGGGCTGAGTCCGAGGCAGGCGAAAAGAAAGCGATACAGGACCATGTGTGCCGAACTCATCTCGCGCATAGCGATTTTGCCGAAGAAGAAACCTGTTCCCCACAAGCCGCCGGCCAGCGCACAGGCAACATAGCCGAAGGCCGCGTGGCTACGCGATGGATAGAATGTCTGCATCGTTCAATCGTGTCACACAGAAACAAAGCGGGCACGGCGGTGCGGTCGCCCCCTGGGGAAAAGTTTGAGATGGGCTACCAGACGCGGCAACGGTCGACCGGAGCCATGGGCGCACCCTTCTTGCAACTGAAGGCATGCGCGAATTCCGGCATGTTGCGCACCACGCCGTTGGCGCGCAGTTGGTCGGGAGAATGTGGATCGCTCTGAACGATCAGCCGGATAAACGCAGGCCGGTCATTCGTGCACCAATTCTGCGCGTACCCGATAAAGAATTGCTGCTCCGGCGTGAAGCCACCCATTTTTTTCGTCAGGTTGATATTGTGCTGGCTGGCATAGGCTTCCATCGCCATGTACGCCAGACGTATGCCGCCGTTGTCGGCGGCATTCTCGCCCAGCGTCAGCTTGCCATTCACATGCAGATTATCAACAGCGATAAAGCTGCTGTACTCGTTTTCAATGCAGGCGGTGCGGGCCTCGAACTGCTTCTTGTCTTCCGGCGTCCACCAGTTTTTCAGATTGCCATTACCGTCGAACTTGGCTCCCTCATCATCAAAGCCGTGTGTCAGCTCATGACCTTCCACAGCACCGATGTGACCGTAGTTCACTTCTTCCGGAGCCGACCGATCGTAGAACGCAGGTTGCAGGATGCCGGCAGGAAAGTTGATGTTGTTCATGCTGTCGTTGTAGTAGGCATTCACCGTCGGCGGCGACATCTCCCACTCACCCTTGTCGACTGGCTTGTTGATTTTGTTCAGTTGCCGCGCTGCCTCAAATTCCCGGGCCCGAAGGGAATTTCCCAGCGCATCGCCGGGTTGAATTTTCAGCTTGGAGTAGTCGCGCCACTTGTCCGGATAGCCAATCTTATTGGTGATCAGATTGAGCTTCTGGATCGCCTTGGTTCTGGTTTCCGGGCTCATCCATGCAAGTGTAGTCAGGTCCTGATGCATGGCAGCTTCGATGGTTTTCACCATAGCGAGCGTTTTCTGTTTGCTGTCGCCTGCGAAATATTTGTCCACGTATACCTGGCCCAAGGCCTCACCCAGGGCGGCATCGGTGGCGGAAACACAGCGTTTCCAGCGGACAGGCATGGTTGGGACACCGACTAGTTTTCGGCCATAGAAATCAAAGTTTTCGTTATCGAACGAAGTGGGCAGCCGCGATGCAAAAGAGTCGAGCAGGTGGACCCGCAGATAATTGCGGATGGTTGCCAGATCGGTCTGGTCCAGGATGCCGTTGAGCGACTGGAAATATGCGGGATTGGCAACGTTCAAGGTTTGAACGGGCGGTGTCCCCGCGTCGCGCAGCAGGGCCTCCCAGTCGAGACCAGGATCTGTGTCGGCGAGCGTGGCCACGGTCTCAATATGGTAGGTCTTGTACGGGTCGCGCCGTTCGGTCATTCCCATGGATGCTTTGGCCATGGAAGTTTCAAGAGCGAGAATTGCCTTCGCGTCCGTTATCGCCTTGTCCGTGGGCTCGCCATACAGGTGCAGCATATTGGTCACATGCTGCAGATATTCCTGCCTCAACTGGACGCTCTTTGGGTCGTCGCGAAGGTAATAATCCTTCTCCGGGAGTCCGAGCCCACCCTGATCGACGCTGGCAATCTCTTTGGTTGCGTCCTTAAAGTCCTGCATGGAGCCAAGGTCGAAAAAAGCGTTGACGCTGATCTTCTGGTAGTGCGCCAGCAGCGACGGCAATTCTTTTTTGTCGTTCAACGCTTCGATTCTATCCAGCTCCGGTTGCAAAGGCTTCAGTCCGTCAGCGTCTATGGCATTGGTGTTCATGCAGCTGGCATAGTAGTCGC
>JAJXZK010000409.1 GCA_021780095.1 Acidobacteriota bacterium | reverse complement strand
GAACAGAAGGACGACCCGGCGCAACCCAACCCATCCGAAACCATCCCCGCGCAACACGCCGAAAGCGATTCTGACCACGGTGCCGCCGTGCTGCCCGATCTGGAGGAGTTGATCCCATCCGGCGATCCGGCCAGTTCCGACCCAGCCTATCTGCCATGTGTCGAGCATTTTCGTGCCGGAATCTCCTTCGACATCGGCGACATTCATGTGACGCCGTTTACCATTCCGCATGATGCGGCGGACCCGGTCGGGTTTGTCGTGCAGGCCGAAGGAATGCGCATTGTCGTTGCAACTGACCTGGGGTACCTGACCCCCAACGTCCGCATGCAACTGCGCGGCGCCGATCTGCTGATGATCGAGTCCAACCACGATGTCGAAATGCTTCGCGATGGACCTTATCCGTGGATCGTGAAACAGCGCGTGCTTTCCCGTGTCGGCCATCTTTCCAACGATTCCCTCGGAGAGTACCTCGCGTCCGAGTATGACGGTGGCGCGCGCTATGTCATTCTGGCTCACATCTCTGAAAGCAACAATCTCCCTGCCCTCGCTCGCAGCTGCGCGGAACGTGCCCTGGAAGGCCGAATGGGGCTTCTGTCGAATCGAGTATTGCTGGCATCTCAGAACGAGCCGTTGGAACCAATAGACTTATAGGTTTTCGGGGTAACATTTTTCAGGTAATTCGCTACCGGTTACGTTACAATCAAGTCAATATCTAGTGTGGTTGGCTTTAAGGGAATCGGGAGACTATGCGGAAAATTCGTTGTATCGACCCCACCGTGGGGGACATCCTCGCAGGATGGCGGTATGACATCTCCGGGCTCAACCCTGAAATGCGTACCGACTACGAGCAACATTTACGTGAGTGTCACCACTGTCACGGACGTCAGCGGATTCATCGCGCGGTGGACGTGATCTTAATCAGCACCTCGACCGTGGCGATTGGGGCTTTTATCCTGGCCCTGGTGGTGCTCCATCGCATTGAGCCGTTGCGGGACTGGGTGGTACTGAGTCTGCAACTCCATCAGATGTCGTTTGTCGTCAGCGTGGAATGGGTGGCGATTGTGGGTCTGTTGATCTCGCTTCTGGCGTGGATCATTGTGGCCATCATCACTCCGGCGCCGGTTTATCTCAGCCAGCAAGCACGTGCGCTCCAGGCGCGCTTGCCGCAAGAACTCCGCGAACGGATACCCAAACTTCCAGCATAATCGCCAGCAAGGTCTTTTCGTCCATTCGAAGCCGCGAACCATGCATGAGGACGCATGCATGTCTTGCAAGCTGACCAATGGTTTGATGACAGACGTGCGCTACCTGCCCACTGACAGTCGTTCAGGTCTCGCAAAAGCTGACCTCCAAACGCGCAATTGCGGTTTTGCGCCCAACATCGCAGAATTCTTAGTTTCCCGACCTAGCAGGACTCCCAACGACAACGGGCGAAAAATACTTCGGCACGATCACCTCTGTATTCGGAGATGCCGACTTCACCTCCGCAACGAACGACTGGAGCCTGTCGATAGCTGCCTGTTGTGAGACATCGTAACTAACGTTGAAGCGGTCCCAGTGGGTCGGCATCACCAAGGGCGGATACCCGAGGGCGCGAAGCAAGCGTTCGGTATAGTGATAGATTTTACGACGTTCCGGCATAGCGCCGATTAAGGCTACGTCTGGCCGTAGCCCGTCCACTTCGCGCTCAATATAGTTCATTGACCCAAATACAAGGATCTGGTGACCAGCGATGCGAATAAGGAAAGCTAAGGTTCCTCCCTCGACGAAAAGCTGCCCCATCCGGAATGGCGGTTTCGCATTCGCGGGGAAAATAGTTGATGGTGGCGGAAACAGCGAACTGCTGGGAAGAATGCCATGCAAGCTGGGAATGACCTGCACGGAACAACCGCGCAATTGCAAGTCCTCACCCCCCTTTACAGTCAAAATCTGGGTATCGGGCACATCGTTGTCGCGGGCGAAGTTGGCTGTACTTTCTGTTCCAATTACCAGAGCGCCAGTCTTGCCCGCAATATAAGGCATATCAAGCACATGATCCAAATGAGTGTGAGTGATCAGAATGTAATCCACCTTGCTGATGTGAGCATCGATCACTTCCCGGTCGGAGTGAACGAACTCGGCGTCCGTGACCAGTGGACGCGGATCGGAGGCGAGCGGCGGATCGTTTGGCGTTTCGGTCTTGAGTCGCGTCAGATAGGGATCGACGAGAATGACTGTTTGCCCATCAGTGATCTCCCATCCCGCCGTTCCGAGGTATGAGAGTCTAAGCGCTCCTTGCGCCAACGCCAAAATGCAGGAAGACCACATAACCCCCACAAGAACAAATGTTCGAATACACCAAAACATTTCGACCTCCGGTTCTGCGAGGACACTGCACGCGACCATGCGGATCAGTACGATCATTGCATACAACTGGCCAATGCACGAATGAGAAAGAATTATGCGCAGGGATTACTAACAGGAAAACGCATTGCATTCCGCGATGCAGTGCTCGCGCGATTGCGATAGCCGCTATGCTTTTTACGCATTAGGAAACGCCGAACTCCAATGTTTCGAAAGAAGCCTAACTGACGACGAGTCATGAAAGCTTCTTGTTTCAGCGTCTGTTGCTCAGCGGAAGTTCGGAAACACAAAACTCAGGCCTTCGACTCTTTCTTGCGCTTCAGTTTTTCGCACTTGGCCAGTACGGCCCGGTGTAACTGCGTGCGGATCGACTCAGGCAGTTCGAATAACTCATCGTTTCGATACACCTCGATCGTTTGCCGAGTCGTATCAACAGTCACATGGCAATGGCTGCAGCCGGCCATGTGCTGTTCCAGTTCGGAGCGGAGAGCCGTCGCCGTTTTCGCGTCAAAATAATCGGTTAAGTTGGCTAAAAATTCTGTGCAGTTCACGACGCATGCTCTCCTGTGGGAACCCGGAAGTATCGGCTCAGCCGTTCGCGCAATTGCAGACGAGCTCGCAGCAGACGGCTTTTCACCGCAGGCACGCTCAGTCCCAGCGCCTGTGCGGTTTCTTCCGTCGATAAACCATCAATATCCCGCAGCGCAAATACAGTACGAAATCCCGGAGGTAGCCCCTTGATGGTTTTGCGAAGAATATCCGCCAGCTCCGCCTGGTTGTAGTTCTGTTCCGGATTTGGCATCCAGTCCGCGAAATCTCGTGGAATGGAACCTTCTTCTGTCTGGATTTCGTCGTCCATCGATACCGTCTTCTGCGAGCGGCGCTTACGCAGGCGCATCAACGACTCGTTGACAGCAATGCGCACCAGCCACGTATAAAACTTTGAATTGCCCTGAAACTGATTGACCTTTTGAAACGCCTTGAAAAACGTGTCCTGCACTATGTCTTCCGCATCTTCACGGTTCTG
>JAJXZK010000316.1 GCA_021780095.1 Acidobacteriota bacterium | reverse complement strand
GGGCTCATAGTGAGAATCCGAACTGTTGCGATTGACAGAAACATTTGGACCGTTATCCCAGACCAGGTCTTCGCGCCGCATCGCTTCCTGCAGCCATCCGACCATGGCAAACTCGGTGGTGCCACCGGCGCGCACACGGCGGCCAATCTCGCGGAAGCCTTCCGCCAGAATCGCGTCGAGAGCCTGCTGCGCGGCGTAGTGGCTGGCAATCTGCGCATCACTCAGGACGGCTTCAAAATGACTGACCAGGTCTGCAGAGCTGACAATCTCCTTGCCAAGGCTACGCAGCACTTCGACTGTGCCCGCATCGACCATCGATACATACATGATCGCGTTGCGGGGAGAGTATTGCATGGCCAGGCGGGTGGAGTTTTCGAGCATCGCCGCCAACTGCGCTTCCAGTTCCTGCCAGGTGGAATAGACCGCCTTCGAGCCCTGCAGCGCATCGAGTCTTCCCTGCTCAACTCTGTGTACCAGCTTCTTCGGCTCACCATGCGCAGGTATCAGATAGAACCAACGCCGCGTTATGTGCAATAAATCGCTCAGCCCCAGGACGCGATACGCGATGGGGTCGCGATGGTGATGATCGTAGAAGAGCCAGCCATCAAGGCCGGCGCCCTGCAACGCGGATTGAATAGCTTCAAGATTCATAGTGAGAGTTCCGTCGGAAGTATTGATTTTAGCCTGTTCGCCCATCGCTGGCAGCTTTTGCGAATGCGATAGAAGCAAGCTGGCGCCAAGTCGCATTTTGCGAGAACGCCAGCGAATGCGACACTAATGATGGTTGGTACCAGTTTTTCAACCGCTCGAGACACCCCTTCTGAGGTATTCAGTCTCATGATTCGTCGAATGCTGCGCTGTGTGTTGGCGCCAATGCTGATGGCGGGCCTCTGCTGCTCGATTGCGAGCGCCCAGGAATTTCAGACAATTGAGAAGAATTTTGCGCAGCATGTGACCGTGAAGAAACTCCCAAACGGCCTGACTCTGATCGTGTGCGACCGACCTGAAGCGCCAGTGTTCAGCTTCTTCACCATTGTGAATGCCGGCAGCGTGCAAGACCCCAAAGGAGAAACCGGGTTGGCGCACATGTTCGAGCACCTGGCCTTCAAGGGAACAAAAGATATTGGCACCACGGACTACCCTGCGGAAAAAATCGCGCTGGCGAAAGTCGAACGGTCCTATGCCGCCTATGACGCTGAATATCGCAAGCGTGTCGGGCAGGACCCAGCCAAGCTGAAAGCGTTGAAGGCGCAATTCGACGCTGACACCGCTGCGGCTGACAAATTCGTCATTCCGAATCAGTTCACCCAAATTGCGGAGATGAACGGAGCGACGGGCATCAACGCAGAGACCGCCACCGACGCGACAGAATACTTCTGGAGCATGCCTGCCAATCGGCTGCAATTGTGGGCGTATATGGAGAGCGATCGCATTGCGAACCCGGTGCCGCGGCAGTTTTATAAAGAGCGCAGCGTGGTGATGGAAGAGCGCCGCATGCGCGTCGATTCCAACCCCATCGGCTTTATGATCGAGCAGTTCCTGGCGACGGCCTATGTCGCGCATCCCTATCGAAATCCGGGGACGGGATGGATGTCGGACGTGAGCCAGATCAGCGCCACAGAGGCGGACGCATTCCACAAAAAATACTATGTGCCGTCGAACCTTGTGGTCACGGTAGTGGGAGATGTGACTGCAACCAAGGCCATGCCGATGCTGGAGAAATACTTCGGCAGCATCCCGGCCGGACCGAAGCCGCTGCCGCTGGCGACCGTGGAACCACCGCAAGAGGCAGAGAAGTCCGTCACCCTGGAAGAACCGACGCAGCCGTTTTACATCGAGGGATATCATCGCCCGGATTATCTGAACAAAGACGACGCGGTGTATGACGCGATTGGCGACATCCTGTCCAACGGGCGCACATCCATCCTGTATAGGAGCCTGGTTCGGGATCAGAAAATTGCAGCTGAGGCGGAAGGATTCAGCGGATTTCCGGGCGATAAATATCCCAATCTCTTCGCCTTCTATGCTGTCCCCACTCCCGGCCATACACCACAACAAATGCGAATCGCGATACATGCTGAAATCGACAAGTTGAAGACACAGGACGTGACGGATGAACAGCTGGCCATGTTTAAAACACGCGCCCGGGCCGATATTCTTCGCAGCCTGGACAACAACCCGGGGCTAGCCCAGGAGCTGGGCACCTATCAGTTGCGTTATGGTGATTGGCGGATGCTGTTCGAACAACTGAACAAGATTGATGCCGTCAACAAAGCCGATATTCGGCGCGTCGCCAACCAGGTATTTACCGCCAAGAATCGAACCTACGCCAGGATTGAATTTGCAGCGCAGAAGCCGGCGAAACCGGCCCCCGAAGCACCCGCGCAACCCGCAGCCAACACCACTCCGTCGAAACAAGGAGGCCGCTAATGCGCACTCGCATCGGACACTTCATAGCAATTTTTGGAATCGCGCTCGCATCTTTTTCAGGCTCAGCATTCGCGCAGGCCGCTTCGCCGGCTCCCACACGAGCATCCGCATCGCCCGCTCCGTGGACCTCCTGGAAAAAGGTTCCCATCCCACCGCTACCGGCGTTCCATCCGGAACATCCGACGCGGATCACGCTGAAGAATGGGATGACGATTTTTCTTCAGGAAGATCATGAACTGCCCTTCATCAATGGCTTCATCATGATTCGTGGCGGCTCGCGGGATGAACCGGCGGACAAGACCGGACTGACCGATTTGTATGGCGCAGCGTGGCGCACCAGCGGCACTGCGGCCATGACCGGCGACAAGATGGACGACATTCTGGAAGCGAAGGCCGCCAAAATCGAGACCAATAACGATACGGAATCTGCCAGCCTGACCTGGTCGAGTTTCAAGCAGGATTTTGACCAGGTATTTGGAATGGCGACGAGCCTACTGCTACATCCGGAATTTCGCGCGGACAAACTCGCGCTCGCCAAGCAGCAAGAAGACACTGGAATTATTCGTCGCAACGACAATCCCGAAGAGATTGCGGTGCGCGAAGCGGAGCTGCTTGCCTATGGCAAAAACAGCCCCTATGCCCGCACGCCGGAATTCGCTACCGTGCACTCCGTCACGCTGGCGGATCTGTCTGCCTGGCATGATCGCACCGTGACGCCGAACAATATGATCCTGGGAGTCAGCGGCGACTTCAATACGGCGGAAATGGAAGCGAAATTGCGCGCGGCATTTGAGCCGTTGCCGCGCGGTCCAGATTTTGCGTCGGTCACAACGACGTTTCCTGGCCCCACGCCGGGCGTTTACCTCGCGCAGAAGAGCGACGTGAATCAAAGCAATGTGTGGATCGTGGGACTGGGCACGGAACGCAGCAATCCGGATTATTACGCGCTGAGC
>JAJXZK010000441.1 GCA_021780095.1 Acidobacteriota bacterium | reverse complement strand
CGCCAGCATCCGGATGGTCGGATACTGAAAAAAACTGATTAACGGGATCTTGGGGTCGATGCGCCGATTCAATTCATCATGCGCCCTGACGATTTGCAGGGAGTGCGCGCCTAAATCGAAGAAGTTGTTGTCGACTCCCACCGGTTCCGTATCCAGTACATTGCGAAATACCTCTGCGATTGTCTGCTGCAAGCCAGTCACAGGAACTTCAAAGTCACGACTGTCGGCCGCGACAGATCGCTCCGGCGCGGGCAGCGCAGCGCGATTCAGTTTTCCGTTGGGCAACCTCGGAAATTCTTGCATGGGGACGAAAGCCGAGGGAATCATGTAGCCCGGCAGAACCGCCCGCAGTTGATCGCGCACGGTGGTTAGCGCCGGCGGCTCGCCCTCGGCGCAAAGCAGATAGGCTACCAATCGTTTCTCTCCGTTATCCTCTCGCAACAGAGTGACCGCATCGGTGACGCCAATGCAGTTTCGCAAGGCGCTCTCAATCTCTCCCAGCTCGATACGGAACCCGCGGAGTTTTACCTGATGGTCCATTCGTCCCAGGAAATCCAACGTGCCATCGGACCGGTAGCGGACCAGGTCGCCGGTGCGATAGAGGCGCACGCCCGGGTTCGCATCCGGCAGTTCTGGAAATGGGATTACGACGAATCGTTCGGCCGTAAGGTCAGGACGGTTCAGGTACCCGCGAGCCAGACCTTCGCCGCCAATCCAAAGTTCTCCTGGCGCGCCCTGCGGCACGGGTTGGCCCGACGGATCGAGCACGTAGAAGGATGTGTTCCGGATGGGGCGCCCCACGGGAATTGCCTCATCTCCCACATACTCAATCGGCAGCACAGCGGACCAGATGGTCGTTTCTGTAGGCCCATACATATTCCAAAGAGCCTCGGAGCGAACGAGCAGAGATCGCGCCAGGTCCGTATCCATGGCTTCGCCACCGCATAAAATCTTCAGTTGAGCATCGCCTTTCCAGCCGGCGGCGATCAACAATTTCCATGTCGCCGGTGTCGCCTGCATCACGGTTGGGCGATACCGCTCCAGATCGGCGAGCAGGCTCTCCGGATCGCCCGGCTCCAGGGCGATGCACACCGTTGATCCGGTGTAGAGCGGTAACAATAACTCCAGCCCGGCGATATCGAAGGATATCGTGGTGACGGCCAGCAACACATCCTGCGCCGAATAACCGGGCTCTTTGCGCATGCTCTCGAGAAAGTTCACCAGAGCGCGGTGGGTGATCTGCACACCCTTCGGTCTCCCGGTCGATCCCGACGTAAAGATCACATACGCCAGATTGTCCGCTCGGACAGGAATTGAACCTCCCACGGCTTCCTGCTCCGTAGGGGTTATCTCGCAGGCGTCGGGCCCATCTAGCTTGTCGAGACAAATCACGCCGAAGGATTTTTCCTCACCGTTGAAGGGCAACACGGACAGCAGTCTCTGCGTCGTCAACGCAACCAGCGGTCTCGCGTCTTCAAAAATGTTCGCAATTCTCGCTGCCGGATAGGTCGGGTCTAAGGGCACGTAAGCGGCGCCTGTTTTGGCGACCGCGAGGATGGACGCAACAAGGTCGGCGGAACGGTCCAGGCACAAAGCCACAAGCTTTTCAGGTCCCGCTCCTCGCGATTTCAGATGGCTGGCGATGCGATTCGCCCGTTCGTCCAACTCTCCGTACGTGAGCGATGTGCCGCCGGCGATGACGGCGAGCCGCTCCGGGCTGGCCATCGCATGCGACTCAAATCGCTGGTGGAAACAAATGTCGGGGAATTCTGCCTGGGTCCGATTCCACTCGACAAGCAACTTCTGTTGTTCGGACGAGGACAAAAGCGGAATGGACGCAATATTCTGATCCGGGTCGGCGCACACCGCACGGAGAATGGCGACATAGTGCTGTTCGATCCGCGCAATCGTTTCCGCTTCGTAGAGGTCCGAGTTGTAGTCGAAGTATGCCCACAAATCGCCGTGCCGCGGATACACTTCAACGGTCAGGTCGAAGCGCGCTGTGTCCACCTCTAGATCCAGCGTTGTCGTGGGGGTGCCAGCCAGATCCAACTCATCAAGCGGGTAGTTCTGCAGAATAAACATCACCTGAAACAGAGGCGAATGATCCAGCGACCGTTCCGCGCTCACGGCATGAACAAGCCTATCAAAAGGAACATCCTGATGTTCGTAAGCGCGAAGAGTGACGTTACGAATTCTTGCCAGCAGAGTAGCGAACGAAGGATTGCCGCTGAGGTCTGTGCGCAGAACAAGATTGTTCACAAAGAAGCCGATCAGCTGATTGAGTTCGGCACGGCTGCGATTGGCCGAAGGCGAGCCCACGACAATGTCGTCCTGACCGGAATACCGTGCCAGCAGCACTTTGAAGGCAGCCAACAGGGTCATAAATAAAGTGACGCCGTGTCGCTGACTCAGTTGCTCCACTGCACTGAGGAGCTGTTTCGGAATGATCAGCTTCGATCGGCATCCTCGGTACATTTCCCGCTGCGGGCGCCGATGATCGGCCGGAAATCCAATGACTGGCGGTGCGCCAGCCAATTGCTTCTTCCAGTACGGAAGCTGGCGGTCCAACTCACCCGACTCCAACCATTTCCGCTGCCAGGCTGCATAGTCCACATATTGAATGCTGAGCGGTGCCAGGGAAGGCTCACGGCCGGACGCGTATACCGAGTAGAGCTCAGCCAATTCCTGTCCCATCACTCCCACGGACCAGCCGTCCGAAATCAGATGGTGCGTGGTAAATAGAAGAACGTGATTTTCAGCAGCGAAGGTCAGAAGCTGCACGCGAAACAGAGAATCCCGGGTGATATCAAACTTTTCCCGGACCAGTTCAGCGGCAAATTTCAGGAGTTCAGAATTGGGACCGTCGTCGGAGAGATGGTGAACTTCGATTTTCTGAAGCCGCCAATCGCGTCCATCGCGAATTACTGCCTGGGGGGTGCCATTCACCTGGACGAATCCGGTTCGTAAATCCTCGTGCCGCTGCACGATATGCTGCAGTGTCCGTTCCAGCGCAGCCACATCGATCTTCCCGTTTATCCGTAACGCCGCGCCAATGTTATAGACAGGACTGTCTGGGTCCAACTGATTGAGGAACCATAACCGCTGCTGGGCAAGCGAAAGCGGCAACGGTCCAGAGCGATCGATTCGCGGAATACCGGAGTCGCCGGCAACCCGCGCTTGCCGGGAGGCCTGCAGAAAAGCAATGATTTCAGGTTTGCGTTGCCCAAGTTCCTGGCGGAGTTCTGGAGTCAGGACACCTTGCGGAGCGCTGCACTTCAATGCGTCTCCGTCCAGCGACAGGCCGACATTTAGAGACCGAATGTGACCCAGCAATTCGATGATCGATCTCATATTCGTATTTCTTCCTTCTGCAGTGTTTCCGGCTCAGACTGCGAGCTGCCGTGGGTGGCCCACAGGATCGTTTCCAGCAGGCCCACCATGTCGGAAACACTTGGATAATCGAACACCACTGTGGGAGACAAATCCTGTCCTAGCCCAGCCTGTAGACGATTTTTCAAATCGACCGCCATCAGCGAGTCCAGACCCAGGTCGGTCAGCGGGACGGTGACCGGCAATACCTCATCGCGGCGAAACCCGAGCACCTGCGACGCCTGCTCTTGCACGAACCCCTCGATCGATTGCCTGCGAATCTGCGGTGTTTGATCCATCACACGATGAAGACTGGCAACCTCCGGCACCGACGCAACTCGAATTTGCGTTTGCGCGCCGTGCACGTGTCCCAACTTCTCCAGCAGCGGCCTGATTCGTTGCGATTCAAGGACCGGCTTCAAGACACTCCAATCGACGTCTGCGATCATCACCTGCGCACGCGAGGAATCCATCAGATCTCCGAACATATTGAAGAGCTTCTCGGAGGCCATCGGCAGCAAACCTGTCTGAGAGAATCGGGTTTGATCCTGCGATCGCACAAGTCGCATCCGGTCCCACGCTCCCCAATTGACGGACAGTGCGGGCAGCCCCAAGTTACGACGATAGTGAGCGAACGAGTCCTGGAATTGGTTCGCGGCAGCGTAGTGTGCCAGCCCTTTGGCTCCAAGTAAAGAAGCCGCAGAGGAAAACATCAAGAAAAAATCCAGATCCAGACTCTTCGTTTGCTGGTGCAAAACCCAGGTGCCGAGAACTTTGGCCCGAAACATCCGATCGATGGTTTCTTCTGTGAGATCGGAGATCATTGCGCCACTCACATCCGTGGCAGCATGGAAAACGCCACGCAACGGAGGAAATTCCCGTCCGAATCGATCGAAGAGAACCTGCATGTCCTCCGCCGACGCAACATCTCCGGCGACCACGGTAACATTGACGCCGAGTGCTTCGATTTCGCTGATTGCGTTCCGGCGTTCCTCGACGAACGAGTGTGCTTCACTCCCAATTCCAGTCCTACTGAGCAATACCAGATGGCCAGGGTACTTTTTCGCTGTCCATCGCGCCACCTGCAAACCTACCCCGCCCAAACCTCCAACGATCAAATACGAACCGTCTCCACGTATTTCGTTCTTCGCTTGCTTGGTTGGACCCTTGAGACTTGCATGCTTGAGACGCGCCACGAGCCGGTGGCCATCGCGATAGGCCACCTGATCTTCCCGGTTGGCGCCAAGCAGCTCAGCCAGCAGGCTCTTCGCGGCGGCCGCTGGCGGAATGGCGGGGTCTAGGTCGATCAGCCCTCCATACTGCCCCGGTGACTCCAACCCTAGAACACGTCCAATTCCCCACTCGAGGGATTGCACGGCCCCGCCGATTGCCGATGAAAAGGAATCCGTGGCCTGCGCGCCGCGGGTCGCAATCCAGAGGTGTGCGTTTCGTTCCTTGGAGTCCAACAGAGTCTGGATCAGACGAACAAGCGTCTTGCCGCAGATGTCTTCGCCTCGCGCCAAGACATGATTCGATTCGATCGTGTCGGCAACGTCCATTCCCCACAGGTACACAATCTCACGAGTTACGTTCTCATGGCACCCTGTCTTCAGTCTAAGAAATTCCGGCGTGATCTCGGTCGCAGACCCGGGGTGACGAATGGTTTCACACGCCTCTCCCCTGGCCTCCAACAATTTCACCAGAGCCTCTCCCACGCCCAACTCGTCGGCGAAGATGATCCACTGTCGACCCGTCTTGTCTGAATCGTGGCTGGCGAGCGCGTTGCCCGTGTCATCGTGCGCAACGATGACTACCTGCTGCGAACACGATCCGTCTCCCAGAACATACGATATGGTTCGACTGGAACCGATCTCCGCGTCTTGTAGAAGCTGCGACCATCTCTCGGCGGAAACGAGCGGATGCTCCTGGCGCAAATCCAGGTCAGTGAATCTCCACCGGCCATCGGTCAGACCGAACGTAAGGTCCAGCCAGCGGTCTGGACGAATCCCTTCCACGAGCAACAAGACTCCACCAGGCGCGAGCATAGCGCGGATATGTGCCAGCGTTCGCCGCAGATCCGCTGTTGCGTGCAACACGTTCGCTGCGATGACGATGTCATAGCTCCCTGGCTCAAACCCCTGCTGCGTAGGATCGTTCTCAATATCGAGAAGTCGATAGCTCATGCTTGGCGAATTGGCGAACTTCACCCGGGCCCGAGACAAAAATACCGGCGAGACATCGGTGAATACGTACTCGATGTCCTTTCCTGTAAGCGCCGACAAAATAGGGGCGGTTGTGGCTCCAGTTCCGCCTCCGATTTCAAGAATGCGCACCGGACGATCTGTGATCGAGTCCGCCGCAGAGCGAACTACTTTGGCAGCCTTGGCGTTAAAGAAGCGGCACACTGGGGACTGCTCGTAAATTTTCTCCGCCACTGTAATGGAACCATCGGCAAAGATCAGTTGCAGCGGGTCGTACTCCCCCCGCCACACAGGCAATAGCTTCTTGCCACATCGCTGAAGGATGTTGATTTCCGTCAGCATCTCGGGATATTCTTCGCTGAGTTTTTCCAATGTTCGATCTGCATCTGCATAGGCAGATACATCTACAAACCGGAAGCCATCCGCGGTGCGTTCCACAGTACCTTCTTCGGCCAGGATGGCGAGCATCCGCGCCAGCATGCGACGTCGTGAAGGCGCAATTTTTAGGCACTCGCTCAGCTCCTGAAGGTTGAACGCTGCAGTCGGCAGTGGAGACAGTCCTGCGCCTTGAAAAGCGCGCAGGATGTACCCCACATAGACCGGCTTCAATTCGGCCATGAGTCGTTCCACACGTAACAGTTCTTCAGTCGCCGGTGTCTCCGCGACTCCCTCCATCAGATCTTTATCCAGTCGGATGGTGGAATGGGATATTGGGTTCGGCAACGGTTTTGGGTCCCATACCAAGTCGTAGGTCCACTCGTCAATGCCGGTCATCGGCGGGTCAGTCGATAACTTCAAAGAAGCATCCGGAGTAGACCGTAACGAACTGCCCGGATGCCGAGGAGTGTTTCCGGCATCGCGGCGAAATTGAAGGTCAGGTTCAGGGTCCAACCAGAATCGCTCCCTTTCGAAGGGATACGTGGGCAGCGAGATCGTGTTGGCCGCAGCGGTCAAGGGAAACTCATCCATCTCCAATTTGCAGCCAAGAACATACAGGGTTGCCACTGTGCGGAAGAACTGGAGCGGGTCGCCGCTTCGATCGAATGCCGCAAGCCCCGTGCCTGGCAGGCTGTCACCTGCGAATTGTGCAAATTGCTGAAGAGCCGAAGCGTCCCCCATGTAGAGACACGCCGCACAATTCTCTTTTGCTAACGGCGCGAGCGCCTCCCTGGAAGGGACAGCGGATTGGGAACTATATTGTCCGTATTGTCCGTCGCCCGAGGAGTAGATGGGAGTCTCATCCAGGCGTGGGCCGAGCAAATTCGCGAGAAGAGGAATTCGCGGCGTCCGATATTGGATTTGGCTGGCAGCTGCGTCCGGTGTCGCCGGACCATTCCCGGCCTTTGCAATGGCGAGGCGGAGGCCATCCCGCAGGCTCAAGACGCCTGTAACACTGGCCGCGACAATCTCTCCAGAGCCATAGCCGAGGACCACCGAAGGCTCAATGCCGCACGCACGCCAGAATTCCGACAATGCATACTGGCGAGTAAATGCGGAAGCTCCCGCATACCACTCGGGCCGACTCTCTACCTGATTCGCAGAGGGACCCGCACTTTCGCAATATAGTGACGTATGGAGCGGCAAACCGAGTTGGTTTCTTACAATCTCTTCGCACTGCTGCACCGCTTCGCGGAATGCGGCCGACTGAGTGTACCGCAGCCCATATCCGTCATCAGGAAGAGCACAGTCATCGCTGCCGAAAATAAAGGCAATCCGTGGCGAGTGACTAACCACGCGCCCCATCGCGACAATTGCAGCAGAATTGTGGTTTGCCAAGCCCTCTAGTTGTTCCAGCAACTCCGAGTGCGAGGCTGCCACCATAGCGGCCCGATACTCAAAATGAGACCGGCCCGCATGCAGTGTGCGAGCGATATCTTTGAGCAAAAGTGAAGGATGCTCGAGCAGATAACGGTGCAACGATGCAGCGACCGATGTCAACGCGGTTTCTGTTTTTGCAGAAAGAGGAAATAGATGCGGCCCTTCTCCCGCCGGAACGGCTTGCGATACGGGAGCATCGCGCGTTTCAACCTCCTCCCGATACTCCTCGACGATTACATGAGCGTTCGTGCCGCTGAATCCGAACGAGCTGACGCCACCCACTCGCGTGCGCCCGCGACGACTCCAGGGCTGAAGCTTCGAAGCAACTCGCAGCGGCAGATGATCCCATTCGATACGATGATTCGGAGTGTCACAATGCAGGCTGGCTGGAATCTTTCCATGTTGGATCGACAACACCAGCTTCATCAACCCTGCGATGCCTGCTGCCGATTCGAGATGCCCGAGATTGGTTTTCACTGAGCCGACGAGCAACGGTTCCGCATTTCTTGATGCGCCTGCGAAAACGGCATTCAAGGCGCCCGCCTCAATGGGATCGCCCAGAGACGTCCCTGTACCATGCGCCTCAATGTAGTCCACATCGTTGGGGTGCAAGCCTGCATCGGCGAGAGCCGTGGCGACCACCGCCTCCTGCGAAGGTCCATTGGGTACTGTCAGACCACTGGTGCGTCCATCTTGATTACACGCGGATCCTCGAATCACGGCGAGAATGCGATTGCGGTCGCGAATCGCGTCCGGCAGTCGCTTCAACAGAATCATGCCGCATCCCTCACCGCGTACAAAACCATTGGCAGACTCGGAGAATGCCTTGCAGCGACCGTCCGGCGCCATCATCCGACTCTGCGACAACGCGATAGTGATGTCCGGATTCAGGATCAAATTCACTCCGCCTGCCAGCGCCGCATTGCATTCCCCGAGCCTCAGGCTTTGACAAGCCAGATGAACTGCAACCAGCGAAGCCGAGCATGACGTGTCCACCGCCATGCTGGGGCCCTGAAATCCCAGCACATAGGAGACGCGACCTGCAGCCACGGCGTGGGAAAGTCCTGGGGCAAAATACGGAGAGATCTTCTCTCGCGGCGAATCGAAGGCCACCTGACTGTAATCCCCATTGCAAATACCGACGAAGACCCCAGTCTTCGTACCGGCCAGGCGCGAGGGCGCAATTCCGGCTTGTTCCAGCGCTTCCCAGGAAGTTTCCAGCAACAAGCGCTGCTGCGGATCCATGCTCATGGCTTCGGTCGGAGCGATGCCGAAAAACTTTGCATCGAATTGTTCTGGCGCCTCTATAAAACCGCCCCAGCGCGTCGCCATTTTGCCCGGCCTAGCCGGATTGCGATCGAAGAATTCCTGCGTGTCCCAGCGTGACAGAGGCACTTCGGTGATGGCATCGACCCCGTCGCTCAAAAGTTCCCAGAATTCCTCCGGATCATGCACTCCGCCGGGAAATCTGCAGCCCATGCCGATCACCGCCAGCGGAACTCTCCGTTGCTTTTCGGCAGCCTGAACGCGCTCATTCAATTCGTCAGCCAATAAGGCGAGGCGCTGTGGCGACAGCTTCGATATTCTGTCGAGAAAATCGCTCATCGCACGCCTCCTGCCGCTCTAAGACTCAGCAGCCGATCCACTTCCTCGTCGGAAAGCGCTTCAATGTCTTCCACAAGATTTGTCGGTGCAAAGTCGGTATTTCTCGACGCCGCCGCTTCCGGCACTTCCCCGAATACCTCTCGAGAAATGAATCCGGCCAAAGCGTCGAGCGTGGGATAGTTGAACAGCAATGTGGCCGGGAGAGTCTGGCCTAGAGAGGCGGCCAGCGAATTGCGAAGCTCGATCGATAGCAGAGAGTCTAGCCCAAGCTCCTGCAAAGGCTGCTTCGGATCGATTTCCTGGGTGCCACCTATACCCAAAGTGGACTTGACGCGCTCGGCGATCAGGCCCATCAGGAGATGCATCCGCTGGGCTGAAGCCGCCGATTCCAGTTGCGGCAGCCACGAGGGATTCTTTTTCTTCTGCGCTGTCGCAGCCGGGGATTTCGCTCCATGCAGACCGCGCAATTCGCGCAATAGTGAGCGGTTTCCATCCCCCTCCGACTCGTTGGCAAAGTATTGTGTCCAGTTGATCGGTGCCACCATTGCCTCAGCGCGGTCATCGGCGATTAGCATGTCTAGCGCCTTCAACCCGTCGCGGGTGGAGATACCGCGCACACCCATCTTGGACTTTCTCTCCACCACGCGAAGCTGAACTGCGGCTCCGGTCTCGCTCCATGGTCCCCAGTTGACACTCAGCGCCGGCAGGCCGCGCCCATGCCGGTATTGCGCCATTGCATCCAGAAAAGCGTTCGCGGCAGCGTGATTGGCTTGTCCTTCCGAGCCGAAGATGGAAGCTACGGACGAAAACAGAACGAAGTGGTCCAGAGGCTGATCCGCGGTGAGACGGTGCAGATGGCAGACCCCTTCCAGTTTGGGAGACAAGACGCGCTCGAACCTCTCCCAGTCTTGCTGCAATAACGCTCCGTCATCGAGAATCCCGGCACAATGGAAAACTCCCCGAAGCGGAAACGCGTCCGCAGCTCTCAGCGCAGCCGCGACGTCGATTTCCTTCGACACGTCGCCTTGGCAAACACTGACGCAGGTTCCGGCAGCACGCATTCCTTTGATCGCCTCCGCGGCGACTACACCCGGCATTTTCCGTCCCAAAAGAATCACCTGGGCCGCGCCGCGCTCACTGAGCCACTCCGCTACAGCCAGCCCGATTCCAGCCAATCCGCCGGTCACCAGGTAAGCCCCGTCGGTCCGGATGGTCGGCCGATCCTGATCCAAAGCCGGACACAGAACAACCCGGCCGATATGTCTCGCCTGCGCCATGTATCGGAATGCGTCCTGCGCCTTTTCCAGGGAAAAGGATTGCTGCGGCAAGGGCCGGAGCACACCCGACCGAAATTGATCGAAGATGGCTGTCAAAGTTTCGCGAACAGAACTGTCGCCGCTCTCGAGTGCTGGAGCCAAATTGAACGGAATATAAATCACGTCGGGGTGAGCGTCCGCCACGAATGCGTCTGACCGAAGGTCGGCAACTCCCATTTCGATAAAACGTCCGCCGGGAGCCAGCGAATCCAACCCCGCATCGATGAATGAACCGCGCAGCGAATTCAGAACAATATCCACGCCTCGCCCATGCGTGATTTCGCGAATCTCCCTCGCGAACTCGAGTGACCGCGAATCCATCACATGATCGACTCCGATGGATTTCAGGTAGGCTCTCTTGTCTCCGCTACCGGCAGTCGCGAAGATTGTCGCGCCGGCCCGGCGTGCAATCTGAATGGCCGCCAGACCAACTCCACCAGCACCGGCATGGATCAGCACGCGGTCGCCCGAGCGTATGCCGGCCAGGGATTCCAACGCGTATGTCGCGGTGAGGAATGCAACCGGAATCGTCACGGCGGCCTCGAAGCTGAGGCCCTCCGGTTTTCGCCATGCCATGCTGGCATGGGTGGTGACAAAGTTCGCAAAGCAGCCCTGGCCAAGGGCGACCACTTCATCTCCGGGTCGGAAGGTTGTGACTCCAGAACCCACGCGGACCACCGTCCCGGCGCATTCGCCACCGAGCGGGCCGCTCTTGCCCTTGTACATGCCAAGCACATTCAGGACATCGCGAAAATTCAACCCGGCGGCGCGCACACGAATTTCGATTTCGCCCTCTCCGGGCGTCTGGCGATCCGCCGCGGTCAATTCAATTCCGTCCAATGTGCCCGCGGTCACCAATGTCAGATGCTCGTTGAATTCCTTCGCGTTCGAATCTCGAGCGGCGACAGGTGCAATGGGCCGAAGCCTGGAACAATAGAGTTCATTTCCCCGCCACGCCAACTCATCCTCGGCGGCGAGCCCCGGCAGGGACTGCTCGAGGAAGAGCAGCCGCGATAATTCCTCACCGGTGCTGGTCTCACAGGCTGGATCGAGATCCAATCGCGCCACCCGCATCTCTGGATACTCGGCGGCAACCGAGCGGCCGAATCCCCACAAAGTCGATGGCAAAACGTTCGTCAACGCTGGGCCTTGAGCTCCTCGAGTCACAATCCAAAGTCTCGGAGTGGTTTTCAGATCCATGGCCAGCAGCGCTTGCACGGTTCGCAAGCACTGCCCCACTATCTGCGATTCGAGCTTCATCCCCTCTGCCGGTTGCATCTGCGAGATATCTGACGAGGACGTTGCAAAATAGACAAGATCGCTGACGGGCAATGCCCTCTCACTCCGGATTTCAGCCAGTTGCGGCGCGGGTTCGCCCGGCTGAAGTATTGCGCACGAGACGCCGTCGCGCGCGAGCACACCCGACAGACTCGAGCTCAATACTTCATCCGCTGCGCCAGCGAGCACCCAGGTACCGTGGCTCGCATTCGTTACCGCTCTGGGCACGCCATGCACGGACTGCCGAGCATCGCTACCGGACCTATTGAAAGCATCCTGAACAGCCGCGTCGACAGGGACCCAGGCGATCTCATACAGTGCGTTCGAAATTTGGTCAACGCGGGGTCTCCGCTGATCTTCCGCATTCAAGGGTCGAAGCACCAAGCCGGTTGCAGACAGTAAAAGATGGCCGGAGCGATCGAACCCATACACATCCGCCGTCACCGCCGCGCCACTTCCACCTGGATTGGCACGATGCAACCGTGCGTGCGCCACTGTCAGCTTTCGGGGATCGCCCAGGAGGCGAAGCTCATCCAGCGCAGCGGGAAGATAGATTGCGCCGAGGCCGTGGGAAGCATTCAACAGGATGGCCACGACAGACTGAAAGCATGCATCCAGCGCGACGGGATGGATCTGGTAGCGATGCGCGTCGGCCTCGATATCGGGCGGCAGTGCAAACTCCACCACGGCTTCGTGAGTGCCACACAACACGCGCTTCACCGAACGAAAGCTGGGGCCAAAATGCACATCCATCTCGTCCAACGCGTCATAGAAAAAACGGGAATCTTCCTCGGTGCGACAGCGCTGGCGAATCGCGTCAAGATTCTCGCCAACAGATTGGCCTCGCCTGTCCACGGACACGGACCCAGTTGCGTGCAAAACCCACGATGCCCACGGAGCGGCTTTTTCTTCCTCGATTTCGATGGCGCAACTGTAGATCGCAAACGACTGACCCGCTTCCTCGCTGCGAAGCACGCATTGCAGATTTCGTGGCTCATCGAATATGCAGGGGTGAAGAAACGCCACGTCCCGCACAGCCAGCGATTCGCCGGACGCGGCCAGACTAGCCGTCTTTGCAGCGCTCAACACCATGTCCAGGTAAGCCGCCGCGGGGATCACCCTTTGCCCTGCGACAACATGGTCGCCAAGATACGATGGGCGATCTGGACCGACCTGCGAAGCAAACTGTATTTCTGCAAGAGGCGAATTAACGCGCAAACCCAGCAGTGGATGCTCCGCCGTTGACCCGAGCGGAACAGATGCCAAACTCCCTTCCTTCTTCATCGGGAACCAACAACGCTGGCGCTCAAAGGGGTATGTGGGGAGCGCGATGGGGCGCCCAGATTTTCCATGAAGCGCTTTCCAGTTGATGTCTGCGCCTGACTCGTAAAGAGCCTTGACCGAGCTGAGAAGATCGAGCCATGGATTGCGGCCCTTGCGGACAGAAGGCAACCAGAAGAGACCGGAATCATTGTGTCCCGACTTGCCAAGACTCAGCAGATGGGGTTGGGGACCGATTTCGAGCAGGGTCTGGCAGCCGGTCGCCAGCGCGGACTTCAGTCCGGCGTCGAGTTGTACTGTCCGCCGCATATGTTCCCGCCAGTATCGCGCCGTCGTGATCTGCTCGGCTTGCGCCGCCTTTCCCGTCAGGTTCGAGATGATCCGGATTCGCGGCGCATGATACGTCACCTTCGCCGCACAAGCCTCAAATTCGTCCAGGATCGGCTCCAGCAGCGGCGAGTGAAAGGCATGCGTCACGTCCAGCGCTCGCGTCCGAATCCCCTCCGCTTCCAGCTCCTTTGCCACCC
>JAJXZK010000288.1 GCA_021780095.1 Acidobacteriota bacterium | reverse complement strand
AAGCAGGCATAGCGATGCCGCGCACGGGTGGCGGCTTCGGGATCGACGCTGTCCAGATAGTCAAGAACCGCCTGCATGGAGGCGTGCAAGCTGTAGAGATCGAGCCCATAAAAGCCAACCTGCCCGTGCGCAGCAGCTTGATCGGACTCGTTGTAGCTGCGAAGCCAGCTCACGAAGTCGAGCACGTCGGCATTGCGCCACATCCACGCTGGAAATCGCTGGAATCCATTAAGGGCTTGAACAGCAGTCGCATCCTCGCTGTTGCCGTGAACATACCGATCCACGCGATACGCATCGGGCCAGTCGGCCTCCACGCACACCGCACGGAAACCTTTCTCCAGAATGAGCCGTTTGGTTATCAGCGCTCTTTCCCGATAAAACTCGTGCGTCCCGTGCGACGCTTCTCCTAGAAGCACGAAGCTCGCGTCGCCCACCCGTTCCATGATGAGGTCTGAATCGGAGTACATCCCATGCATGGGCTTGGCTGCTCTGCGAATTAGATCCACTGAAAATAGATCGCGCATACGCTTCCACCCCCAACGGATGAAATGAGTGCGTGTGCCGAACCGTGATCATCACGGAGATCGGGCTGGGAAGGAACAGCACTCTGTGTCTGGAGAGCGTGAGACCACAAAGACAGATGCATTTCTCGTAAAACCGTAACCTAAACCAACCGCGTTCTGTCGAAGGTGGAACCTTTGGGCGCTATAGCCTTCTCCGTAAAGCGGCCACGCTGTACTTAGAGTCGCGCTCGCAGCATCTATATACCGTAGCTGCCGTCACCGCCGCGGGTGACAAGAATCACTGCCCACGGCCGGGCCGCGAGCCACGCTGCTAGCAGTAGTCTCGGATATGCCTATGCGCTCTCAGATCAAGCTCGGCCAGGTCTTCTCAATCAAAATCGGACTGCATTACAGCTGGTTCCTCATCGCGCTCCTGATCACCTTTTCCCTCGTAAGCAGCTATCACGCACAGCATCCGCAATGGAATTACGCGTTAATTGCGGTTCTTGGCGTCGTGACTGCTGTGCTGTTCTTTGTTTCGCTGCTTCTTCATGAGCTCGCGCACTCGGTTGTGGCAAGGTTGCGGGGGCTGCCTGTATCTGGAATTACGCTGTTCGCACTAGGCGGTGTCTCTCAGCTTGGCAAGGATGCCTCGAACGCGCGGGATGAGTTTGCCATCGCAATCGTTGGACCGGCTACCAGCGCTCTTATCGGAGTTGTGTGCCTCGGCGCTACCTTTCTGGTACCTGCGGCGTTGACGCCGATTCGCCTCATGCTGCTTTGGCTTGGCTACATCAATATCGGGCTCTGCATCTTCAATCTCATCCCCGGATATCCCATGGACGGCGGGCGCATCCTGCGCGCGTTTCTGTGGTGGAAGACGGGCAACATGGACCGGGCAACCAGAAGCGCCTCGCGCGTCGGGCAGTTCATCGGCATGTTCTTTATCGTTTTCGGCATCCTGAGCTTTTTCCACAAGGGAGGCATTGGCGCGCTCTGGATCGCATTCATCGGATGGTTCATCCTGCAGGCCGCCCGGGAGAGTGCTCTTGACTCCGTGCTGCGCGCTTCTTTCCTCGAGCATTCGGTAGGGGAATTCATGTCGCAGGACTATCCGCGAGTGGATTGCAATGAGACGGTGCAGCACTTTGTCGATCACACCTTGCTGCGCGAGGGCTCCCACGCCGCGATTGTCACCCAGAACGACGTTCCGGTTGGGGTGATCAACCTAGGGGCGATCAAGCACGTCGACCGCAACCTCTGGCCCCTGATGACGCTCGATCGCATCATGCTTCCGATCTCCGCCGAATCTGCCGTCATGCCCACGACCTCAATCATGACAGCGATGCAGACAATGGAGGAGAACACTCTTGATTTCCTACCCGTCGTCGCAAATGGAACTGTGCAGGGAATTATTTCGCGCGACGGCCTGATGCGCCGAGCCCGAACTCTGATTGAGTTGCAGAAACTGTGAGGCACTTCACCAACAGGAGTGCGCAGTATCACGGGCTGGACTATATGTCGCGCAATACCTTGGTAGCCAGATCGCGCGCTTTGCGCGAGCATTCCCCATAGGAGTTGTGCCATGCCAACGTCACTTATGATTCAACCAAAGACTTCAGACAGAACGCTCGTTGAGCTCCGGCAGGTTCCCGGCCTATTCGAGGAGATGGAGTCTCTCACTAACCGAATCGCCCAGCGTGCCTTCGATCTCTTTCAGCAGCGAGGCGCAATTGACGGCGAGGACTGGAACGACTGGTTCCGGGCTGAGTCCGAGCTGCTGAAGGTGGTGCCCATCGAAATCGGCGAAGCCGACGACAGCTTCTCCCTTCGCGCCGAAGTCCCCGGATTCGACGCCAAGGAAATCACCGTGCAGGTAGAGCCAAACTCGGTCTACATTCACGGCAAAGTCGAACGCAAGAAGGAAAGCGAAAAAGACGCCGAAGTTCAGTACAGCGAAGTGTCTGCGAAGGAACTCTCGCGCCGTGTAGATCTTCCCCGCACAATCGATCCTGACAAAGCAACGGCAACTTTGACCAATGGCGTCCTCGAGATCAAGCTTCCCAAAGCCGCACCGCCGAAGACGGTCGAAGTCAAGGCCGCATAGTTCTCTCACAGCAGGCGTGGCTTCGCTAAAGCCCGAGGGCGCATGCTCTCGGGCTTAGCTTTTTGAGGAAGACGTGGCAAGTAGCCCAAAGACTATGACTCTATGCTGTCCGTCGCTCTATGCGCTCATTCATGTCGGCGCCCTTTTTCTCTCGGTTGAAGATGGAGCTAAGCCAGTCAGTCGCCGCGAAGGCAACCTGCTCCAGGCATCCGGGCTCTTCGAAGAGGTGAGTCGCCCCGCGCACCAGAATTATTTCCTTGTTCTCGCATTGCAGTTTGTCAAGCGCCGTGCGGTTCAGCGCGATAACCTGCTCATCGCGGCTGCCAACAATCAGGAGAGACGGAGCGCGCACTTTGCCGAGAGCCTCACCCGCTAAATCCGGCCTGCCACCCCGCGACACTACCGCCGCAATCGACTCCGGGAGCGCCGCCGCCGCCACGAAGGCCGCAGCTGCGCCGGTGCTGGCCCCGAAGTATGCAACCCTGAGTGACCTGGTCAGTGGATTTTTGCGTATCCAGCGCGTAACTGCGATTAGTCTCTCCGCAAGCAGATCGATGTTGAAGCGGTGCTCGCACGTAATGCGATCGACACGCTCCTCATCCGCGGTAAGAAGATCGAACAGCAACGTTGCAATACCGTGCGATTGAAGGTATTCGGCCACATATTGGTTGCGCGCGCTGTGACGGCTGCTTCCGCTTCCGTGCGCAAAAAGAACAATTGCTGTGGCACCGAAAGGTAGACCCAGCAGACCCTCCAGACTCACATCGCCGGCCTTGA
>JAJXZK010000412.1 GCA_021780095.1 Acidobacteriota bacterium | reverse complement strand
CCCTTGTCCTCGATTCCCTTTGGCCAGTAGACAGCTTCGCACTTGTCGCGGCAAGGAGCGTCGACGTCAGCGCCCTCATGATGCTCTTCTTTTTCACGATGATCATCTCCTCAATCACGTTGGGAAATTGATGGGATGCCAGCCCGAGGCAATCGCTCACGTATGGTAAGCAAAAGGAATCGGAGGGCGACAGGTCCAGGCCGGACAGTTTTATGTCGCCTATTGACTCCCTCAGCTCTTTGGGCGGCTAAAGAGGCTGCCTCATGCCATCCCCAGAGGGACCGTCAGCAGCCCGGGTAAGTGCAATTTACAAAGCACGATCGCGTGGCAACAGGTTGGCTCATTCGCGCGATGTCGCAACAGGACATGAACATGTCCGCTGGGAACCTGTCGAGGTTTGTTTTCCGCATCCTATGATCGTCCGGATACTATTTCAGTGGCTCAAAATGGCAAAGAACGCTGGCAAGATTATCGTTAGCTGTGCAGTTACCGGCGGGGTTCATACTCCGACAATGTCGGAGTATCTGCCGATTACTCCGGCGCAGATCGTCGAGAGTGCGGTTGAGGCTGCCGAGGCCGGGGCTGCGATTCTCCACCTGCACGCCAGAGATCCCGAAACCGGTAAGCCATCGGGAGATCCTGCTCTGTTTGCGCAGATCTGCCCGGTGGTGGCGGCGCGCACCGACGCGGTCGTCAACATCACCACCGGCGGCAGTACACACATGCTGATCGAAGAGCGGCTCGCCTACCCTCTCAAGGCCAAGCCCGAGATGTGCTCGCTGAATATGGGATCGATGAACTTTTCCATTCATCCCCTGGCGGAGCGGAGCGCCGCATGGCGTTTCGACTGGGAGAAGCCGTACATCGAGGGGATGAAGGATCTGGTATTCAAAAATACCTTTTCGGATATTGAATACATCTTTCGCAATCTGGGAGAAAGCGGCACGCGCTTCGAGCTCGAATGCTACGATGTTGGCCAGCTCTATAACCTTGCTTACTTCGTGGAGCGCGGTATGATCAAGCCGCCCTTCTTTATCCAGGCGATCTTCGGGATTCTGGGCGGACTGGGGCCGGATCCGGAAAACTTGCTTGTCATGCGATCCACCGCCGACCGGTTATTCGGACGGGAAAACTATCAGCTCTCGATTCTAGGCGCAGGCCGCCATCAGATGTCTCTTCTCACCATGGGAGCGATCCTGGGCGGAAACGTGCGCGTGGGACTCGAAGACAATCTCTACATCGGCCCCGGCGTCAAGGCGACGAGCAACGCGGCGCTGGTGCGCAAGATCCGTCGCATCCTGGAAGAACTCAATTTCGAGATTGCTACGCCCGCTGAGGTGCGGCAGATGCTGCAACTGAAAGGCGCGCGGAATGTTGCCTTCGCGGAATCGATGTAATGCGGGGGCAACTCATTTAAAGGAATGAGAGAAGTGGACGAGAAAGCAGCAGTAAGTTTTAAAGAGCGGCTTTATCCTTCGCCGGGACTGCGCGTGCTGGTGACCGCGGGAGCTTCCGGCATCGGAGCCGCCATTGCATCGGCCTTTATTGAAACAGGCGCGCAACTTCATATCTGCGATATCGACACCGCCGCCCTGGCCGCATTCCACCAGCGATTCCCCGGCTGCCACACAACGACCGCGGATGTGGCGAATGAGCCGCAGGTCGAAGCGGTGATCGACGCCCAGCGCAGCAAGTTTGGCGGCCTCGACGTTCTTGTGAATTGTGCCGGCATCGCCGGCCCCACGGCAGGGGTGGATGCCATCGGCGAACAGGATTGGCTGCGCACCATAGACGTCAACCTGAACGGGCAATATCGGTTCTTGCATCACACTGTTCCGCTGGTGCGGGAATCCCAGCGCCCCAACATCATCTGCATCTCCTCGGTTGCCGGTCGTCTCGGCTTGCCCTGGCGCACGCCGTACGCTGCCACCAAATGGGCCATTGTCGGCATGATCAAGTCACTCGCCATCGAACTCGGGCCGGAGGGTATCCGGGTGAACGCCATTCTGCCCGGCATCGTGGAAGGGCCTCGAATGGATGGTGTTCTCCGTGCACGCGCCGAACTGGCTGGCGTCGTCGAGCCGGCCATGCGGCAGGATTATCTCAAGAGGATCTCGCTGCGCCGCATGGTCACCGCGGACGATGTCGCGCTCATGTGTCTGTTTCTTTGTTCTCCGGCCGGTCACAACATCTCAGGTCAGGCAATCAGTGTGGATGGGAACGTCGAGTATCTCTAGCTGGCGCGCGGATTCATGGATGAATCGGCTGTGCACAAAACCTTCTCGCGGGTTGCAGGGCCGAACGTTTGTGTGTTTGGCACACCGTGTTGTGCGGAGTTTCTTGCGCCGCACCGTGCCACATCCTTTCCGCGCTTTGTTGCGGAAAGGATGGGAAAGCGCGATGCAAATCATAAGGGCCGGATCAATAACTTCAAGCATTCGCAATGCGAATGCCAGGGGACCGGTGATCAGACTTCGGACAAAGGCCGGCACGCTCGCTCTCACGATGTTTGCGACGCTGTTCGCCGGTGCAAGCGGCGGCCAGATCGCGGCGCAGACGCGCGTGCGTGATCAGTTCGTCAAACGCGAGGGGATCCACTTGACGCTTGGTGGCGCGACCTATCGCTACAGTGGTCCGAACATCGAGTGGCTCGGTATCGAGGCCTATGGCCCCGACGATTCCATGGGGCCACGTTACCCCTCGCATCTTGAAGTGGACGACGTGCTCGACACCGCCGAGATGATGGGAGCGCGAGTTGTGCGGTCGCAGACTCTGGGTGACAGCGTGGGATGCGACCTCTGCATCGAACCCCGCGTCGGCGTCTTTAACCCACAAGCTTTCCAGGCCATCGACTACGCCATCGAGGCCGCCCACCGGCGCGGACTCCGCCTGATCATCACACTGGCCGGCGACTGCTCCAACTGCGAGCAAAGCGGTGAAGGCGAGTATGTCCGTTGGAATGGGCGGCAGGATCTCAAGCAGTTCTTCACGAATCAGCGGATCATCGCCAGCTTTGAGCAGCATATCGGCGCACTGCTCAATCATAAGAATGCGCTCACCGGAATCGCCTATAAGGACGATCCCACCATATTGGCCTGGGAAAACTGCAATGTATGCGGCCTGAGCGCGCTTGGTCCCGAATTTACCCGGAATCCTGCGCCGTATCTCCGCTGGATCGACACCATCGGAACCTACATTAAGTCCATCGATAAAAATCATCTCTACGAAGACAACAGCGGCTTCTTTCTCTTTGACCGCAGAGCGCTGGATGCTGAAACCACCGACATCGTGACAGCCGAGTACTACCCGCACTGGGATGCGCTTTTTGGATTCGGGCAGAAGACAACAGCGCAGACCTTCTCAAAGCACGCGGCCATGGTGACCGCGAAGG
>JAJXZK010000273.1 GCA_021780095.1 Acidobacteriota bacterium | reverse complement strand
TGGCCTCTTCGGTGCGTCGTCATTGGGGAAAGCGCGTGATCGGCATTACCGGCAGCGCTGGAAAAACCACCACGAAAGAAGCGATTGCTCATGTGCTGGAGTCGCGTTTCCGAGTTCACAAGTCGCATGGAAATTTGAACAATCATTTTGGCCTGCCGTTGCAGTTGTTGCGGCTGCAGCCGGAGGATGAAGTTGCGATTCTGGAAATGGGCATGTCGCACGCAGGAGAGATTGCCGCGCTGTGCAAGATCGCCGCGCCGGATTGGGGCGTGGTGACGAATGTCGGCACAGCCCATGGCGAGAATTTTTCGGACGGGGAGGCCGGGATTGCCCGCGCCAAATATGAGCTGATCGCATCGCTGCCGCGACTGGGGATTGCAATTCTGAATTGCGACGACAAGTATGTTCGGCAATTTGGACGCGACTTCGCCGGGAAGGCCATTTATTTCGGGACTGGAAAGCTGGCCGATCCCCGTGCGGAATCGATCACGCCGCTGGGCGCGGAAGGCACGCGGTTCACTGTGTGTGCGAACGGTCATAGCGCGGAAGTGAAGCTGCGCCTGATGGGCGGACACAATGTGCACAATGCGTTGGCCGGTATTGCCGTAGGGTTGGCCAGTGGAATTTCACTGGAAGAATGTGCGGCTGCGCTGCAACAGATGACGCCGCCGGACAAACGCGGACAGACAATGCAGATTCGCGGGGCAACGCTGATCAATGATTCCTACAATTCCAACCCTCAAGCCTTGCGCGCCATGGTGGATACGCTGCTGACTTTGCCGGCCAAGCGCTTTATCGTTGTTGCGGGGGAGATGCTGGAGTTGGGGCCGGCGGGTCCCAGGCTACACCGCGAGTGCGGCGAACTCATGGGCAAGCAAGGAATCAACCTGGTGGTGGGTGTGCGAGGGGAAGCGGCGTCGATTGTCGCGGGCGCCAAAGCTGCCGGCGCGGAAGCGATTTTCGTAGCGACTCCAGAAGAAGCGGGTGAGTGGCTGCGGGAGAATTTGCGCGCGGGCGACGCGGTGTTACTGAAGGCCTCGCGAGGCGTGCGCCTGGAACGCGCGCTGGAAATGCTGCAAGCGGACTAAATCTCGCGACCTACTGCGCCGCAGATGCCATCCACCCATGCAAGTGCAACCAGTTCTGCAGCAATATAGGCCACATGCGCAATTGCGGATCGTCCTGCCCCAGGCCGGACCCATGGTGACCCTGCTCGAAGATGTGAAGTTCCGCGGGAACTCCCGCGCGGAGCAATGCCTCATATAACAACACGCTGTTCATCACCGGGACCGTCTCATCATTGGAGGTGCTGAAGAGGAAGGTCGGCGGAGTTTGCGGCGTGACCTGGGTTTCATTAGAGAGCTCGTTTTCGAGCATCGGATTCGGTTCTTCTCCCAGCAGATGATGCAGGGAGCCATTGTGCGTGATGCCTGGCTCCATGCTGATCACCGGGTAGGCGAGCACCATAAAGTCGGGACGACTGCTGGCATGCTCGACGGGATCCTTCGCGTCCGGATTGCCACTGTCGAAATGCGTGCCTGCCGTGGAAGCGAGATGGCCTCCGGCGGAAAATCCCATGATGCCGATGCGGTCTGGGTCGATTGAATCTTCTGCAGCGTGGGTGCGCACATAGCGAATCGCTCGCAGTGCATCGAGCAATTGATTTGGATAGTGGTAGCGAGGGCCCAGCCGATAGGTCAGCACAAAGGCAGCTACGCCGCGGGTGCTGAGCCAGCGAGCTATGTCGGTGCCTTCCTTGTCGATGGCAAGCATCGCATAGCCGCCGCCGGGACAGATCACGATGGCCGTGTGCGTGGGATTTTGCGCAGGCAGATAGGGCGTGAGTATCGGCTTATCGAGCGGGGTATCTCCCACGGCTCCTGGAGCGCCGTTTGGCCACAGCAGAATTGGCGCGGGGGCTGCCGTTACGGGGGGCGGCGTCGACTGTGCCATCAGCAGATTCGAGCAGGCGAACAGGCAAGCGAATACACTGCGGAGAATGCGGTGGGGAAGCATGCTCACTTCTTTTCCTCCGAGAGCACGGCCACTCCGTATTGCGGCAATGTCACCGACTGCACTGAACCGCCGTCGAGTACATTCTGCATCGCCGACGGTAGAGTGACGGTTTGCGGGTCGGATGCCCAATTGATCAGGACATAGACGGTGTGGTCTTTTCCATAGCGTGGATCGACCTCGACGCCGGACGGAACACCGGATAATGCCGGTGCAACACCGCTCATTTGCGTCATCCAGTCGGCCAGCTTCGCCATGCCGGCTTGATCCATCCAGACGCCGACATAGGTGATGCTGCCTTTCCCGACTTTGCGGGTGATGATGGCGGGTTTTCCGTCGAGCCAGCCATTGCTTTTACCATAAGTCGCCAGCACCTGAGTGTCCGGCGAACTGGCGCTCAGAAGCTCCGCCCAAAGTTGGCTGGTGTTCTCTCCGAATTGGCCGTCGACGGGAACAGGATGGATGAGCGCATAGTACTGTTCCACGCGTCCGCCGAGCAGTGGAACCAGCGAACCCGGCTGCCGCTCCACCTGCAGGCCATTGTCTATATTCTTCATTCCAGAGCGCTGCCCTAGAACAAGATGGCCACCATTGTTCACGTAGGACATTAAGTTTTTGGCGGCTACATCTGTCAGAACATTCAGCCCCGGCGCGACAACTAGTTTGTAACCGTCGAGCGGAACGGTAGGCTGCACGATGTCGACCGATTGCGCGATATTTTTCAGCGGTTGGTAGTAGCTGAGAAGCTCCTCGATAGGGTCGTAATTCTTATTGTGGCGCTGCCAATCGATGGCCCAGAAGCTGGGATAGGTGTGGAGAATAGCGACCTGCGATTTGGGTGAAGTACCTTCCAGCGCAGGACCTGCCTTGGCGAAGTCCTTTCCCAGTTGGGACACCTCGGGATAGAGCGGAACCGGTGTTCCATCTGCCCCGACGAGGGTCCCATGGTATTCCTCCTGGCCATTGAGATCGCTGCGCCATTGCCAGTAGCTGACGGCGTCGGCACCGTGACCAACGTTCTCCCATGCCAGGGCACGAACTTCCCCCTTATTGAGGTCGTTGTTAATGGGCGCCCAGTTCACATGTCCGGGCTGCGTTTCCATGATCCAGAAATTCCTCTGTTTGAAGCCGCGCGTCAGGTCGTCGGTCGAACCGTTCTTGTAGGGGTTGACGTGCCCCTCGCCAACGTAGTCATCCCAGGACGCGAGGTCGAGATCTTTGGCGACGGCGTAGTGATCGTAGCCGTCAAACCAACCCATCATGTTGGTGGTGATGAACTGTCGCGGCGCAGAGTTTTGACGAATCGCATCCAGCTGGTTTTTCTGGTAGCTGACCCAGGTCGCGGAGACGAATCGTTTCCAACTGAGCAGCAGACCCGGATTGCCGGG
>JAJXZK010000018.1 GCA_021780095.1 Acidobacteriota bacterium | reverse complement strand
CCTGGTGGTCCTGGATCTGCCGCATTAAACGCTAGAGAATTCTAGGGAGGACTGATGAAAATCGCCTTTGCAACGCAGGATGGTCTCCATATAGATGCCCACTTCGGCTGGGCCAATACCATCGCCGTCTACGATGTGACGCCTGATGATTTTCACTTCGTAGAGAATTTCGAATTTGCAAGCAACCTCACGGAGGACGGCAACGAAGATAAGCTGACACCCAAGCTCGAAGCCATTCAGGACTGCGCCATTCTTTACGTCGCCGCGATCGGCGGATCGGGCGCTGCGCGGGTGGTGGCCAGGAACGTCCACCCGGTTAAAGCGGCCGAAACGCAGACCATCGAGGATACGCTGCTGCGGCTTCAGGAGGTTCTGCGCGGAACCCCGGCGCCGTGGCTGCGCAAGGCGTTATACAAGGGCAGAGAGCGAACTCTCGAATTCGAGGACGAGGTGGTTCATGGATGAGAGTGCGGTGCAAGCGCCTGCAACGCGGGGCTTTCTAAGCGAACTGATCAAGCAGTGGCGGGCGCAGGATCTGCACGGATCGTGGGACAAGAAGAGCGATGCCGATCTGCTGGCGCCTTACATTCTGACTAGGGAAAAGCGCCGCGAGATGCCCCTCATGAGCGATCCCGATCCTGAGACGCTGTGGCGCATGGAACTGTTCTACAACGCCGTGGGTCTGGCCATCGAGCGCGCCACCGGCATCATGGTTTCGCCGCTTTACAAGCTGCACCATGAGGGCTTCGGCCGGCTGGTGCTAACCGCGGGAAGGCTGATCGTCATCAACAAGCATCTGCGCGAGGTACACAGATTCGGTTTTGAAACCATGGAGAAGCTGGAGTCGGAAGGCGAAAAACTGGTTGCGACCGGAATTGAGTGGATCGAAAAGTATCCGGAGGTCGCGCGCTATTGAAGCTCGATTAGATCTGAATCCAAGCAGAAAATTGTGAAAAGCACGGAGGCATGAATGCAAACCAAGGAGATTTGGGCACAAGCGCTGACGCGCGATGGAAGGCCATGGCAGCCGTCGTTTCTGCTGGAAATCGACGCGGAGATCTGCATCGGATGCGGCCGCTGCTTCAAGGTCTGCGGGAATTCTGTGATGAGCTTCAAGGGAGTGACGGAAGACGGCGAATTAGTTGAATTCGACGACGAAGATGAGATCGAGCGCAAGGTCATGAGCGTTACCGACCCCGGCGCATGTATCGGATGCAGCGCATGCTCGCGGGTCTGCCCAAAGAACTGCCAGAAACACGGTCCTTCATAGGGAGTCAACCATGACCCCAGACGCCATGTACGCGTATTTGAGGCAAACCAACGCCGCCACTGCGTGTGAACCCTTCGACGGCCATGTACTCGCATGCATCTTTGCCGCGGGCGTGAGAGAGTGGAACTCGGGAGTCCCGCTGACGGCGGCTCTCGGAGTGGGCGGCCATGAACTCCGGGGGGCCATCGCGAGATATTTTCCCGGCGCCGTTGAGCAATTGGAAGGGTTCGGTCTCGATAGCGCACCAACGGTAGATGACGACGAACGATGCCTGCGCGAGCTGCTGTGGAGGTTTCGCACCACGCCTGCTCTGCTCACTTCTCTGCTGTCCGTTCTCGTCGCTCGCAGAGCCACACGGCCAAACCACCTATGGCAGGACCTGGGCCTGGCCAACCGCGGCGAGTTGTGCCGCCTGATGCAGAGGCACTTTGCCTTGCTGGCCAGCCGCAACGCGCAGGATATGAAATGGAAGAAGTTCTTCTTTCGCATGATCTGTCGCGACGAGGGTTATACCCTGTGTTCTGCGCCCAGTTGTTCCGAGTGCTCCGACCTCAACACATGTTTTGGTGACGAATCCGGCGAGAGCCTCTTAGCTCGCGTGCGATTCCAGTCTGAGATTCCCGGGCTCGTGAGTATGCAGCCGGATTGCGGACAATGACCGGGAATCGACATGTCGCAAATGCGACATATGCGTAGCATCTCTGCCCCCATAACTCTGCAACTCTCTGATTCGTCGATTCATTCCATTTGGCATGTCACTTGCATTCCTCACCCGTAAGCTGGGCATCTTGCCCGGCAGGAGCGAAACCATGATTGTGTTGACGGAAGCTGCAGCGGGAGCCATTCGCGCGGCGATCGACGCCACATCCACACCCATCGCGGGTTTGCGGGTTCGAGCTCTGGCGGGCGGTTGTTCCGGATACCAGTATGAAATGGGCCTGGTGGAAAGCGCCGATCCGGGAGACCTTTGCGGCGAGAGCTGGGGACTTGCAATCTTTACCGATCCCGATAGCGCCTCGCGGCTGGGAGGAACCACGATCGACTTTATCGATAGCCAGGAGGGCGCCGGATTTTCGTTCAACAATCCGCAGGCAAAATCAAACTGTGCGTGCGGAAAGTCTGCCTGCTGAGGCAATCGGCCTGAAGGATCTTACAATGACGAATGTTTCGCGAACACAGGAATGGGTCTACCTGGACAACAACGCGACCACGCGCATGGACGCGCGTGTGGTTGAGGCCATGCTTCCCCTGTTCCGGCATAACTTCGCCAACCCATCTTCCACGCATCCCCTGGGCGCTGCGGCGGCGGAGGCGGTGCGCGCAGCGCGCCATCAGATTCGATCGTTGATCGGAGCGGCTTCCGAAAAAGAGATCGTCTTCACCTCTGGTGGCAGCGAGTCCGATACGACTGCGATCTTCTCCGCTATCGAGACGCAAACCGGACGCGACGAGATCGTCACCTCAACAGTCGAACATCCCGCCGTGCTCTCGGCGTGCGCGCATCTGGAGCGGATGGGAAGAGCGAAGGTGCACAGAATCCCCGTCGATCAAAACGGGAATCTCGACATCGATGCGTATGGCCGTGCACTGACTTCAAGAACGGCGCTGGCATCCATTCAATGGGCCAACAACGAGACGGGCGTAATCTTTCCCATCGAGATGCTGGCTGAAATGGCGCGCCAGGCTGGAGCGCTGTTCCACAGCGACGCAGTTCAGGCGGCGGGCAAGATCGCCATCGATGTCCAATCCGCCGGCGTCGATTTGCTCACCATATCCGCGCACAAGATACACGGGCCCAAAGGCGTTGGAGCTCTCTACGTGCGCAACGGAGTGGGAATCGCGCCCCTGGTTCACGGTGGACGGCAGGAGCGGGGTCGTCGCGCCGGCACGGAGAACTCGGCTGCCATCGTCGGCTTTGGGATCGCCGCGGAGTTGGCGGCGCAGGCGATGCCCACCGGAACGCTGCGGATCGCGCTCATGCGCAAGCGGCTGGAGCAGGAAATCCTGCGCCTTATTCCCGGATCTATGCTGGTGGGCGGCGAAAGCAGCCGGCTGCCAAACACGAGCAACATTGCCTTTGAAGATGCGGAGGCAGACGCGATCTTGCTGCTGTTGGAACGTGCATTGATCGC
>JAJXZK010000099.1 GCA_021780095.1 Acidobacteriota bacterium | reverse complement strand
TACGGAGTTAGGCGTTGCCGACGGCAACTTTAGATTTCAGTGGAGCAGGCGCCAAAGCCCACTCGTGCAGGGCAAGGGCCAGTGTCCGGTAGACGACGTGTGCGAACTTTGTCAGTGGCATCATGATCAGGATGTCCATGGCCAGAACAATGTGAGTGACGAAGCTTGCGTATCCGAAGATCGTGAGATGAGGCATATAGACAACGATCTCGGTCAGCAGTCCAGTAAGGACGGTAGCCGCAAGAAGCAACAGGAAGAACCAATCGGAGAAGGAGCTCTTGTCGTAGGGTGTTTCTTTGGCGCTGATCCTGCGCGAGATGGCAATGGTCAAGCCGTAGAGGCAGACCAAACCGCCCAGGAGTCCGAGGAGCCGCATGGAATACCAGGGTGGAACGGGTGAACCGATGGGCTTGAAGAGAAAGTCAACAGTGGTGGCAATCAGCATCGCGAGAAAGCCCCACATGATGGTGCCGTGGACGAACCAGGCGCGCCGATAGATTGGCTCGTTTGTGGGTTCCGTTGTCTGTTCGCAGTTGCGGAAATGGCGATGATTGAGGGCGTCCGTCACGGCCGACCAGATGGAGGGAAGCAGCGCAGCGAGCGGGAACGCGGGTCGCGTACCGGCGTGATTCTTCTTGCTCATCACCCTGTAGATCATGGAGAAGACGCCAAAGGCCAGGCTGGCTCCGATCACGACAAACAGCGCAACGCCGATGCTGTGGACCCACTCGCCTGGAATGAACTGGAAGAGCCGTGAGGAGCCGATGCCGCTGAAGATTGCACCGTTGCTGCCCATCTCCAATCCACCTTTGTGCGACAGCAGCAAGAGGGCGAAGAACGCGGAGAACAACAGAAGGACCAGGATGTTGACGGCCGCGGAGCGATACATCCAGCCGGCCAGCCCGGTCGCATCATAACGGGAGATGGCATAGCTGCGAGCCGCTGCCATAAATTGCATGGGGTCGGCTTCGCGCGGACATGTCTTAGTGCATTCGCCGCAGGCGTAGCAGCGCCAGATGTCTTCGTCGGCCAGCAGTTCCTTTTCCATGCCGACTTGCGCCATGCGAATCACGCGGCGAGGAAAGCCGGACGAATCCTCTGCCAACGGACACACGGCGGTGCAGTTTCCGCAGTTGAAGCAGGCACTCACATCCAGCGTGCCGCCGGGGCCGTGCTTCTTGATCTTGTCCATCAATGCAACATCGATTGGGTGTGCCATTGCGATCCCTCGTAGTCTGCTTCTAGTGAGCCGTTGCGGTGGAGTCTTCGCTGACGACGAGCGTGTACAGGAAGTAGTCGCCCGCTTCACCGGCTTCGACGACTTGCCCATACTTCCGGATTCCTGTCAGGTGCCACAGGGCTTCGTCTCTGGGAATGTTCAAAGCAGCGGCGATCTCGGGAACCGTGGCGGGCTTCTCCGTCAGTATGTGGACGATCCCCTTGCGCGCGGCTTTCAACTGCTTCGCGTGTTGCTTCTTTTGTTCGCTGATACCGCCCATGCGCTCGCGCATGGTAGCTAGAGCCTGTTTCTGCTGAGCTGTGAGTGTCTTCATTGCCATTGTCGATTTCTCCCTTCAGATGTCTCGGGGTCAACCCAGGTGCACCAGTTCCTCAACACTGCATTGTGGGTGTGGAGTGTCGGCGACCAGGCCGTCTACCATCGCGTCGTATTGATCCAAGCGCCAGCCATCGACGTCGATCGCGCGGCTGGGGCAGACGGGGACGCAGGCTCCACAACCGGAGCAGAGCCCGGCGTTCACCTCGGCGCGTTGCACCTTGCGTCCGTCGACTTCGACCTCGACCATCTTCAGCGCGCCTTCGTAGTCGCATTGCGTAATGCAGATTGCGTTGCCGGTGCAGCGTGAAGCGTCGACCACCGCCACAAAGGGATTCAACTCCACCACATCCTTGGCAAACATCGAGGCCGCCTTGACTGCTGCGGCACTCGCGGCATTCAGCGTCTCCTGAATATTCATCGGCCCCTGCGCCGTGCCCGCGAGCAGTACGCCGTTGACAGCCACTTCAACCGGGCGCAGCTTGGGGTGAACCTCCTGTAGAAAATGATCTTCGCCGGTCGGAAGCTTGATGCTCTCGACCAGGTCTTCGATGTGACTGGGCATCATGCCCACGCCAAGCACCACCATGTCCACCGGGACTTCCAGCTCCTCGCCCCAGGTGAGAGCGTCCTTGACGGTGACTGTCAGTGGAGCAGCTTTTTTTTGCCGCCGCCGTGCCCATTCCGTTCCACCTTGATCGGCTCCTCGCCATTGAAGCGGAAGAAGACGACTCCGGCCTTGGACGCATTGGTGTAGTAGTCCTCTTCTCCGCGCCCGTAGGTACGGATGTCACGATGAAAGTCGTAGACACGGATTTTCGGGAAACGCTGGCGAACTGAGAGTGCCTGTTGCAGAATGGTGGTGCAACAAACGCGCGAACAGTAGGTGTTCAAGGAGCCGTCGGGTTGCGGCTCGTGGACTCCATCCAGTTGCCGGCTGCCCACGCAGTGCAGGAACGCAAGGCTGCGAATGGTTCGTCCCTGGTAGACCATGTCCCTAGCGCCTGGGGATGGATAGACGCGTCCACGTTCATTTGGGCGGCCACCGAGATGATCGGAGCTTTCCACGGAGTTTGGCATCACGCGCGAGCTAGACGGCAGTATCATGCGTCCGCAGCGGGGATAGCCATCAAGTGAAGATGATCTGGCCTCCGGCAGCTTTCTCGTAGAACTGACCAACGGAGATGACAGCATCGACCTCGGGACAGAAGTCGCCGGGCTTGAGATGGAACATATCCACCGTTGCGCGGCAGGCGTAGATTTCACAACCAGAGTCGTGGATCATGGTGAGAAACTCCGCGACCGGGGGAATGTCGATTTTCTCGATCTCCTTCTTCATCATGGACGTGGCGAAGGCGGACATTCCAGGCAGCGCGCCCAGCAGTGTGGGCATGTGCATACCCGGATTGCCGACAGTTGCGACTTTCAGGTTGTTCATCCGTTTTTTGATGATCGCGTCGAGGCCAAAGAAAGTGAAGAAGAGCGATGCCTCGATACCTTCCATGCGCGCGCCATTGGCCATGATGAGACCGGGATAGACACCTTCAAGCGACCCATGAGAGATTACTATTGAGACTTTTTCAATGGGCTGAACTGCTGAGTTTGCCATGATTTTCTCCTGTACTAGATGCAACCCTTAGGCTTGGGAAGTCCCGCGATCTTTGCTGCGCGCTTTGCCGGGCCCTTGGGAAAAAGTTGATAGAGGGTCTTCGTATCAACGCCGCTTTCCTTGGTCAGGCGGCGAATGGAGGGCGCATCGCCATCCCGCTCGAAGACCTTCCGCATAAAGTGAAGAACGATCCAGTGCTGCGGGGTAAGGTCAGCGATCCCATCCTGCTTGGCCAGTTCCGTGGCCACTTGTTCGTTCCAGTCGCTAAGGTTGGCAAGGTTTCCGTCCGCATCAACGGCAAGTTCTTTTCCTAGTATGTTTATGGTCGTCCCCATATTTATTACCTTTCGAGTTTTATGTGGCTGATGGATCCACGGGAGCGGCAGCCGTACTGCGTGCCCCCACGACCTTGAGAAATTCGACAAGCACGGCGATGCCACGACGCGCCTCCTTGGAATTCAGGTCGCGCACGAGCTGGATGACGGACTTGTTGACATTCATGGTGGCCTGCACCCGCCCGAACCCGTAGATGATCGCCTCCAGCGCGTTGAGCACTTCCGGATGGGTAAGTTCACGCATGAATCCGACCAATTGTGGGACGCTGGCCTCAATCCGCTTCATGTCTTCGGCAGAGTGGGCCTGCACCAGCGCATCAGCCATTCTGACAGAGCTGACCACGGCATCGATCCAGCCATGTTCCTGCAGCACCTGGAGATGTGCAATTGCCCGCCCGTACAGATCGTGGGCTACGCCCTGAAAGTCCTGTAGAAAATCGTCCGCGCTTTCCAGCGTCCGCAACGCAGAAGTCAGACGGTTTGCATTGCTGAGCGCGACCTTTACAAGTTCGACGATTTCCTCCGGATGTACTTCCGTAGTGCTGAATTCGTCCGTCATCCTTTTGAATGCGTCCTTGGCGACCAACAGCAGATCAGACTGCAGGTCGTGTACGGACTCTCGGACGCGCCTCAGGTGCTCTATCTCCTCCACAATCAGGTCAAGCTTGCGGTGGATTTCCGCAATCTGGTCTTCAACTATTGCGGTTGCCATGTCACACTCTCTTTCCGGCCATGGACATTTGCGGGTCCATGGGCAATTTGAGGCCGCGCAGGAGAATGTTCCAGTACACCCAGCGGAACATGAGCTTGCCATAATGGTTCATGCTGCTCTCGTGGAGCAGGGAGAACGGACCAACGCCAGGCAGAGGAAAGTCTCCAGGTAGTGGTTCTACAGCATAATTGAAGTCGATCAACATCCCTTTTCCATAGCCCGATTCAATAAAGCAGTTGGAGTGGCCATCAAAGCGGGCAGGCATGGGGCGGTTTTCAATATGTTCCAGGAAGTTGTCGTAAAGGACGTCCGACTCGAAATGCACCACGGAGCCGGCCTTGGATGTGGGCAGGTTGGTGGCGTCCCCAATCACGAAGACATTGTTCAGGCCCTTTGCCAGCAGCGTTTCTTTCTCCGTGGGAACAAAGTTGGAGACATCTCCCATACCGCTGCGGCCCATGCAGGCATCGCCCATGTTCAGCGGTACGGTGACCAGCAGGTCATACTTCACCTCAACGTCTTCCCATGAAACAAGTTTCTTCTCCTTGCTGTCCACCCGCGCCAGGCCAAAGTCGGGGACGACCTCGATTTTTTTCTGCTCCAGCATCTTCCCCAGAATTTCTGATGACTTGGGCCGGGTAAAGGCCCCGGACAGCGGCGTCACCAGGCATATATCGACCTTGTCCCGGATGCCCCTCTCGGTAAAGTACGCATCCGCCAGAAACAAAAATTCCAACGGGGCTACGGGACACTTAATGGGCATGTCGACTGGATTCACGACCATCCTGCCGCCTTGCCATCCCTTTAGGAACTGTCCCAGCCGATCCGTCCCCTTGGACGTGTAAAAATCAAACTTGTTTCTGTACCAGTCCTCATCCACCATGCCCTCGGTCTGCTCTGGATGTACGTCCGTCCCCGTGGCGATAATCAGGTAGTCATACGGCAGCACCGATTGGTCACTGAGGACGACCCTGTTCTTGTCTGTCTCGATGCGGTCGATGGCGGAATGGACGAACTTGACGCGCGAGGGCAAATAATGGCGCCGTGGCCTCACAATATCTGGCAAACGGTAGATCCCGAATGGCACAAAAATAAATCCTGGTTGGTAATAATGCTCTTCCGAGCCATCTACAACGGTCACCTGCCATTCCTGCGCGTCCAGCACAGGATGCAGTTTGTTGGCCATCATGGTGCCGGCGGTCCCTCCGCCGAGTATCAATAGATGCTTCATAAGTTTCATCCCTCGTTCGCGCAAAACCCGCTTGGATATTTAAATATGTAGTTCATGGTTCATGGTTCCTATATCTATCTAAAGCTCTTCGCCAGCCTTTTCGTTACAGAAATTTCTAACGATTTGATGATCTATCCTAAGGGACCACCGCCAATACCCTTCTTGGCTTCCAGCAGTGGACCGGGGCAGGCTGTTCCACGCGCATCGATTACTTTGTCGGCGGTGAGTGTTACAAGCTCTTCTACGTTCATAAACTTCTCCTTCTAATTGGTTCTGGGGTTGTGGATGGATTCAGTTGGAAGCTCTTCAACTGTTCGATCGGTTTTAGTCGACGCTTGCTCGCATCCTGAGAAATGGTTGCACTCGCTCGCTTTCCTTCTGTCATCCAGCGCGTCTCGAATCAAACTGGCTGCCTGAAAGAACCGCAGATCCGCGATCCCGTAAAACACGGTCTGACCTTGCCTCTCGGAGATGACCGCGCCGCGGTCGCGCATCAGGCGTAAATGTTGCGATGCGTTGGAGACCGATATCTCCGCTTCTTCGGCAATCCGGGTCACGCTTCTGGATCCGTTTTGCAGGGCGCAAAAAATGCGCATCCGTGTGGAGTGGCCAAGGATCATAAAGAAGTCGCCCATTCGATTGCAGTCCAGATGGCGATCCTGATGTATGTTGTTCGTGGACATCCGCCCTCCCTAGTGAGGCCCGTTGCTACCTAGTTGCGTAGTTACGTACTTACTCAAGGACAGGTGAATGCACGTTCCATTCCAAAATGCGCAATTAATGGAATGAGCAATTTAGTAGACGCGTAAATTGGAGTGGGACATTATGTAGCAACAGGACGTTGCAACACTGAAACAAGTTGTCTCAAGGCTTGCGACGATCCGCAAGATGCAGCTCCCGCATTTTTCGCCACAGCGTAGAGCGGCTTAGGCCGAGGGCCTGCGCCGCATCCGAGCGCGACCAGTGATGGGCATCCAGTGCAGCCACCAGCCGTTCGGATTCCTGAGGCAACGGTCTGTTCGGCAGGCTTCCCGGTTCAGGAGCTGCTTCCTGCGCCGATGCCACTGCAGCGACTGCCGCTTGCGGCGCTCGAATCTCGTCGGGGAGGTCTTCGGGAAGTATCGTCTCGATCTTTGCTACGGCCACGGCGTATTCCATTACATTGGCCAGTTCCCTTACATTGCCGGGCCACGAATACTCCATCAGCAGGCGCATGGCCTGTGGCGAAATGCGCCGGATCAGGCCGCGCTGTGACGTGGCGCGGTCGAGGAGATAGGCGGCCAGGGGCGCAATATCCTCTCTACGCTGCCGCAGTGGAGGGACTTCAATGGGAACCACGCACAGCCGATAATAGAGATCCTCGCGTAACTTACCCTGGCGTAGCGCCAGCCGGATCTCCGCGTTGGTCGCGGCGATGATGCGAACGTCAGAGACCCGTGGCACGCTCTCTCCGACACGCTCGTAGTGCCCACCCTGCAGGACGCGCAACAGTTTCACCTGCTGCAGGGGCGGCATGTCGCCGATTTCGTCGAGGAACAGGGTTCCGCCTGCGGCCAGTTCAAAGCGGCCGACGCGATCGCGAACCGCGCCGGTAAAGGCTCCGCAGACGTGACCGAACAACTCCGACTCCAGCAGGTCGGCGGGAACAGCGCTGCAGTTCACTGCAATGAAGGGCCCATTGCTGCGCGGCGAGCTTTCGTGGATGGCGCGAGCGACGACCTCCTTGCCAGTGCCGCTCTCGCCGGTAATCAGGACAGGAGCTTCACTGTGCTGCAGCGCTTCCACCAGGCCGAAAATGCGCTGCATGGCAGGGGAACAGACAACGGCGTTGGAGATGAAGGTAGCCGCATTCGACCATATGCCTTCTTCTTCCGCAGGGCGAAGTAGAACGACATACTTCATCCGCGCATCGCAGATATTGGATTCTCCCCCAAAGAGGGGAGCGGCGGTGATGGAAACAAGCCTCGGCTTACTCTCGCCGAATTGCATGGTGGCGCGCCATCCCTCGCGCTTCTGGCCATCCAGCAGCGCCCGACGCAACGGGGCGCCCGGCCCAAAAACGCTCGTCCCCAATAGGTCTTCCACCCCGCGGCCCGCCAACATTGAAGAGATTCCGCTGCCCATCAAACCATCGAGCAGATAGGACGCATGGACGATCCGGAAGGCGTCGTCGAGACACAAGAAGGCTCTTCCCACCGATGCCAGGACGTGCGTCACACCGTTCAGGGCGATCTGGGTGTCCTCGCTCAACGATGGCTCGCCTGCGGGCATGCACATCAGTGCGGTAGCACGATCCGTCATAGGCATCCCTTGCTTTGCGCTGCTCCACCTACGGCTCGCGCGCGCTCGACCTGCAATGTTTCAGCCGATCGGGCTCAAACTTCCCGGGGGAGCAATCCCATCCATCCGTTCCACAGTCACACCTCACGAATCCCGTGGCGTTGGCAGTGTGACTTGATGTTCTATATCTATAAAGCCCGTCTGCATCGAAAACGTTACAAACAATTTTCAGAGATCTCACACGTCGACAAACCGCTGTACCGGTCATCCCGGCCTCTCCTGTTTCAGCGCCTTCGCAGCTCGTTTCCATGGTGGGCCTCGGTGTCCGGCGTGCCCGCTCGGTGAATCCGACGCCGCTCGAAATAGAACTGCTGACCCGCATCACTCTGGGGAAATCAATTTGGTGGATTGCGGATCAGATGTGCATGGCGGAAAACCAGCTCGGATTGGTTTCATCCGTATTCGACAAGATGGGAGCTCTCGATCGCACTCAGGCGACCATCGATGCGCTCCAACGCGGACTCGTGCATTTCAAATAACCAACTATGAGGGTAGCCCGGCGAACATACCGCAACAACATGGCCACGCGGATGTATGCCGAGCTATCTGCCTTTCGCGAAAAAATCAGGCCGCCGGGTTGATGACTTTGGCGCAGCCGACAATCTCGATCAGAGAGTTGCCGGGGATCCATTCGAGAGCCATGCAGGCTCGCGCGGGCGATTTACCCGGGCTGAAATACGTGTGGTAGATATTATTCAGCGCTTCATATTGCGCCTGATGCGCGTCAAAACGAGCCTTGCCGGTCGGCATGGTGACGCCGTCGGCCAGCGGGAGGCACAGGAAGACTTCGAGCTGCAAGATGCTGTCCATAGTACATCCATTGCTCTCCAGGTCTTTCCGCAGCGCATCCATGGTCCGGGTGACATGTTTTTCAAACGGATCGGTGACCGTGATGTGATCCTGAAAACCATCATTAGAGCCAGTGCCGTAAAAGTAATAGACATCGCCCTGAACATGAGGGTTGGGGGCATGTCGTTTCGCTGGCGCAGTAGTTGACTGAGCAAAAAGCGTTGGCTCTGCGGCCACTGCGGCCGCCATTGCGGCGACCCCGCCTAGAAAGCGACGTCGGGTATTCATCTCCATGGAACTGTCTCCTTTACTACGGTTAGCAGTATCGCGTAGTGCATGCGTAAGAAGCGATCTTAATCCTTTCGCCTGAAAACGCATATGTCATGGGCCGTGCCACCCAAACCGAGCAGGTCAACCGCTTATGTCCAACCAAAAGTGAAATCGATTTTGAAGCGACTGCTCAGCAGGTTAGAATCTTCACACAGAAGCGGCCATATTTCCGATGGATTGTATCGTGCTGCAGGAGCCTGAAAAAGCGATGTTTGAGCGGCGGATGCGGGTGCGATATTTTCTATCGATCTGGTTGTTTGTTCTGAGTGGAGTTGCATTTTTAGACCGGACGAACATATCGATCGCGGGGTTGCAGATCAGCCGGGAGTACGGATTAGGCAACCAGCGGCTGGGCTGGATCTTCAGCGCGTTTCTGATCGGCTATGCGGTGTTTCAGTTGCCGGCAGGATGGCTGGCAACGCGGTTCGGGCCGCGGCAGATCCTGACCCTGGGAGTCTTGTCCTGGGGCGTGGCAACGTCGTTGACAGCGCTTCTGCCATCTGACATTGGGCACGCGATGGCTTTGCTGATCGGGTTGCGGTTTACATTAGGCGCCGGAGAGTCGGTGATCTATCCGGCGGCCAACCAGTTTGTGGCGCGCTGGATTCCGCTGCACGAGCGCGGCGTGATCAATGGATTGATCTTCGCCGGCGTGGGCGCCGGCAGCGGGTTGACGCCTCCCATGCTGAACTGGCTGATCACGCACCACGGCTGGCGAGCGGCATTCTGGTTCAGCGCGGTGGTGGGTTTTGCCGTCGGCATCGTGTGGTGGCTGATCTCACGTGACCGCCCGGAAGAGCATCCGAGGGTGAGTCAGGCGGAACTGCGGGAGATCCGGGATGGGATGGAGTTCCATGCCGCAGGGACGAAGCGCAACCGGATCGACTGGCGGGCAATCTTTCATCGCCGGGATCTGCTGATGCTGATGGCCGGCTATTTCAGCTTTGGATATATTGCCTGGATCTACTTCAGCTGGTTTTTTCTGTATATGGCGCAGGTGCGGAACGTGGATCTGAAGTCGAGCGCGAATTATGCCATGCTGCCGTTTCTGTCGATGACGGTGTTTTGTCTGCTGGGCGGAGTGATGAGCGACCGGATGACACGGCGTTGGGGGCTCAGGGTGGGCCGATGCGGACTGGCAGCCGGCTCACTGGTGGCAACGGCGGCGTTTCTGGTGCTGGGATCGCAGGTGCGGAACGTGGAGTTGGCGGGAGTGATCCTCGCCGGTGGCGCTGGCGCGCTCTACATCTCGCAGAGCTCGTTCTGGTCAGTCTCGATCGACATTGCCGGACCTAACTCCGGTGTGTTCTCCAGCATGGTGAACATGGGCGGACAGATCGGCGGCGCCGTAACGGCATCCCTGACACCGTGGATTGCAGCGCGCTACGGCTGGACCACATCGTTTGCGGTGGCGGCGGCGCTGGCCATATTCAGCGCTCTCTGCTGGTTGACCGTCCATCCAGAAAGGCCACTCCAGCAGCCTGAAATCGCGCCATCGCCGTAAGGATAGTGGAAATTCTTGTTGCAGTTGGAACAATTCCGTCTTGCTGTTGGCCGGTACGGCGCAGGCTTCTGCTTTCAGCGGCTTGACACTACCAGCCAGCCTTGGTGATATGTTCTTGAGTTCATGGACTCCCCGGAGGAACTGGAATGCAGTCAGCAAGTCTGCTGTCCCGGCGTTTGAGCAAAGTCAGGATCGTCTCCGCGTTGCTGGTAGTTGGCGCTTCGCTGACCGGAGTTACCGTAGCGGTGAAGGCGGATAACCCCATGACCGCGGCGCAGTATCAAGCCAATCCGCAGGCCATGATCGATGCCTACAGGCATGTTGAGGCTGCGTCGGTTTCCGACGCCATGGAGCAGCTGTTGCATGAGAAGCGGTACATGACGCATCACATGCAGGCTATCTTTCCGACCAAGTTCGCGGGAGTCGCCCTTACCGTCAAGCTGGTAAAAGAAGAGAACCACGATCCGCACGCGCTCGACGGCATGTTGAAGGCAATTGATAGCGGAGTCCCCGGCTCGGTGTATGTCATGAATGTGCAGGACGGAGCCGACATCGCCGGGATGGGTGGCTTGATGGGAACCGCGATGCTGGCCCGCGATTTTGCCGGGGCAGTCGTCGATGGCGGCGTACGCGACGTTCCACAGCTCACCAAAATCGGTTTCCCGGTCTATGCGCTCGGCCCTGTGCCGTCCACTTCAGTAGGCCACTATCTCTTCGGGGGAGCGAATATTCCTATTGTCTGCGACGGCGTGTCGGTTTCTCCTGGAGATATCATTGTCGCCGACCACGATGGTGTGGTCGTAGTGCCGCGCGCGCATGCGGCGGAGATTCTCATTCGCGCGCAAAGTCTCGATTTCAGCGAGCACTCTATGTATCCGTTTATCGAGAAGTACCACTCGATCGAACAAGCAGTGCAGAAGTTCGGAAGGCTGTAGAGCCAACCTTGACGCGGACGCAACCCTCTCATGTAGCCATCGACAGGAGAAAAGCAATGAACCAACCGACAAGAAGAGGTCTTCTCAAGAATGCAGCCAAGGCGGCCGTTGCTGTAGGTAGTGGAGCGATTCTTGCCACATCATCCGCCAAAGCGCAGGTATCCCCAAAAATTGAGAAGAAGCGCTATCCAAAGCCGGAACCGGGCAAGAAGGCCCTGTTCTCGCCGGCCGTCTCGTATGGAAACCTCCTGTTCCTCTCGGGCGTCGGGGCGCACTTCCAGGGAACCATCGAGCAACACACGCAGCATGTTCTCGATCAGATCAAGCAGACCCTCGAAGGCGCGGGATCTTCGCTGCAAAAGGCCCTGAAGGTCAACGTCTTCCTCAACAGCATCGACGATTACGACGCAATGAATAAGGTCTATTCGCAGGCTGGATGGGGTGACACCCCACCGGTGAGAACCACGGTGTCGCCCGCCGGGGGCATCCCCGGGCCATTCGCTGGTAGAAATCGATGTCATTGCTTACATTTAAGAATCGGGAAACTGGAAGATCGATCCTGAGAACTGGCTTTCCTCAGGGTAGGTCTGTTTTCCTTTGCTCCGCGTGTATGGCGCATCCATGACTTATGGGCTCGATGGTCGTGTACGCATTGCTTCAGCAGGTCCAGCAGAAGTACGACCCCAACAATGTTTTCCAGTCCCACTATGAGTGTGCAGGAATGAGTGATTTCACCGAGAACGAGGCCGCGATTCACCGGGATTCTCTGAACGTGAACTCTGAAACAGAGTGCGCTAGAATCGATTCGCGTGTGAGCCGTCGCACCTTCCTTGCCGGCATGGGCATGGCTGGCGGGGCTCTCGCGCTATCGCCGCTTCCTCTTCGTTCATTTCTCGAAAGCCCTGCCCAAGACTTGATACTTTGCGTTGGATCGTTCGGCGCCGGAGACGCTGGAACCCTCCACCTGGTGCAGATTCAGCGCGGAATGACCCGGGTGTTGTACACCCGACCCTCAGAGCGGCCTTCCGCGATCGTCCGACATCCCTTCCGGTCGCTCCTCTATGTCGTGAATGATGTGAGCCACTATCAGCATCAGCCGCGCGGTACCGTCGAGACCTTCGCGTTGGATCAGGCAAACGGCACGCTCGAACTTGTCGGACGGCAACCTCTATCACTCTCTGCAACCCGGCCACGATCGTTGGCCATTTCTCCAGATGGAAGCAGCCTTCTCGTTGCGGTCTTCGGCGGGGGCGCATATAACGTTCTAACGCTCGACGAATCAGGCCTGCCATCCGCACCTTCCGTCATTCTGAAGCAGGTGGGGCGAGGACAGCACTCCACCGAACAGGCCAGCGCTCATCCGTCGCATGTGCTGTTCCATCCTGGAAAAGGCATTGCTCTCGCCGCTGACTATGGTGCGGAACGCTTGGACATCCTCGCTTCCGATTGTGGAGAATTCGGCGCTGGCAGCATGAAGGTCGTCGCTCGCATTCCTTGCGTCGCCGGGAGCGGTCCCTCTAAGATCGCAATTCATCCGGACGGGGAACTCTTCGTTGTTGCCCATATCTTACGTCCGGCGATTACAGCCTTCCGCTTAGCCTCGGAAAGGAAACTGGTACCGGTCGGTCGCGCTTCGCTGAACGATGGCCCAACAGCGATCTGTTTTTCTTCCGAGAGGAACGTTGTTTTCCTTGCCCAAACTCGTACGACCCGTCATGCGTGGCTCACCGCATGGACGATCGATCCACAAAAGGGAACACTGGAGCGCGCGGCTGAAATTGCTCTTCCCGCAGGTGAAGTCGCGTCGATGCACTCTGCAGGTTCAACGCTCTGGCTAGCATCGGATCGAGGAATGATTGCCGTGGAGCTGAGTTCCGATACAGGAACGCCGCGCCAAACCTACCGCGTCTCCTCGATCCCCAATCTTCGTTCGATGGCTGTGCTCTAAAACTGTTCCTACTTCTTTGCTGTCGGACTCTTTGGAACGATCTGTTCCGGCAATGGAGGCTGCGGGCGGAACGAAGTCCAGTGGTTGGCCATCTGCGGATTGCTCGACGGATGCTCCTGATTCCACAAATCCATGGAGATGCCGTTCAGGTCGTAGACCACTCGTCCCGCACGGATCGTCAACTGGGCAATCAGCCGCGTGTTGCCCATCAGCTTGGTGTTGTCCATATCAAGGTAGCCGAATTTTCCGTGCTCCTCGCTCAACACCGCTACATCTGCCGGTGCTCCGACCGAGAG
>JAJXZK010000020.1 GCA_021780095.1 Acidobacteriota bacterium | reverse complement strand
CATCGTGTCGAGAAAATCGAACCGGATGGGGAACTCCGCTCCAAAATGCTCATAGATGTTGTCCCCGAGCAGTTCTCGAGGCTGGGCGTAAACCAGGTTGAGAGATGGAATCTCCACGCGCGCCTTTCCAAATCCGAGCAACAAGCTATTTTCTTCCGGAACGCAATCAAAGGCCCACGCATAGTTGGGAACGTTCCGGGGCAGATCACAGACCTCCTCGATCCAATGGCCGCCCCATGGGCCTGGATCAAAGAAAGGAACTACCCGGAAAGGACCCTGCACGGCCATGCGCAGTCCATCGCGCATCGCTTCGCCGGAGATCATCTTCGGGACTTGAGGACGGTTGGTATCCAAGACAAAATCGATCTTGGTCAGTAATGCCCGCTTGAGCCGGTCGGCAGCGCGCCAATCCAGAAAAAATGCGCGCTTGTATTTGAGGGACGGCAATTCATTTATGTTGTCCGCGCCCAGGTTGCCGATTTCGCCGCGTCGCTGCCGCTGTTGAATCTCCCAGCGCGCCAAGTCCGCGTAAATCAGCAGGTCATGGCGCGGCGCCACCAGAGCCGCGCCGACACCGATCACCAGCGTGATTCCCTCTCCGGGCTCTTCCGCTTCGTGCTGGGCCGCTGCCAATTTTTCCGGATCGAAGTAGTCTTTGATTTCAATCGCATTCATCACGCCGAAGACCGGATCGTCGGTCAGCAGCGGTCCCAATCGCCGGTTCAATGTTGCGGCGGGCAGCAACAAGCCTTCGGTCGAAATTAGCCGCGCGGGCTGGAGGATGGCTTCGATCTGCTCCCGCACCTCCTGAATCTCGACTCCGGGATAGCATTCGACGCACACCGTTTGCCGCTCGCCCACCGCCGCCCGTAAGGTCTGGGCGATGTCACCCCACCCGGAATGGCAGTCCCGGTCGGATGGTGATACGGCGATGTAGGGTGTTTTATCGTACATTCTTAGGACTCTCTACCTTCTCATCCTCAAAAAGGCTTCCGGGGGTTCTCCTATCCCGCCAAGCCCCAATAGGCGCGCGTGCCGGATCGGGGAATATTCTCCAAGGTGCTTTTCTTGCCCGTAAATAGACCGTAGGGAAGATCCGGAATGGCTCCAGCAGCCGTCACCAGAGGAAGCCAGACTTCGTTCGTTTACCACCCGGGGCTGCTTACCGTCGCCTTGCGGCTCCCACCATGGGCCCACCAAAGGCCAACCCGAAGTTCATGGCAGAAGCTTCCAGGCCGGTCAAAATCGCGCAGGTCAGCCCGGCAGGCGCGGAGAATGTATTCACCGACAGAACCGCTCGCACTGGGCGCGACCGCTCGTGCCATCAGAACTCCTCGCTTCGAATACTTATCGTGATAAGTGGATTCGCACGCAGATTTGATTGAAAGTGCCATAAACAATCACTTATAAATCAATATACCAAGAGAAAGCAAGTATAAAGTTCCTATTTTCCTGGATAAATAATATTACCCATCTCTTGGCATCGGAAAAAGGAAATTGGAGGCTGCCGAGCGTCGGCGTTCAGGAAACGGCCGGAGTGCCAGAGCGGATTCGCGATTACTAGGGCGATCCGAGTTCAACGACGGGCGGCTGGCCGCGGCGAGCCGCACGGAGATCGAGCGCCTCACCGACCACGTGAGCAGGATTTTCCGAAGTCTGCCATACGTTCAACACGCCCCAGTTTGATTGCAGCAACGACCGAAACAGGCAGACTGTTCACTATAGGAGTCAGATTGCCTCGACTCCATTTCGGGAGATCGAAAATATTTTTCCCTGGTAGGGCAAGTTTACCAACCGCGCCCTCGGATCAAAGTGTTCCAGCCGCGAGATCACTTGGATTCCGTCGTGCAACGTCAGGTCCGCTCCAAATATGGAGTCGATCACCATGTCCACAAAACTGCCCGCGGCAATGCAGCACCAGTCGTTCAGGTAAGGCGAATCCTCGGGAGCTTTGCGCGCCCCTCCCTGCTCAGGAGGAAACACCGGCTCAACAAAGTGTGCCTGGCCGAAGGGCCCCTGGTTGCCCGCTCTACCTAGCTGTTTTATCCAGGAAGCCAATTGGGACGCCAACTCGGGCGAAGTGTCGATCCGCAGCAGGGCTTTGGCGGTCATCGGTGGCCATGAAGGATACGCGCCAATTGAGCTGTGATCGGGCCGGATGTTCCACGTCGCATCCGCATCGCCGGTGGAAAGTGCTCGCATCCACACTGGATTGTGCAGCTCGCTCCAAAAGAAACGGCTCATCTCGCGCTTCTGCTGGGCGCTCAGGTCCTGCTCCATGTTCTCAAAGACCGAGAGAAGATCGTAGCAGTGGCGGACCTCGTTGTAGCTGCCGTCCGGTTGCCCGCACCGCCAGTAGCCCTTGCCCTGCACGTAGAGTAAGCGGTTGATGCGTGCGGCCAACGCATCGGCTTCCGCGCGCAATTGCCGGGCGCGCGTGGAGTCGCCCTTTCGCTCGACCAGCGCGGCCACAAAGCGCATCCCGCTTACATTGCCGGCATTCATTCCCGCCACTTCGTGCAGATAGGTGCTGACGACTTCCAGAAGATTCTCTATCTTGCCGTAGTCCGCCAGGCCGTGCCCAAAGTGGTCGAGTTTTTCCCAGTAGAGAGCGTGATCGGCGAGGTGCTCCAGCACCGGTTTTCCATCGACCGTGCGATCCAGCCAGGCGAAGTTCCCGGTCACGCGCAGATAATTCTGGGCGCATCGCAAGATTGCCATATCGTTGACGGCATACCAGTAACCAACGGCTTGTCCGGAGACGTAGTCGGTCGCCAAATGCTGGTGCATATCCTGGGCCATCCAGGTTTCGATCAGCCGCCGCAACGGCTCCGGATCGAGCATCGCCAGACTGAGGGAAGTGAGCGATGTATCCCAGGGAAAGCTGAGGGTCGTGTTTACCCGACCGCCCAGCGTGATATACGTGGAGCCATAAGCCGAATCCGGTGAGTCGCTTCGCGCGAACAGAAGGTTGGTAAACCCGCGATAGTAGAGATTCCAGAGAGATTCATCCTCCGTGACGAGCTGCGGGAGGTGACCGGAAAACTCAGAATTGCCCGGCGTGAATGCAGCCTTTACTAAGCCAGTAAACACATGTTCATTCTGTTGCAGCAACGCGGGAAAGTCAGCCTGAACGCGTTCATAACAGCCGATCGCTTCTGTTTTGTCGCCTGCTATCGTATTCGCATAACGGAATTCGCGCGATTCTCCCGGTGCCAGGGTTGCCTCAAAAACAAGAATCCTCTTGTTCTCCATCCGGTCGGGCTTGGGAGAAAATCCCTGAACAGAAACAGCCTGACTGTGTTGCGCCTCAAAAATAAGGCAGCCGCGTGCCGCGTCCCAGGTGAGGCGGTTATCGGCCTCGCCGAGAGAATCGCCGGACCAGACGGGCTTTTTGGTAACCGCCGCACGAAGATCGAATCCTACGGTGAATGTCCTTTTGCGGCTGCTCAGGT
>JAJXZK010000111.1 GCA_021780095.1 Acidobacteriota bacterium | reverse complement strand
TTGACACCTCGATGTGGCGGACGATGTGGCCTTCGTCGCCGGGGAAGAGAACCATTCGCTTGCCGTGGTTGACCTAAAGAGTACGAAGGTGCTTTCGAGTTATGAGGTGGGCGACGATCCCGATGTACTGGCCTTCGATCCTGGTCTGAAGCGGCTGTATGTCTCCGCTGAGTCCGGCACCGTGACGATCTTCCAATATGGCAACAGGAAACTGGCCCTCCTCGGATCGTTCAATATGCCCCATGCGCACACCGTTACCGTCGATCCGCAGACGCATCTCGTCTACTTTCCCCTTGAAAATATCGATGGACATCCTTTGTTGAGAATTATGCGGCCAACTGATCGGGACTGAGAGTATATCGAGGGCATTCAGGGAACAGGCATGAAAATCTGGAAAGCGTCTCTTCTCACATTTCTCGCGGTGGCAATAGTGGGTACCATCGGGGCAGTCCTGGTGATACGGCGAGGCTTCCGCGCCACATCGACGCCTTCCGCATTGGAGACGGTCGTGGCCCGGACTGTGCGAAATCTGGCGATTCCTCGCCATGCTCGCAACCAGAAGAATCCACTGGAAGCCACTCCAGAAAACCTGCAGGATGCGCGTGAACTCTACGTGACCCGCTGCGCCATTTGTCATGGAATCGATGGCAGCGGAAAGACCCGAATCGGATTGAATCTCTATCCGAGGGTGCCGGATTTACGCGTGGCTGAGACCCAAAACCTCACGGATGGAGAAATTCACTACATCATTGAAAACGGCGTCCAACTCACTGGAATGCCTGCCTGGGGCAATCCCCACCGCCAGCCCAATACCAACAGTTGGGAACTGGCGCTCTACATCCGAAATCTGAGGCCACTGACCAGCCAGGAAAAAACGCAGCAGGCCAGCACTATTGCCTCGGCGCATTACGTTGGCTCGCAGGCGTGCGAAAAGTGCCATGCTGATATCTACCAGCGCTGGAAGAAAACTCCAATGGCCAACGTGGTCCGTGATCCGCGCAAAGATCCCCACGCCATCCTTGCGGATTTTTCTCACGCGCCATCTTTTGTAAATTTCAAGCCACAACAGATCGCATTCGTTTACGGCAGCATCTGGAAGCAGAACTATTTCACGCAGGTCGGCAATGAGTATTATCCGCTGCCGGCAAAATGGGACATCGCGCATAAGAAATGGGTGCCCTACCTGGTGAAGAAAGGGGAAGACTGGTGGGCTCCGCACTATCCTCCGCACAATAGCGACCACCCCACGGGGCCAACCTGCAACGGCTGCCATTCTGTCGGCTACGACATTCAAACCAAACAGGTGGCAGAATGGAATGTCGGCTGTGAGCGGTGCCACGGGCCGGGCAGCGAGCATGTCACGCATCCATCTCGCGGCAACATCCTGAATGCGGCAAACATGGATTATGTCGCCGCCAACGATACCTGCATCCAGTGCCATTCGCAAGGGCAGCCCTTGACCAATCCGATCCAAGGCCAGTATTACGACTGGCCGGTCGGCTATCAAGTGGGCCTGAAGCTACAGGACTTCTGGAAACTGCAAGACCACACACTGGGAGAACAGACCTTCTACTATTTCCCGGACGGCACAGCGCACAAGAACCGGATGCAAGGCAACGACTTCACGAAGAGCGTCATGTACCGGCACAGAATCACCTGCGCCAGTTGCCATGATGTTCACGGTACGAGCAATTATGCGGAATTGAGAAAGCCCGCGAATATGATTTGTCTGGATTGTCACGGTCCCATGTCGCCGAATGGCCCCCACGCGGCGACCCTGGAAGAGCACACGCACCACAAGGCCGGTACTCCGGGTAGCGAGTGCGTAGCCTGCCACATGCCGAAGATTGAAACGGAGGGAGTTCCTGGTGCGTTTGTACATGCCCACACGTTCAAGTTCATTACCCCGGACATGACGGACAAATACAAAATTCCCAATCCATGTACTTCCTGTCACACAGACAAGTCAACCGAACGGGCAACCGACGCATTGCGTCATTGGCCCGAGCGCTCTCCGTGGCGGATGGAGTAAAGGTATGCCACGGCAGGTTTCGCACTTAGATTAGCCAGTCGGGTGGGCAGAATCGGGCCTGGCGCGGAGCGGCAGCACGCTTCAGGGTGGGAAGACGGGCGGACAAATAAAAACGGAGCCTGCTGGTTCAGGCTCCGTCAGTCTTGCAGCGGTGACTACGCGGCGTTTGATTTCTTTGCGACCCTGGTCAGCGGCTTGGGATTGGACTTGTTTGCAATTATTGCCTTCTCTTTCGCGGTAAACTCGTGCTTCACCTTGAGGGCGATAGCGTCGGTGTCCACCTTATAATACCCGGCTGCTTCTTTGAGCACCTTGCCAGTATCAGGCTGTGTCCGTGCGGAATGAAGAATGACCATCTCCATCAGCAGCCGTCCGAGTTCGCCTTCGTCGGCTTTGCGGATATAGGCAGATAGCAGCTTCGGAATCGAGTCGCTGTCCTTTGCCTTCTTGATGCCGCGATTCCGGGCGACTATCTCCAGCCGCCGTTCGTCCAACATGTTTATTACGCGCTCCACGATGAAAAGCAGGTCGCGTTTCATCAGCCGCACGGGAACGGCGGCGACGATGGCATTCAGGACCCGCAAGCCCGTTGCCTGGGCCAACGCTTCCTCGCGGCGCTGTTTTTCCTGCCCTGCCTTCCAATTGGCATCGGCAGTTGGCTTCTGCTTCTTTGGATGATGAACCGGGCAATTCGGGTCGGCACAGATTTTGCGGAGTTCGCCTTTCTCCGTGCCTTCCGTGATGATGGCCTCAGTCGTGGATTTGCAGGTCTTGTACTCCGGCCAATCCTGCTGGTGCTTGCCGGTGGGCTTCTCCTGTTTGATTTCGATGTACTTGTTGCGCGGGATTGCTGTGCTCCCTTCGGCTGGTTGGCCGTAAGCAGCGGAGATTTGTACCAGCTTGGGCTTGGCGGCGAGGGTCTTCGCAACGTGCGCGTCCACCTTGCTCTGGTAGCAAGCCGGGTCGGTGCAAGCGTCCTGCCGAACGTCCGCAAATATGTTTCCAAATCGATTATGTTGTCATGCTTTGGAACGCCTCAGTTTTGTGGGGGTGCGCTTTGACTGATGGCCACATAACTTTTCGCCGGACTCGTTCGTCAAACACGAAAGGGGTCAATCCAATGCAAATTTTCGAGCAATTGGTCGGGCGTAGTGAGTGGATAAAACGGTACAGCTTAGGGCCATTTTGCGAAAAGCGGAATGCATTTCTATTGCATCTTCAAGAGCGGGGCCAGAGCCGCCGTCGCATGCGAGACATCAACAGATTCCTGTTGGGTATCGCTGAACATATTGACCTCAACCGGGATGGCTTAGTGGGCCAAGCTGAAATCCAGGAAGCCGCTGAGAACTGGGCCAAACAGCACTGCGGATTGGAAACGCAGCCTGCGAACCGTCATGTTGCGAAGAGACAGTTCATCCACATTGCTATGCGATGGTTACGTTTTTTAGGGAAGTGGCACGATACCGATACCCATCCCTGTTTTAGCGAGGAGTTGAACGCATTTCTCCATCATCTCCGCAGCGAGCGAGGCTATACAGACCAAACCATTTCGACCCGAAAGCGCGCGCTGGATATTTTTTTGACTTGGCTTACGATGCGGGGGTGCACTTTGGCTGAGGTCACCCCGGCAACCATTGCCATCTATTTTTCTCAGCACAAGACGCGCAATTGGAAGCGGGCAACGATTGCAGTCTATGTGCAGTCCCTGCGGGCTTTCTTCCGTTTCGCAGGCCAGCGTGGGTGGTGCGTTCAGGGGCTTGATGGTTCGATAGAGAGACCTCACATCTACTCGCTGGCTGGACTTCCCGAAGGGCCTATATGGAAGGATGTGCAGCGTCTCATCGCGCACCTCGACACGGAGCTTCCCGTCCACATTCGCGATCGCGCGATTATTCTTCTCCTGGCAGTTTATGGGTTGCGCATTGGGGAGGTGTGCAGGCTCACGGTCGACGACATCGATTGGCAGGCCGAGCGTTTGCACGTAAGGCGGCTCAAGCGTAGGAAATTTCAAGAACACCCTCTGACCGCCGCGGTTGGAAATGCCATTTTGCAATATCTCCGAGAAGTTCGCCCTCAGACTTCTCATCGCGAGATATTTCTGACCGTAAAAACACCCCATCGACCCACAAGGATGCCAGGTCTGTCTGCCTGCATCCGGTTGCGCCTGCAGGCGCTTGGTCTGCATCTGTCACATTCCGGTCCACATTGCCTGCGCCATGCGTGCGCCTCACATCTCTTGTCCGAGGGCTTTTCAATCAAGGAGATTGGCGACCAGTTGGGACATCGGTCGGCACGCTCCACGCAGATCTATGCCAAAGTGGGCGAGCGTGGCCTTCGGGAAGTCTCCGACATCGACCTCGGCCATTTGATCGACTATGTGCGGACAAACCACGTTACTGTCGAGCCAGATTGGGCAGCTGATCGGCTGATAGGGCTCCGTGAGGTTGCTAATTTCCCGCTTGGAGGTGTGCTATGAAACTGGAGGCCGCAATCGACGAGTTTGTCAGCTACAAGCAGGCTCTTGGAAACTCCTATAAATGGGAGTCCAACTGTCTGAAAGCGTTCCTTCGGAATACCGGCAATCTCGACCTCGGAGATCTTAGCGTGCAGCATGCTCACGCATTTCTTCCAATTGAGGAGACCGGATTGGTTACAGGCGGATGGTTCGGTAAATATGAAACGCTGGATCGCTTCTTTCGTTTTGCGATCGTCCGTGGGTACTTGCAGCACCGCATCCTGCCCACAGTTTTGCCGGAACGACCACCAGCTTTCGTTCCTTACATTTATTCTATCGCCGACATGCGCCGTTTGTTGGGCGTTCCCGATTCTCATTATCGGCCAACCAACCCTTTGTCGCCTTACACGATGCGAACGCTTCTTCTGTTGCTTTACGGAACCGGGCTGCGGATCGGCGAAGCACTCAAACTGGATCTTGTGAATGTGGATTTAAGGAATGGCGTACTGACGGTTCGGGAGACCAAGTTATTCAAATCCCGCTTGGTTCCGGTCGGCAAAGACCTGCTAAAAATCCTTCGACTCTATTGGAAACGTCAGCGGTTCGATAGCGCGCGTGAACAGGATACGTCGTTTCTTCGCACAAAACGAGACACATCGGTTACGCATGATCATGCAGACCATGAGTTCGAGCAGTTGCGAACGGAGGCTGGGGTATTGCGATTCGACAATGCTCGGTACCAGCCCCGGCTCCACGATTTCCGCCACACGTTTGCAGTGAACCGCCTCGTTACCTGGTATCGGGAGGGTAAGAACGTACAGCGTCTCTTGCCGCAACTCAGCACTTATTTGGGCCATGTCAGCATTGATGAGACCGCGACATACTTGAGAATGACGCCGGAGCTTCTCCACGAAGCGAACGAACGCTTCGAACATTATTCAACCGGGGAGGGCCGCCATGACTGACTATTCTTCCCTTGGCTACTGGGTCCGTCGTTTCCTGCAGGAACATCTCGTGCATGAACGGAACTTTTCGAGAAACACACAACAGAGCTACCGCGATACATTTCGTTTGTTCGTCCCGTTCGCTGCCCACGCTCGCAAGATAGCCGTGGACCGCCTCGCAATCGAAGACATCTCGCCCGAATTGGTTTTGGGCTTCTTGTCGCATTTGGAAGATGCACGTGCCTGTTCGGTGGTCACGCGCAACCAGCGACTCGCCACCATTCGGGCCTTTACCCGCTTTGTTGGCGAACGAAGTCCTGAGCATCTTGCATGGTGCAGCGAGGTTCGGCTGGTTTCTTTCAAGCGCCACGATCTAAATCCTCGCCAATATCTGGAAAAGGAGGAGATGAACGCTCTGTTGGCCGCACCGGACCGAAAAACGAAACAAGGACAACGAGATTACGCGATACTTTTGTTTCTTTATAACTCTGGCGCGCGAGCGAGCGAGGCCATCCAGATAACCGTTGAGGACTTGGTTTTAGATTCCGCAGGAACAGGTACAGTCAAGCTTCATGGGAAAGGACGTAAGATTCGCTATTGCCCCTTGTGGAAGGGGACGATGGCAGAGCTTCGCCCACTCGTGCGCAATCGACGTGACCCAGACGCCTTGTTTCTCAACAGGTACGGTAAACCCTTGACCCGCTTTGGTGTTTACACGTTGGTGGAGCGGTATGCTAAGTTGGCTGCTAAAATCGAACCAAATCTGGCGAAGAAGCGAGTCAGCCCACACACGATTCGCCACACAACCGCCACTCACCTGCTCCGGGCAGGCGTGGATATCAATACCATTCGATCCTGGCTGGGCCATGTATCTCTGGGCACCACCAACATCTATGCGGAAACAGACCTCAAAACGAAAGCTAGGGCCCTTGCTGCTTGCGACCCCGGAGCTAACTTAAAAGTAAGACGAACGAGATGGCGAGATGATCCTGGCCTGATGGACTTTCTACGTGCTCTCTGAGAACATCCAGTACACTCGATGATTATTATGTTCTCGGGCGTCCACTGACCTAATGGGATGGACCCGTCCTGGTTGGAGCGAGTTGCTAAGCTCGCCACAGGAGGAGGTACATCGGCATGAAGGCAGCGACGATCGGTTTGGACATAGCGAAGCAGGTTTTTCAGGTTCATGGGGCAGACAAGAGCGGGAAGGTTGTGTTGCGCCGCAAGCTGAGGCGGAGCGAAGTTGCCCGGTTCTTTGCTCGGTTGGAACCGTGCCTGGTAGGGCTGGAGGCCAGTGGGAGCGCTCATTATTGGGCACGCGTGCTGAGCGGCTCTGGTCATACGGTGAAGCTCATGGCGCCACAGTTTGTGAAGCCGTACGTCAAGTCGAATAAGAACGACGCCAACGATGCAGAAGCGATCTGCGAAGCCGTAACGCGGCCCAATATGCGTTTTGTTCCTCAGAAGTCGGTTCAGCAGCAGGACCTGCAGTGCCAGCACCGGGTGCGCAGCCGGCTAGTCGCCTGCCGGACTCAGCTTGTCAACCAGATCCGAGGCTTGCTGGCCGAGTATGGGATCGTGTTGCCACCGCATGTGGGACAGTTGCGCAGCGGCTTACCCGCCGTTCTGGAAGATGCCGAGAACCAGCTCACAGGCTTGGGCCGCCAGCTAGTCCGTGGCCTCTACGAAGAGCTCGCGCAGTTGGAAGAGAAGATCGACGTCGCCGATCGGCAGATCAAGTTGGCCTTTCAAGGCCATGAAGACTGTCAGCGTATTGGGGCAGTCGAGGGCATAGGGCCGCTCACTGCAACTGCGATTGTTGCCGCCATCAGCAATGGACGGCCTTTTGCCAACGGGCGGCAGTTTGCCGCGTGGCTGGGGCTGGTACCGCGACAGAACTCCAGCGGCGGCAAGACTAGGTTGATGGGCATCAGCAAGCGAGGCGACCCGTATCTCAGAACGCTGCTGATCCACGGAGCACGATCCGTGGTCTATCGGGCCAGGAACAAGACTGATAAGCGCAGTCTCTGGATCGTGGACAAGCAACAGCGCCTGGGAACGACCATGGCCTGCGTCGCAGTCGCCAACAAGAACGCACGCATCGTCTGGTCCCTCATCGCACGCGAACAGGTGTACCGCCCGGCAGCTTAGCTGTCGGTATCTTGACGTACCAGCTTTCCCAACGAGATGCTGGAGCCGCCAACAATGGCACAACCGGCGAGACCGACTTCTTCAGAACCTGACGGGGGCAGGGCCATTCAAGGCCGATGACCTGATAAGGAGAAGAAGCGCAGATTCCATTATGGCCAGAGCGGAATGTCCTTTCGCTCGATCATAGGCCGGATATATGTGCGCGTCTCGATCCTGCTGCGACCAACGAAGAAAGCTCTTGCATGCCGGACGGGTCCATATATGCCCCCGGAAAACGTACTCCATATAGCGCTCTGAGAACGTATCGAAGGAGCAGCGAAGATGGAGCGTTTACCGAAGCCTTCGCAGCAACAGATGGGCGAAGGCGATATGGATCATGGCCTCCGCTGAGCGTGGCGGTGCCGTTGCGCTTGTAGTCGTGGGTCATGGTTCCGCAACGTCCCTTCTTGTGGGACAAGGCGCGCGAAAACGCTTACTGGGTGCTTCTATTCTTTCAGTGTGTTGTTACCCATCCCGCAACGAGAATCCGGCTGATTTACTCTCGATTCAACGTGAACCGCCGCGACAATACACCGAATACAAGAGACCCCAGGCGCTCCAACACCGTTCCCCGGATAAAATGAATTGGATGTTTCTTGCCGCTGCGCCTCTAGCTAGCTGTTTATTGAGATTGGTTTCTGATTTATGCCTACGATAGTCGAAGTTGCAAAACACGCCCGAGTATCGATCGCGACGGTTTCCAATGTGATCCGGGGGACAAAGCGAGTCAGCCCGGCTTTGCAAGAGCGCGTAAAGGCGGCCATTCGCGACCTGGATTATTATCCGAATGAGCTAGCGCGCGGTCTCAAGGTTAGACAGACTCGCATGCTCGCGATGGTGCTTCCGGACATTACCAATCCTTTTTTTCCGGAGACCATTCGGGGCGCCGAAGATTGCGCGTTCGAGCGCGGCTATTTCTTGATGACAGCAAATACGGATGAGCAAATCGATCGCGAGCGCCGGATCATTTCAGCGCTCCGCTCCTATCGCATCGACGGAATCCTTTTGGCCGCCGCGCGTGGCAAAGACACCAGCCATATACAAAACACATTGCAGTCGGGAACCGCGATCGTATGTCTGGATAGGTCCGTTTCCGGGATCAACACAGACGCGGTGTTGCTGGACAATGTACGGGGCGGACAAGAGTGCGTGCGCCATCTGATACAGACCGGCCATCGACGAATTGCAATCATTACAGGCCCGTTGAAGTTGCAAACAGGACGTGAACGACTTCGCGGTTATAGGGATGCGCTTCAAGAGGCAGACATTGAAGTGGATCCTGGGTTGATCTTCGAGGGGGATTTCCGTGAGGAATCGGGCCATCGTTTGAGTCTGGAATTGCTGCGCAAACGCCGCAAGCCTTCCGCGATATTCGTTTGTAACGGCGTAATGACGCTGGGCGTGTTGAAGACATTTGAAGAGACTGGCGTAGCGTGTCCGGACGACATTGCGCTGGCGACATTCGACGATCTGACACTGGACCATTCATTTCGCCCACACCTGACTGCTGTCGTGCAGCCCAGTTATGAGATCGGCGCCCGTGCAGCGACGATGCTGATGGACCGTATCGAAGGCAAATTGGCGAAGGAACCGTTGGTCGTGCGAATCGCGCCGACGTTGATAATTCGTGAATCCACGAGTTTGCGCGGAAGCGGTGGATTTCCGCCAAAAGCTCTGCACGGCGCAAGCTGAGCAAGACACGATCGGAATGGACGCGTGGGATGAAGGACGAGTGTCCGAAGTTTCGCCAAAGCCGCCAAGCTGCTGCAAACACACCTCAAAGCCTGAATTTCTCCGCGGATTGGCGTGCCCAAACTTTTATCTTGACAAAGATATCGTCTTTGTGATTTTATCGTCGTCATGATTTAAACGTTTAACAATTTCGAGTGAGAATCCATGAGAACTTTGGTGATCAACATCAGGCCAGGTATTGTTTGGACGATCATGCTGTCGGTCGTCCTGCTTCTTCCCGCATCGCTCCTCGGTCAGACGGCGACAGGATCGATCGTGGGAATCGCCACCGATCCATCGGGAGGCATAATCGTTGGGGCGACGGTCACGCTGACCCAAGTCGGCACCAATGCAACGCGGACCACAGTCACCGACAGTCGCGGCGCTTATGCCCTTACCTTTTTACAGCCGGGGATCTATAACATCACGATCGAGAGTCCCGGTTTTAAAGCATTTGCACAGAATGGCATCATCCTCGATGTCGAGGCGACGCTGACGGTGAACGCGAAACTCCCGGTCGGTGCGGTTTCGCAGAGAGTCACGGTGAGCGGCCAGCCGCCTTTGGTCGAGTCGCAGACCTCATCCCTCGGCCAGGTCATGGGCACCAGATCGATTCTGGACCTGCCCGTCAACGGCCGGAACAGCTACGCTTTCGTCGCGCTGGTTCCCGGCGTCATTCCATCCGCTGGATTTTCCCAGTTGGCGTTCGACGAGTACAACGATCAGTTCATCTCCATCAACGGCTCGCGCCCGAACCAGAACACCTTCCTGCTCGATGGCGGTATCAACACCGAGCCGGCGCTCAGCGGGCCTGGATTCTACCCCAGCATCGATCTCGTCCAGGAATACAAGGTGCAGACCAACAACCTCAGCGCTCAGTTCGGCGGCACCTCAGGCGGCGTCATCAACGTCACCACGAAGTCTGGAACGAACCGGTTTCACGGCGGCGCTTACGAGTTTTTCCGCAACACTCCGTTCAATGCGAAGAACTTCTTCCTGTTCGGCCAGCCGAATCCGCCGTATCGCTTCAATCAGTTCGGCGGGACCATCGGAGGTCCAATTTTCCGCAACCACACCTTCTTCTTCTTCTCCTATGAAGGATTGCGATTTGACCAGTCGGTGACGACGACGGCGACCCTGCCGACAGCCGCGGAACGGACAGGCGATTTCTCCGGGATCGGGGGACAACTGTACAACCCGTTCACCACCACGCCCGTACCGGGAGGTTATGTAAGACAGCCTTTCGTGAATAACCAGATTCCAGCTAACCTCATGGATCCGGTAGCTAAGACGATGATCGACAATTACCTGCCGCTTCCGACCGGTCCTGGGCTGGTCAACAATTATATCTACGGGACGAGTTCTCCTCTCGATAAAAACGATTACTCGATCCGCATCGACCAGCAGTTGGGCCACAACTCGAGGCTGTTTGGCCGGTACTCCATTTCCACGACCAACCAGAATCGTCCGTCACTCTACGGGAACGGCGCTAATTTTGTCCTCAGTTCACCCGATCTCGGCGATGACACCCTGCGACAGCAGCAGGCCACCATCGACGACACAACGGCGTTCAGCAACACGCTGGTCATGGATCTGAATTCCAGCTTTATCCGCTACCACCTGCAGCGGAGGCCCCCAGGCCAAGGAATGGACGTCACGACGCTCGGTTATCCTTCATACTTTAACCAGCTTCCGGCGTCTTCCCCTACCACCTTCCCAAGCGTAATTATCCCGGGCTATGGAAATGCTGAGAGTATCGGCAACGTCGGGTCGGGAATCACCTTTGGAGCTTTCGGTTTTGTCGGCATCCTGAACGATGCGAACCAGATCTACAACGAAGCGGTAAACTTCACAAAACTCCACGGCAATCACACGTTCAAATTTGGTGGGGACTACGGCGGCGGATACTTTACGACCGCCCGGTACAACAACTCCGCCGGCTTCTACATCATCGGCGGGGACTGGACCCAGGGTCCGTCTCCCTACAATCCAGCCAGCGGCGATGCAATGGCGTCGTTTATGCTCGGCACTGGCGATTTCGGCTTCAATTACACGGGCGGCCCGGATGAAATCAACAGCTTCAAGTATTGGGGCGGCTATGTTCAGGATGACTGGAGAGCAACGCCGAGCCTGACCTTGAATATCGGGTTTCGATACGACTACGAGTCCCCCTGGTGGGAGCGGCACAACCGGATCACCGGCTTCGATCCCAACGTAGTCTCTCCGCTTCAGGGAACGCCCGGGGTCATCAAAGGAGGCCTCACCTTCCCCGGCACCAATGGCCTCTCGGGCTATCAATTCAATCCCGATTACCGCAGCGGCGTGCAACCGCGGTTAGGTTTCGCATATGCGGTAGATCCGTCCACTGTAGTCCGCGGGGGTTACGGAATCTTGATGGGACCTGTCTACGGCAGCGGGTACAATAACGGCGAAGTTCCGATCACCGGCTGGCAGGGCAGCACCCCCTGGATCCAGAGCCTCAACGGCGTGAATCCAAATCATCTGTTCGGCAACCCATATCCAAATGGGTTTGTGTTTGCGACCGGCAGCAGTCTCGGTCTCGCGACGGACCTGGGCCAGGGAGTTAACGGGTCGCTCCGCACCCGGAAAACCTCCTATTCCGAGCAATGGAACCTGGACGTCCAGCATCAATTTCCCTGGCAGATCCTCTTCGACCTTGCATACGCGGGCAGCCACGCCGTGCATCTTTATGGCGACTACAATGCGAATCAACTTCCGGACCAGTATCTGAGCATGGGCAGCGCGCTCCAGGCACAGGTTACCAACCCCTTCTACGGGAACCCGCTGATCACGCCTGGCGCCCTCAGTAACCCCACGGTTGCACAAAGCCAGCTTCTGCTGCCTTTCCCGCAATTCACGGGTGTAACCATGTCCGGTGCGTCCTTCTATGGGGCGTCCCGATATGACTCCCTCCAGTTGAAGGTGGAGAGGCGGTGGGCCAATGGGTTCAGCGTCCTTGGCGCCTACACATGGTCCAAGCTCATGGACAATGTCAACGCGACGACCACTGGAGTCCCCGGCGGAAACTATTCGGGGGGCGGCATCCAGGATTGGGACAACCTCGCGGCGGCCTGGTCGCCTTCCGTGATCGACACGCCACAGTATCTCGCCGTGAGCACCCTGTATGAGCTGCCCTTCGGAAAGGGAAGGAAGTGGCTGCACAACGGCGCCGCTGCGGAATACGTGCTCGGAGGCTGGCAGTTGAATGGCATCTTCACGGCCATCAGCGGCAGTCCGCTGCAGATTCAGATGGCCGATAATACCCTCTTCAACAATGGCGGCACGCAGTTGCCGAACTTGGTTCCCGGACAGGACCCGCGTGGGCACGGCCCCATCAAGGACCGTATGTCCAACTACTTCAATGCCAACGCATTTTCAAATCCTGGAGCCTTCACCTATGGCGATGCGCCGCGCACGATCGGCAACCTGCTGTCGCCTGGACTCCTCAACCTCGACGCTTCGGTGATGAAGACCTTCCCGATCGGCCCAACAGCTTTCCAGTTCCGGTTTGAAGGGTTCAACGTCTTCAATCATCCACAGTTCGGGCCGCCGATCACTGGGATCGGTTCCGGCTCGCCGGCAGGTTTGATCACATTCCAGGCCAACGCGCCCAGGGTTCTACAAATCGCCGGCAAGTTTAACTTTTGAACGGGGATCACATTCCAGGCGATCGCCGTTGAGCGAAGTTCACCCAGTGGGACGCCACAATATCGGGAGGCGTGATCGAGCCTCCCGGCTCGCCCTGTTTTTGACATGGAAGAAAGGAGGAATTTGCTGCTGTGAATGAGGCGATTCTGGTCACGAGCGGGGATTTGCGGCAATCGGCGAACCAAGTATGCTGGCCGGCCCAGCAGGAGCTGGAGCAAAGATTGACGCAATGCTTTCTTAGCGAAGACGTGGCGTTGCGGCGCGCCTTTCCGGTCGATCCGCGCCTGGGACACGGCTTCATCTCCAGCCAGCGCATGGGAATGGACATTTTTTCCGGCATCGACCCGGATGCAAATCTCGTTTTTGCAACGGCGGCTTGGCAGTACAGCCATCATGTGTTGCCAGGCATGCGCAGCCATCGCGGGCCGATCTTGACTGTCGCCAATTGGTCGGGCCAGTGGCCCGGACTGGTTGGCCTGCTGAATTTGAACGGCTCGCTGGTCAAGGCGGGAGTGAAGTTTAGCTCGTTGTGGAGCGAACATTTCACCGACGAGTTCTTTCTTCGCGGGCTTCGTGAATGGATCCAGCGCGGCAGCGTGACCCACGATCTGACTCATGTGCATGATCTCGACCTGAATGCATTGCCCGCCGATGCAAAGAGTATGGGCGAGAAGCTGGCGGCAACGCTAC
>JAJXZK010000021.1 GCA_021780095.1 Acidobacteriota bacterium | reverse complement strand
AGATACTGAGATGTGGTTTGCTTTTGCGTGAGCAAAAAGGTGGTGGTTGGTCCAAGCCACAGACCCACGATTGCATTCACGCAAAGCCACACCGGAGCGAGCGAACGAATCTCCGGACTGCGAAGAGCCTGTTTCAGGCCGTGAACTGCCGCTTTTGATCCATGGGCACGGGTGCCCTTCGCGCCGGCGAAGAGCAGAAGAGCACAAGCCGCATAGAGGAGCGCCAGCAGAGAAAAGGAGTGTAGATGAAGGTGTGTCCAGAGCTGGCTACCGACCACCCCACCCAGGGCAAGACCGGCGAGAAGCGAAAGCTCAAAGAAACTCATGACACGGGCGCGCAGGCTAGAACTGTGCGCCGTGGACTGCGCGAGGTACGCGAGCAGCGGCGGCGTAACAGCCGCGACTCCCACGCCTTCCAAGGCCCTGCTGAGGTAGAAGATTCCCGGATGTGGCGCCAGGGCGAAGATGCGAACGGCCGCGGCCCCGGTCAGTGCGCCACCCACCATGAGCCATCGAGGAGAGATTGCATCGGCTGCCAGACCGAAGGGGATGGATGCGACAAGCTCCGAAGCGTATGAGACAGCCCCCAGCACTCCGATGAGACCGGCATTGATTCGGATGTCAGAGGAACTGAGCCGGGCCAGATAGATACCGATCAAGACCGCGCTGGCGCCGCTGGCGATACGCAGGAATCCATGACCGAGGATTGCCGCCGTCAAGTCCAGCGGTCGTGCCTTCACGGACGGATCAAGTACGGATGCGCTGTTCAGAGAATTTCCCCCTGTAAGGACTAGCTGGACTTTCCCCTTGCCACCAGCGAATCGACGAAGCTATGGAGCCGCGTCCCATAGCCTTCTGGAACCTCGAAGACCTCTTCGTCGCCCATGATGACTAGCATCTTGCGCGTACTGTCATAGACGGCACTGCACCGCCGGCAACCGCGAAGATGACGCTCGATCTTGTCTTTCATCTCAGCCGAAACGCTTCCGTCGAGGTAATCGGAAAGCTGGCCGATTATCGTCTTGCAGGTGACCATGGATTCATTCCTTTCCAGCGTTCCCAAAACGAGGGTTGCGGCATGCCAAAGGTGGGTGCCAGTGCTTCGCGTAACTTCAGTCGAGCGCGATGAAGCCGCGTCTTTACGGTTGCTTCGCTTACGCCAAGAATCTCCATCGTTTCCGCCATGTTCAGTTGCTCTACATCGCGGAGTATCAAGATCTCGCGATAGCTTGTGGGAAGCGATTCCATCGCTCTGGCGAGCGCCGCGCGCATCTCCCGCTTTTCCGCGGCTTCGCTGGGCAGGTCACGCCAGTCGGCAAAGTCCCGGGGGCCACGAAAAGTCCCACCTTGCCCGTCGTCCTCGCTATCGTCAATCGATTCGTATTGGCTTTGTCGCCGCTTGCGCCATAGCAACTTCGCCTCATTCTGGACAATACGCATGCTCCACTGCTTGAAGCGCTCTGGTTCTTTCAGCTGATCGAGGCGGGTGAACAGGCGGAGGATCGCCTGTTGCACGGCGTCTTCCGCATCCTGCTGATTGCGCAAAATGCTGAATGCCTGACGATAGTACATCCGCTCATAGGGGCGGATCAGCTCATGAAAGACGCTCTGTTCGCCGGCCAGAAATCGCTGGATCAGGGCAGATGCTTCCATCGCGTAGTCCGTGGCATTCGCTTGCTCGTTCGTCATTGCAACAAACCCACTCCATGATAACGAGTAGCCGCTGACGAAAAGGTTACAAACAAATCCCTTAGAGCCGGCAGCGGGTCCGAATCTGGCTGTAACCTTTTCGAACTTCTGGTACTCGTTCCACCCAGGAGGTGTCCAATGAAGAGAATTTCAGTAAGACTCATTTGGGCAGGGGTCGCGGCAACCGTTGTGATGACCGCGATGATGATGTTTGTGGCGCCGATGATGGGCGTGCACATGGATATTGCAGCCAGCCTGGCCGGTATGATGCATATGCCCTGGGCAGCGGGTTTGACCGCTCATATGATGCTCGGTGTGATCGCATTCCCGCTCGTGTATGCTTTCGTGTTCGCAAATCGCTTACCCGGCAGTCCCGCCGTGCGGGGAGTCATTTTCGGAGTTGTTCTCTGGTTGATGATGGAAGCCGTTGTGATGCCCATGCTGGGCGCGGGCTTTTTTGGCATGAACGGTCCTGGCATGATGGGAGCGGTGGCGGCATTGATGGCCCATTTGGCATACGGTGCAATCCTTGGTTTTGTCGCTGCTGGTCGCACGAGTGCGGCTGAACTTCAGGCCGCCTAGCGCGTGGAATATGACCGAGTATTCCAGGCGGGTTGTTCCCTTCATCGATTTGGAGAGTGATGATTGGCTGCCTGATACTGGTAGCTCAGCGAGATATTCAACCGTGATTCCCGCCAAGCTGCTTTCAAGCGCCGAACAATTTTAGGAGCGTCGAAATGCCTATTGAACTGGGGTCCGGTCCCGCGCCTGAGGTGGGACCGGCTTCGCCCGTAAAGCGGGACGCGAACTACGTCTTCTATGAGCTGACTCGCAGTATCTGTCCGAAGTGCCGCCGGGTTATCGACGCCAAGATCCTGCTGCGCGATAACAAAGTGTATATGTCCAAGCGGTGTCCGGACTGCGGCCCCTTTGAGGCGCTCGTTTACGGCGACGCACAGGCCTATACGAACTTTTCCAAGTTCAACAAGCCCGGTACCATTCCGCTGGCGTTCGGCACAGAGATCAAGGACGGTTGTCCCCACGATTGCGGCCTTTGTCCGGACCATCAGCAGCACGCATGCCTGGGCATCATCGAGGTGAACAGCGCCTGCAACATGGATTGCCCGCTCTGCTTTGCCGATGCTAAGCCCGGCTTCAGTCTGACGCTGGAAGAAGTGGAAGCGATGCTCGACGATTACGTTCGCACAGAAGGTAATCCCGAAGTCATCCAGTTCTCCGGCGGCGAGCCGACCATCCATCCCCAGATCATCGATTTTGTTCGTGCGGCGCACGCTCGACGCATTCCGTTTGTCATGTTGAACACCAACGGGAAGCGGATCGCTCACGATGACCGTTTTCTGGAGCAACTGGCAGAGGTGCGGCCATCGCTTTATTTTCAATTTGATGGTTTTGAGAGAGAGACCTATCGGATGATCCGAGGCGAGCCGGACCTTCTGGAAGAGAAGCTGCGCGCGCTCGATCGTCTTGCCGCCGCTGGGCTGAACGTAACGCTTGTTCCAGCGATTGAACGCGGCGTCAATGATCACGAGATCGGACGGATAATCGAACTCGCCATCGGACATCCTGCAATCCGCGGCATCAATTTCCAGCCGGCCTTCCATGCCGGTCGCCACATGCAGCACGATCCCATGCAGCGCATGACCATCCCGGATATCGTGCGCCTGATTGAGGAGCAGACCGCGGGCAAATTCGTCGCCAGCGACTTCATCCCGGTTCCGTGCTGCTTTCCCACCTGCAATTCGGTCACATAT
>JAJXZK010000428.1 GCA_021780095.1 Acidobacteriota bacterium | reverse complement strand
ATCAATCAGGTAAGCGATTGTGTCCAAGTTTCGCGAGACTTCCACCAGGCGGTTCGAGTTCGAACTATTATTCGATCCCACCACCAGCACCAGGTCGGCCTGATGCGCCACATTCTTCACCGCTACCTGACGATTCTCTGTCGCGTAGCAGATGTCTTGCGAATGCGGTCCGACAATTTTCGGAAACTTCGCCTTCAGCGCGTGAATAATGTCGCGCGCTTCATCCAGGCTCAGCGTCGTCTGCGTCAGATACGCAACGCGCTCCGGATTCGGCACTTCCAGCTCCGCCACTTCTTCCACGGTGGAAACGACCTGCGTTTCTTCCGGCGCCTCGCCCAGCGTGCCTTCAATTTCGTCGTGATCGCGATGACCGATCAGCACCAGCGAATATCCTTGCCGGGCGAACTTCACCGCCTCCACGTGTACCTTGGTAACCAGCGGACACGTGGCATCGATTACTTTCAGCTTCCGTTGCCGGCTGATCTCCCGCACCGCCGGAGAAACGCCATGCGCGCTATAGATCACCCGCGCACCCTCCGGAACCTCATCAATGTCGTGAACAAAAATTGCGCCCTTCGCCGCTAAATCATTGACAACGAAGCGATTATGCACAATCTCCCGGCGAACGTAAATCGGCGCGCCAAACGTCTCCAGGGCAATCTGTACCACGTCAATGGCGCGCACCACACCGGCACAAAATCCCCGAGGTTTCAGCAGAAGAATGCGACGGTCGGTAGCGGAGGCGGGGTTGGTGGTAGTTTCCTTTGGTTTCACAGTCACACCTCAAGTATACCGTTCGAGCCCCGTCTCCGCTAGCGCAATTCTCTCGATTTTGCACACAATCTGCAGCATATTTTATCGCGCCGGAGCCACAGTTTGTGTCGCTTTCCAGTGCGCTTTTGGCCTTGCCACAGCATACATTCGTACGGCGATCTCATCTAGCAATCCCACTCGATCCTTCTTGATCCGATAGAGGTCAAAGTGGGTGCGGTCCGGGATGTACGTAAATTGCTCATTGGCGTGCAATCCCTGAAACACCGCATCCAGCTTATGCGCCGCGCCGTCCAGATAAAAGGTGTCCGCCGTTCCGACGTACAGATGCACCTTGCCGCGCAGGTCATGGCCGATCGTCGGCCACTGCTGCGCCACGCGATACGCAATGTCGTAGTGCTGCTGCCAGTACGCCACCACCGCCGGATCCACGTCACCCGTGTAGTGATTGAACATGGGTTCTGGCCGACCATCCGAGCCCCGCGGAGAAAATACCCAATCGAACGAACGGACCTGGCCGCCGTAGTGCCCCAACACATCCTCCAGCTGAGTCAGTTCCTTGAACGTCGCCATCACTTTTCCTTTATCGCGAATGATCGGATAGGGCGTACCGTCCGGCTTTTGATAGGCGTTCGCATGTGCCGCGTACAGGTCGATCCCGGTGAAGTCATGAAAATCGCTTGGGTCCGGAGAGGTCGACCAGGTCCCGCCAAAAATCTTCGGATACGTCACCTGCAGCCATAACGTCGCCCATCCACCGGACGAGTGCCCGTTCAGAAATCGTCCACTCGGCTTGGCATCCATGCGGTACTGCCGTTCCAGCGCGGGAATCGCTTCCTGAGTCAGCGCCTGCCCCCAGGGGCCGTTGTTCACGGAGTCGGCAAATTCATCCGTGCCTCGCGGGCTGCTTTCATCCAGCAGCACCCAGATCATCGGCGGCATCTTGCCCTCCGCCATGCGCTGGTACAACATCGCCGCGGTGAATTTGTTGTACTCCATCTTCCCGCCAAAGCCATGCGTGAAATACACCGTCGGATAGCGCTCTTTCGGATGGTCGCTATATCCCGGCGGCAACAGTACCCAGGCGCGAATATGCATCGATCGACCCCAGAACTGCGTCAGCGATGGGCTCACAAAATCGAACATCTTCGTCGAGTCGGTTGCGCCCTGCTTTTCCGCAGCGGTCATCTTCGGCGACAACCAATCGCGCGTCTTCGGCTCGATTGTCTTTACCAGCGTCAACTTCGGCTCATCACCCTGCCCCGCGGTCCAGTGAGCCAGGAACGTGGGATCGCTCTCGATATCTCCGGGGAGCCGTCCGTAGTAAGAAAACTTGTTGGCCGTGTCGAGGACGGCCTGCACCACGTAATCTCCCTGCGGCAACTTGGAGAAGCCCGCAGGAAACGCAATGTTATCGGTGTCGATATCGACCGACTCGCCCGGCTTCCATCCGCTCACATCCTTCGCCGCAATTGAAATGCTGGCAGGATGAAACTCACCCACCTGCACATCTTCGAGCTTCGTTCCCGGCTTGATCATCAGAATTAGTCGCCCGGAAACAGGCGTAGCTTGCTGCGCTCCCAGCGTCACGCGAAAGAAAAGATGTTGCGGCGAAGGGCTCGATACCGCCTGCGCCAGACAGCCGATGGAAACTGCACATAAAAAGACGGGTAGGAATCTAAGCGACAACGGGCGAAATATTTTCATCGCGCGAGTGTACCAGCAACACGACGAATTCAACAATCACTCAATGATCCTCCTGAAACTTCATTACCTTCCTCAAATGCCAAAGCTCGATCGTCGCCCAAATCGAAAACAAGGCGATGACAATTGGGGCGAAGTACCTAAGAAAATAGGATGTCGGTGTGACTCGATTTCTAAGCAGAAATTCAGAGAGAGCTGGCAGAACAAAAACCGTTGCATACGCTATGGCTGTGCCAAGCCAATCGGTAAATAGACCTACCCAAGGGAAGTCCTTTGCTCCCGCAGATTTCCTTGCCAAGAAACGCACATGCCGCAGATGGCTTACAAAAAATAGAAGAAGTACACCTAAAATAATTGGCGCCGCCCAACCAACGGTCTCTGAATCAATTCGAAGTGAGGATATCTCTATGTCGTTCTTTTTCTCAGCTTCGCGTTGCGATGCAAGATAGCGCAAGGCATCACCCGGTGACATTCCTTCGATTTCCGGGAAAATCTGCAAAGAATCTGGAAGGCACCGGCTGCCTTCAATCATATGAGACGCGTACCCAACCGTTTTCAACCAGTCTTTCCCAAAATAGCCGGTTTTGGATGGTCCCGAGATATAGGCAATTCGCAGAGAACTTAATTTCTGCTCCCCGCCCTGACCTCGAATCGAAAGGACAAGAGATGAAGATACCGGAAACCCCGTTGGAGTTCCGCTGAGAATTTGAAAATGCGGCGTGGTATTCATGTCCGGGCCGGAGCCAAGGAATATAGCAGTGACGATGCCCTGAGCGTCAGGCTCAACGGCGAGCTTGGAACTTTCAAATGGTCTAAGCGGACCCGAATAATCTTGAACTACGTGGGCCACGGTGATCTTCTGCTGTCCTTGAGCGAGTCGGCAGAACGTTCCAAGTGATCCCCCAATGTTTATTGGATTAGCCCACATTGGCGCATTGAACGAGGCGTCTGCGGCAACGTGGTACCCTCCCTGCCGCAGCATTTCGACGACATGACGCCCCTCCCTTTGCTCGTCCTGAGCCATCAAAGAGTAGAGATACTGCATGTAGTCGTTGTAGGAGAGCCGTGAATAGTTGGCGAGCTCATGTTCAGCTCGTGAGTATCTGCGATCTCGATCGGGAGCAAAAGCGAAAAAGATGAATGCGGCACACACCAAGATTAAAAGGTTGTGCAAGAATCTGGCCGACTTCAAATTCTCAGTCATATCCGTCTCGCGCATATTCTGGCATCCCTGCCGAGCAGTCCCGCTTTTGCCCTACTGTCCGCTGGTCTTCAGCATCTGCTCGGCGTGCTTCAGGCTGGTCTCCGTCACCTGCGCGCCGCTCAACATGCGAGCGATCTCCTGACGTCGCTGGTCCTTCGACAATTGCCGGACTCCGGTCTTGGTACGTCCGCCATGCTCCTGCTTTTCGATCAGGAAATGCTGGTCGGCAAAGGCGGCAATCTGCGGCAGGTGGGTGATGCATAGAACCTGCTGGCCGCGCGCCAGAGTTTTCAGCTTCTGGCCGACAGCCTCGGCTGCGCTGCCGCCGATGCCAATATCAATCTCGTCGAAGACCAGAGTGCGCGGCAATTGCGTTTTGTGCTTACCTTTCGCCGTGGTGTTCGCGCTCTCTTCCACGCTGACCTTCAATGCCAGCAGCACCCGAGACATCTCTCCGCCAGAGGCAATCTTGTCGAGCGGCTTCAGCGGTTCGCCAGGATTCGTGGCAATACGATACTCCACCGTGTCCCAGCCGTGTGCGCTCCACGCCGACTCTTCTCGCTGCGGCGTCACGGCGATTTGAAACTGCACCTTCATGGCCAGCTGATTGATCTCCGCCTCGGCGCGCTTCATCAAACGCCTCGCCGCGGAACTCCTCTGCGTCGTCAACGCCTCAGCAGCCACCCTATATCCGTCTGCGGCCTTCTCCAATTCCGCGGCCAGATCGGCCAGCAGTTGATCGCGATTTTCAATTTCGTCCAGCTTGCCCTGCACCTGCTCGCCGTAGGCGATCACCTCTGCGACGCTAGCGCCGTACTTGCGCTTCAATCGATCCAGCAACGCCAGGCGGTCTTCGATTTCCTCCAGCCGCTCGGGCGACGCCTGAATCTTGTCCGCAAATTCCCTCGCCTGCTCCGCCAGATCGCCGACCGTCGCGCGCGCGGCGATCAACTGCTGCACCGCGTCTTCCCAGCGCGTGTCATAGCGCAACAACTCTTCCATCTGCTTCAGACCTGCACGCAGCGCCACTTCCGCGGAGTTCGCCGACTCATACAAAACGTCGTGCGCCCCCAGCGCCGCCGTGTAGAGTTTCTCCGCATTCGCCAGCACGCGCTTCTCCGCCAGCAACGCTTCCTCTTCGCCCGCCTCCAATTGCGCCTGGTTGATTTCTTTCGCCTGGAAGCGCCACAGATCTGCCATCCGCAGCCGATCCTGCTCATCGGTCTGAATCTCCGCCAGCTTGCCGCGTAGCTTCGACCATTGCGTACATGCTTCGTGAACCGCTATTTCAGAAATCCCCGCACTGCGATCCAGCAGGCTGCGCTGCTGCGCCTGATCGAACGCGCCTAAGGAATCGCTCTGCGCGTGGACCAGCGCCAACTCCGGCGCTAAAGCCTTCAGCACACTGACAGTTGCAGGCTGGTTATTCACAAATACGCGGGCTTTGCCGGTGGCCGTCACTTCGCGCCGCAGAATGATTTCCTCTCCGGCTGCATCTAATCCATTTGCATCAAGAATTTCGAGCGCGCCCGGCGTTGCCTCAAACACGCAGGCAACCAATGCACGTTCCGCTCCGTGGCGAACAATTTCCGCGGAAGCTTTTTCTCCCAGGAGGAGTCCCAGCGCGTCGATCAGGATGGACTTGCCTGCGCCGGTTTCACCGGTCAGCAGATTCAGCCCGGGTCCAAACGCGACGGTTACGTTGTCGACGACGATGTAATTTTCTGCGCGCAGTTCCAGCAGCATGGCACTCCGGACTTGAGAAGCTGTCGCATCAACACTTTGATCGCTATCGGAAGATGAGACGGCTTCGAGCGCAGCATACCATGAATCGATTTGCAATCGATTTAGCGTCCACGAACCCAGATCGCAACTTGGAGCAATCGTAAAGCCCCAGTACACTCAAACTAGCTATGAATGCATTGTCCGCTCTACTTATTTTCTTCTATCAGGCCGCCGACGCGCCTGACGCGACCCAGGCTGCGCCACCGATCAGCGGCAGCGCCCTGACTGACCTTTGGCACAACCTCGGCCCCGTCGCTATCGCCGTGCTCGTGATCCTGTTGATCGCCAGCCTGCAGTCGTGGAGCATTATCCTGGGCAAGTGGTCTGCCTTCCGCAGAGCGGGCACGCAAAGCAAGCGCTTCCTGCGAGCCTTTCAAAAGGCGGACCGTCTTCAGGATGTTGCCGCCGTCAGCGAACAGTTCAAGCCCAGCCCACTTGTGCAGGTGTTTGAAGACACCTATGAAGAGTACCGCCATCAAATGGAAGCCACCGGAGAAGTGCGCAGCATAAAGGCGCTCGAACGCACTGCGCAGACGGCGGCCAGCGAAGCTCTCACGGTGATGGAAAACCGCATGACCTGGCTAGCCACCATCGGCAACGTCGCCACGTTCGTCGGTCTGTTCGGAACCATCATGGGAATCGTCGATGCCTTCCACGGACTGGGAACTTCCGGCGGAGCGACACTGCGCGCCGTCGCGCCCGGCATTTCAGAAGCGCTGATCACAACCGCCGCTGGCATCTTCGTCGCCGTCCCCGCTGTCATGGGGTACAACCAGCTCACCAGTCGTCTGCGCGAGTTGGCCGCGCGCCTCGATGATTTTGGTCGCGAACTGCTGAATACCATCGAGGAATTGAACGCCATGCCGGCTCCCACGGCCGAGGAATTCGCGCGTCAGCGGGAGGTACCGCGTGGCTTACACCGCTAAGAATGGCGCAACACAAACCGCGCTGTCCGACATCAACATTACCCCGTTGGTGGATGTGGTGCTGGTGCTGCTCGTCATCTTTATGATCACCGCCCCGGTGCTGCAGTCCGGCATCCAGGTCGCCGTTCCTCGTACCCGAACCGTCAAGCAGATCACCCAGCAGCGCACCGTCGTCACCATTGACAGTGAGCAGCGCGTCTATCTCGATGACAAGGCGGTCAACGTGAATGACCTGCCGCACTTGCTTTTGCAGAAAGACGGCCACACCGCCCCGGCGAACCGGGTGATTTATCTCCGCGCCGATCAAAAGGTTCCCTTCGGCGCCTTCGCCTCCGTCATGGACGCAGTCAAGCAGGCGGGCATTACCAATATCAGTATTGTGACTCGGCCCATCGAATCCTCCCCGGCTGGTCAATAAAAAACGATGCCATATATTCACGAAACCTGGGACCAACACGAACCGATCGTCGGGTCATGGTTTGGTTCGTTTGCGCTGCATGCCGTCCTGGCAGTCGCCATCGTTTCGTCGACGATCTATCTGCACAGTTTGCATGACAGCCGCTGGGGTCAGATCAGCTCCGGAGAAACCATCAGCGCTACTTTGGTTTCTGCCGCGCCTACCTTGCCGCTGCCCAGTCCGCAACTCAACTCGGATTCAGTATTGGCCACGCAGACACCCAGCCCCGCGCCGTTGATTCCTGAAAAGCAGGCGCAGGCCGCCCCCGATCTGACCGCCATTCCCATCCCGGCCAAGCCGAAACAGATCAAGAAAGTGGCTCCCAAGGCTGCCCCCGCTCCGCCGAAATACGTTCAACCGAAACAACAGCAACATCGCGCCAATTATGGCGAGGCCGCGCCGTCGAGCATTCCAACCTCGATCCCAACCTCCGCCGACAAGAGCGTAGTGGTGCAGAACGGAGACTTTGGCTCGCGATTTGGCTGGTACGTCGACGTGATCAAACGGACCGTGGCGCAAAACTGGTATAGCCAGTTGGCTGACCCCAAAGCATCCATGGGCCATTCCGCGGTCGTCACTTTTGTCGTGCACCGCGATGGTTCCGTCAGCGACCCGCGCATCGCTCAATCCAGCGGCGTGCCCTCGCTCGATCTCTCGGCGATTCAAGCTGTTGAGCGCGTCAATGCCTTCGGACCTTTACCCGCCGGATACGCCGGAAATTCCGTCACCGTGGCCTATACCTTTACTTATGATCAAAGTACTCGGCATTGAATTTCTTAGAAATTGCGGTGCGAAACAGAAATAGTCGACAGAAATAGAATTTTTCTTATTGCTGCGATAGAAATGTATTTTTGCGCAATCAAAAATTGGATTTACTATGTCAAACGGAGTGCACAATGGAAGCTTCCCCGAGTTTTGCTACTAAGCAAGCCGTCCGCCTTTTCTTCGCCTGCCTCTTCCTGGCCACGACGCTGGCATCGGCGCAGGACTGGGTTCGTACCGGCACCAATCTGGGCGCGCAGAAAATTCGCCTAGCTGCCGCCGACTTCAAGATGGTGGGCAATGACGCGGCCTTGAGCACCGCCCAGCTCACCTTCAACCAGGTTCTATTTTCCGACCTTACTAACGCCGGCATCTTCGACATGGTTTCGAAGAGCATGGCGCCGGCCGCCACCCCCGGTTCTCCGACGGAGATCAACCTGACCCAGTGGAGCTCGCCGCCGGCCAACTCCGCCATGGTCGCCTTCGGCGCCATTGGAGTGCAGAACGGCCACGTAATTGTGGATGGCTGGCTGTTCGATGCGAAGAACACGCAATCCGCCCAGGTCCTCGCCCAGCGTTACGATGAGGCGCTCACTCCTGACACGGCCCGCCACATTGCCCACGAATTTGCCGATGCCATCATCTCGCGGCTGGGCGGCGGCATCAACGGCATCGCGGAAAGCAAGATCTATTACATCTCTGACCGCAGCGGCACAAAAGAAGTCTGGGAAATGGACTACGACGGCGCCAACCAGCACCAGATCACTCACCTGAGTGCCATCTGCCTGTCGCCGCGTATTTCTCCCGACGGCAATCGCCTTGCGTTTGATGAGTTGAATTCGCGCGGCGGCAATATCCGTATCTACTCCATGAGCCTGCATCGCATGGTAAATTTCCCCATCCATGATGGAACGGATTACTCCCCGGCGTGGGCTCCGGATGGCAACAGCCTCGCCTTCTCTTCCTCGCGCACCGGTGACCCGGAAATCTGGATCTCCTCCGCCAGCGGGTTCGGCCTGCGCCGTATCACCGCCTATCGCGGGCCCGATGTTTCCCCCGTATTCAACCCCAAAACCGGCCATCAGATTGCCTGGATCAGCGGCCGCACCGGCTTACCGCAGGTCTACACCATGGACTCCGACGGCACCAACGTGCAGCGCCTGACCGACGGCGGCTATGCCACCTCTCCGGCCTGGTCGCCCAACGGTCAGTTTCTCGCATTCGCGTGGGCGCGGCACTATGGGCCGGGCGCTCCCGGCGGCCAGGATATCTACGTGATGGATATTGCCAGCCGTCGCTGGGAACAGTTGACGCATGATATCGGTCGCACAGACTTTCCGTCATGGTCACCCGATGGCCGCCACGTTGTGTTTCAGCGCAACCTGCACGGCCGCCGCGAAATCTGGACCATGTTGGCGGACGGAACCGGACAGCAAGCCTTAACCACGGTAGGAAACAGCCAAATGCCGAACTGGAGTTGGAAGTAATTGTGCCTGTGATGTGTCGCACACAACAACGGGTTTATTCGTTCTACACTAGTTAACGAAGTAAGGTCCTGAGGAGAATCCATGAAGAACTATAAGAAGAATTCTGCGCTCGCGGTCGCGGCGTTTGCTGTTTTCCTGTTTACCACTGGCTGCCATCACAAGCAGGCCGCAGCACCGGAACCCCCGGCGCCACCGTCCGAAACCACTCCCGCTCCCACAGCCAGCATCACTGTCACTCCGAATACCATTACTCCTGGCCAAAGCGCTGCCCTCAACTGGACGACGACCGACGCGACTGACGTCTCGATCGATGGAATCGGCGCTGTCGAAACCAGCGGCACTAAGACCGTCAGCCCCACCGACACCACAACCTTCCACTTGGTCGCGCGCGGCGATGGCGGATCGACCGATGCCACGGCAACCCTCACCGTAAGCCAGGCGCCTCCGCCGCCAGCCTCCTCATCAGCTTTGACGGAGTCGGAATTCGAGCAGAATGTCAAGCCGGTCTTCTTCGATTACGATGCGTACACCATTCGGCCCGATGCACAGAGCACCATCACTCAGGATGCATCCTTCCTTCAGTCGCATCCCACTGCCAAGATCCTGATCGCCGGCTATTGTGACGATCGCGGCTCTGCAGAGTACAACCTGGCGCTCGGTCAGAATCGCGCCAACGCAGCGAAAGCTGCCCTGGTCCAGGCTGGTGTCGATGGCAGCCGTGTTCGTACCATCAGCTACGGCAAAGAAAAGCAGTTCTGCACAGAACAGAATGAATCCTGCTGGCAACAAAATCGTCGCGCCCAGTTCACGCTGGATCAGTAGAGGTTGCCTCATCGCGCGAAGAATGCAGCACATCGTTCGCGGATCATCAAAAGTCTCATCTCGCGCAGCACATGCATGGATCAAGTTCCTTGCATGTGCTGTCGCGAATTTTGAAACACGCATCCTACTTGCCGTACACTTTTCTTAGGAACCAGAATTCAGGCGCAGTTCGCGCCTAGAGCGGGTGTCGCATGCGTATTTTTCTACGAGCTTCTGCACTTTCGGTTTGCCTTCTTTTGCTGGCCTCCGCGCCCAACGCGTTTGCCGTCAACAAAGACATCATCGCGTTGCAAGCGCAGGTGCAACAACTGCAGGACATGATGATGAGCATGCAGCAGGCGAACGATGAGCGCTACGCCACCATGCACAACCTGTTGCAGCAGACATCCGAAAGCGTCACCAAAGTTGCCTCTCAGGTGGATTCGATGCAAAAGGCGGCCCAAGACCAGCAGGGCGCGCAGGGTAATTCGCTCCAACAACTGTCCGGCCAAATGCAGTCGATGAACGATTCGCTGGATGAGTTGCGCGCTCGCCTCGACAAGCTCGACAAGGAACTCAATTCCATTTCGTCGCAGCAGTCCTCGCTCGCGGCGGGTCAACCTATGGCTGCCGGCCAGTCCGGACAGCCAACGCCGGCCAACGGCCAGCCCGCTGGAGACCAACCCCAGGCCGCTACGGATCAGCCGCCGGCTCCGCAGGCGCCTCCGCTCGATCAGCTCTATCAATCCGCGGCCAGCGATTACAACGCCGCAAAATATAACCTTTCCAGTCAGGAATTCGCAGACGTCATCAAGTTCTACCCGCAAAGCCAGCAGGCTGCCAACGCCCAGTTCTATTTGGGCGAAATCGACTATCGCGCCGGCAATTACAAGAGCGCCATCGATAACTACACAGCGGTTCTTTCGCAGTACGCTGGCAGTTCCAAGGCCCCCACGGCGCAGTTACGCAAAGCACAATCGGAGCTGGCCCTGGGTCAGCGCGACGCCGGCATTCACGATATGCGCGCTCTGATTCAGCGCTACCCGCAAACGCCGGAGGCAATGCAGGCACGCAGCAAGCTCAACGGCATGGGAGTTCACATCTACGCCAAGCCCACTGCGGGACGCCCATAGACACGTCTCAACTCAAGTTCCACGCACCAGCTTTGCGAGGATTTTCGATTCCTATGACCACGACAAGCACGGCCTCCGCGCATCCCGACGCCGACGAAAGCAAGGGCGTCGTTGAAGACTCGTCCCCCCGCGAACCTGGCAAGCCGCAAAAGTCTCAGGAGTCGATGACGGGACAGTTGGGCCATCGCAATGCCGATGACCAGATTAACGGCAATGACACAGACTTCCCCGAGCCCGGCTCCAGTCCGGAGCATAGTGGCGAGCACAAATAGAGTGGCCGCGGCCTTTTCTAAGGCGTGATCGCGCCGATGCATGTGGTTATCCTGCACATTCTCGTTGTCTTGTTTCTGGCGACAGTGATTCGATCGACGTTTGGATTCGGCGAGGCTCTCTTTGCCGTGCCTCTACTCGCGCTCCGCATCCCTCTCACGGTGGCCGCTCCTTTGGCCGTGCTCGTTTCCATCACCATCGCCTTGGTCGTCGTTGCACAGGATTGGCAACACATTCACCTGCCCAGCGTCGGGGGGCTGCTGGGATCGACCGTCCTCGGTATCCCCGTGGGCCTGCTGTTGCTCAAGGCCGGTAGACCCGACATCGTCAAGGCAGTTCTCGCCGTCATCCTGATTTTCTTTTCCGTCTACTGTCTCCGCGGACGCAGGCTGTTGACCCTGGAAAGCGACAGCAAGCGATGGCTGCTAGCTTGCGGGTTTTGCGCTGGCGTGCTCGGCGGAGCTTACGGAATGAACGGACCCCCACTTGTCCTTTACGGAACCATGCGCCGCTGGTCGGCACAGCAGTTTCGAGCCACCCTGCAAGGCTATTTCCTGCCGGCCAGCATCCTTGGCATCATTTCCTTCTGGTTTGCCGGTCTCCTGACCCCTGCAGTGACGCGTGATTATCTGTGGTCGCTGCCAGTCGTGCTGCCGGCAATCTGGCTGGGCAGAATCTTCAACCGCCGCCTCCACGGGGAACGGTTTCTCCGCTATGTGTACCTCGGCCTGGCCACCGTCGGATGTGTTTTACTGGTGCAGGCATTCCACGCTTGAATCCACCGCGGGTAAGCGATAATAGCGCATGGTCACCTATCAGCCCAGTGCACGCACCCGAGTGACGCGACTGCCGAAGCGCGCCGTCTACGACAAGGAGCAAGTCCACGCCATCCTCGATGAAGGATTTCTCTGCCACGTCGGCTTCACCGTCGACCAGCAGCCTTACGTGATTCCCACCGGCTATGTGCGTGCCGGCGAAAAACTCTACATCCACGGCTCCGCCGCAAGCCGCATGCTGCGCACGTTGGATCAGGGCATCCAGGTCTGCGTGACGGTCACGCTGGTCGACGGACTGGTGCTCGCCCGCTCCTCGTTTCATCACTCCATCAACTACCGCTCTGTCGTGGTGTTCGGGACCGCACAACTGGTTCTCGACCGCGATGAGAAGATGGAAGCGCTGCGTCGCTTTACGAATCACATTGTTCCCGGCCGCTGGGAAGAAGCTCGGGTCCCCACCGACCAGGAATTGAAGGCCACCAGCGTGCTGGTATTGCCCATGGAAGAAGTCTCCGCCAAGGTGCGCACCGGTCCTCCCATCGACGACGAAGAGGATTACGCGATCCCCATCTGGGCTGGAGTGGTTCCCGTTCATTTACGCGCCGGCGATCCCATCCTAGACGATCGCATATCGACCGACGCGCCCGCCTTCGACGTCCACCGACTGACAAGATTTTCCTAGCACCTGTTGAGACTAAAGTAGACCCCCGGTCGTCCCGGCGGGCAGTCACCGGAATCGGATTCCGTTCCGCGACGTGCCTTCCGGCGCGGAGGAATCGCGGCCTCGGCCACTCTCGCATGCTAGAGTCGATTTTGTGGCTAGAACACCTCAGGATTTGCATCGCTCGAACAAAAAGCCAGGGACCGCAAGCGATCAACAAACCCGAAACATTCCCGCATACGGCGATCCATCCAGTCAACTCGACCACGCGGAAGTCGTGAGCGGACGCTGGCTGGTGAAAGCCCTCCTGATCGTCCTGGCGGTTGCCGGCGTCGCACTGTATCTCACGGTCTGCCTTCTCTTCTATCAAGGCCAGTGGCAGTTCACTTTTTCCCCGCCGAAAAAGACGCAGCCCAGCGTTGCGGCCATTGCCGCGAACAGCGGACTTCCCATCACAGACGTTCGCTTCGACACCACCGAAGAAGGTCTGCAGCAATTGGATGGTTGGTGGATTCCATCTTCATCTCCAGCAGCGCCCCTTTCGAATTTCGTGGTTCTATTCTGCCCTGACGGCCATACGGATTTGCCAGACAACTCCGAGGCCCTCAAGGCGTTTCATGCGCTCGGCATCAATGTGTTCGCCTTCGACTATCAGGGATTCGGCAACAGCCAGGCCGGTCATCCCTCGCAGCAGAAGGCTTACGCCAATGGCGTCGCGGCCCTGCATTACCTGGCGGGGCTTCGGCATATTCCGGCCGATCGTGTGGTGGTCTATGGCGTCCGTCTCGGAGCCGCCGTCGCCGCGCATGTCGCGCAAACCTCGCCCAACATCGCCGGCCTCATCCTTGAAGATCCGCAACCGTCGCTCACGCACCAGGTCAAGCGCGAGCAGCACATCCATCTGCTGCCCATGTGGTTGGTCTTTCAGGATCGATTCGATATCTCTGGCATCGTGCCCTCGCTTAAGATGCCGAAGCTCATTCT